>DASSRW010000001.1:0-16982 GCA_035701545.1 Pseudolabrys sp.
TGACGACTATCGCGAGAAATAGCGCATGCGATTCTGCCGCGAGCCCGCTGTGATCAGACCCTGCAGGCAATGCACTCGCCAACAACGCAATCGATGCACAGCACGTCCGTACCAAGGATCCGAAAAACGAAGCAACATCAAGCGCACAGTTTGAATTCTCTGTTCTCCGTTCCCCGAGTGATCTTGCGAAAAGTGCGGAGGTGAGCAGGATCAGAGTACGTGGAAAAACAATAGCTTACGGAGAACCGTACTAAATCCGCGCAGTCTGGAGGTTTGGAGAGAAATGGCCTAACGGAGAGAATTTCTGGCCTGAGCCGTGGTCGCGTGGTGCGCAGGTTTGTTTGGGAAGGTCCGCGAATACTGGAGTTCTTCGCCACGTCATATGGCGCGAGAGAAAATTCGGAACAGCCAGGCTGGCGGAGAGGGAGGGATTCGAACCCCCGATACGGTTGCCCGTATGCCGCATTTCGAGTGCGGTGCAATCGACCACTCTGCCACCTCTCCGGAGGCTCGGAAACGGCCCAAATTCGCCATCAAGGCCCGGCGCTATGTACCCAAGCGGGCCGAGACAAACAAGGGTTCGGCGTCGTATTCTTGGCGGCAAGTCCTCCGGTCCGAACGCCGAGGCCCGTTAAGGCAAGCGCGATGAATCCTGCCGCCATCCGTACCGAGCTGCGCAACATCGCCTACACGATGGTGCTGGTCGCGATCACCACGGCCGGTGTCTATTACCTCGTCTGGCAGCCGGGCATCACGCACGGCTCGGTCGTCTTCATCATTCCCGTCGTTATCGCCGCGGCCCAATGGGGCATCATCCCCGCGCTGGTGGCGTCGATTTTGGGCGTGCTCGCCTCCGCCTTCTTTTTCTTTCCGCCGCTCTACAGCCTGCACATCAAGGACCCGCACGAGATCATCAATCTCACGCTGTTCACCTTCGTTGCGATCGTGGTGAGCCAGCTTGCAATGCGGCTCAGGCGGCAGGCGGAACTGTCGCGCCAGCGCGAGATCGACATGCGCGATCTCTATGCATTCTCCCGCCGGCTGGCGGTCGCCTTCGGCGTCTCCGACATTCATGCCGCGATCGAGGATCATCTCGCCAACGTCACCCAGCGCAAGGTCGTGCTGCTGGCGGGCGGCCGCGAGGCTCCCGGCGGCCGGCGCGCCGGCTCGCACGTTCCCGAGGCGGTGCTGACGAAAGCGGCCGACGTTGCCGCCGCGCAAAGCGACCCGGCCGCCGGAGTCACGGTCAGGCACGATAACGGGGAAATCTGGCTGGTACGCGCGGTTTCGCCGAAGACGCCCGAATTCGGCGTGATCGCGATCAATCTCGGCCGCGAGACGCAGGAAGGGTCCGACGCCCTGCGGGCGCGCGTCGACACCGTGCTCGCCGACGCCACCGCGACACTCGACCGTCTTGGCGTCGCGCACGCCATCAGCGAGGCGCGCATGCGCTCACAGACCGAGCAGTTGCGCGAGGCGCTGATCGGTTCGGTGTCGCACGAATTGCGCACGCCGCTTGCCTCGATCCTCGGTGCCGCGACGGTGCTCAGCTCGGCGCCCGCGCTCGAAGGCGAGAACAAGCTCAAGGCGCTGGTGCATGACGTGCGCGACGAGGCCGAACGTCTCAACAACGATATTCAGAATCTGCTCGACGCCTCCCGCATCAGCAGCGACGGCATCAATCCGCATGCCGAATGGGCCGATCCCGCCGACATCATCCATTCGGCCATCGAACGCTGCCGGCAGCGCTTCGGCGAGCGGCGCCTTGTCCTTGACGTCCCCCGCGACCTGCCGCTGGTGCATGTCGATCCGGTCCTCGTCGAGCAGGCGCTGGTGCAGATTTTCGACAACGCGGCAAAGTACTCGCCGCCGCAATCGCTCGTCGAAATTGCCGCGCATGCGGAGGACGGCCAGATGATCGTGGCCGTCAGCGATCAAGGCACCGGCCTCACCGCCCCGGAAAAGGCGAAGATGTGGGACCGCTTCGCGCGCGGCGAACGGCATGCGGCAACGACCAGCGGCTCGGGCCTCGGGCTCTGGATCGCCAACGCCTTTATCGCCGCCAATGGCGGCACAATCGACGCCGAAAGCGCCGGTCCCGGCCGCGGCACGACCATTTCGATCGCCCTGCCCGTCACATTGGTGACCGTTTCGCAGATGGAGAGCGACGCAGATGAGTGATCCATCCCCCATCGTCCTCATCGTCGACGACGAGGTTCAGATCCGGCGCTTTCTGCGCACCGGCTTCGAGCTGAACGGATTTTCGGTGCACGAGTGCGGAACGGGCGCCGAGGCGATCCGGATGGCGACGCTTCAGCCGATCGATCTCGTCATCATCGACCTTGGCCTGCCTGACATGGACGGCGCAGAGGTTGTCGAGCGCATCCGCTCCTGGTCGGCGGTGCCGGTGATCGTGCTGTCGGTGCGGTCGAGCGAGGCGCAGAAGGTCCACCTGCTCGAGCTCGGCGCCGACGATTACATCGTCAAGCCGTTCGGCATGGCCGAACTGCTGGCGCGCGTGCGGGTCGCGCTGCGCCGCCAGATGCGCGCGGCAACCGGCGAACCGACGGTCAAGGTCGGGCCGCTCACGATCGACCTGTCAGCGCGCGCGGTTTTCCTCAACGAACAGCGGCTGACGCTGACGCCGAAGGAATACCGCCTGCTGCAGGTCCTGGCGCAGCACGCCGGCAACGTGGTCACGCACCAGCATCTGTTGAAAGAAGTCTGGGGCTCGGTCCACGTCAACGACACGCATTACCTGCGTATCTTCATGCGCAAGCTGCGGCAGAAGATCGAGCCGAAACCCGATTCCCCACGCATCCTGGTGACGGAGCTCGGCGTCGGTTATCGCCTCGCGCAGACGGGCGAAAATGAATCCCCGCCATGGAGCGCCGCGACCCACGCCACAACGGCGGCCGCCAAAACGGACTAAAGCTCCCGGCCGATCTGTCGGTCGAGCGAATACGGCCCGCCGCCGCGCAGCGCGATCGCCAGCGTCACAAGTCCCCAGATCAGCGTGTATTCGTAGCCGCGGTGCAGCCACGAGAAGCCGTTGGCCCAATAGAGGCCGAAGGTGATCACGCCCATTTCGATCGCCACCGCTGCGGCGAAGAAACGCGTAAACAGACCGAGCGCAATGCAAATGCCGCCAACGAACTCGACAACGGTCAGCAGCAGGGCAAGCGGCACACCTTGATGAAAGCCGTCATGCGTAAGATTGACCGCCTGCGCGGCGGGTCCGCGCAGCACCTTGCCCCAGCCGTGCACGATGAGATTCCAGCCAACGGCGATCCGGATGAGCGGCCACGTCAGCGGGATGACCGCGGCGTAGAATGGCTCAAGAAACGGCAGCAGCAGGCGCGGCTCGCGCGTTGTGTCGGTCATCGTCGATTCCCCGGAATGGCGTCGTGGGCCCCCTCCGAACTCTAGCGAGCGGCCGGCTTTCTTGACAGGGCGCGTCTTTCCCCGCCATAAGCATCCCGCACGCGGGCCTTTGGGTCCGCGGTGCTTTTTGAGGGGCACTTAAGCTCCTGAAAAGTAATCAGAAACAGACTGGAAGAAGCCGGCCCGGGAAAGCCCGAGTGCCGGAAACGAACACAAGGGAAAAACGATGTTCGCAGTCATCAAAACGGGCGGCAAGCAGTACCGCGTTGTCCCCGAGGACGTGATCCGGATCGACCGAGTGAACGGTCAACCCGGCGAGATCGTTGAATTCGGCGAGGTTCTCGTTGTGGGCGGCGACACGCCGGAGATCGGCGCGCCGACGGTTGCGGGCGCCACCGTCGCTGGCGAAGTGCTCCAGCACACGCGCGGCGACAAGGTGATTGCCTTCAAGAAGCGCCGGCGCAAGAATTCGCGGCGCAAACGCGGCTACCGGCATGAATTTTCGGTGATCCGCATCACCGAAATCCTCACCGGCGGCGCCAAACCCTCGAAAGAGGCAAAGCCCCGGCCGAAACGGGAACCAAAGCCGAAGCCGGAGGGCGAAACCGCCGAAGCCAGGCCCGCCAAAGCGAAGGCGAAAAAGCCGGCGGCGCGGGCCACAAAAAAGCCCGCCGCAAAAGGCAAAAAGAAGTGAGATGATTCCTTCACGGAATCGGTGTACACAGTAAGAGAATTCGAGAGAGCAGAGCGATGGCTCACAAGAAAGCAGGCGGATCTTCGCGCAACGGCCGTGATTCAGCGGGCCGGCGCCTTGGCCTGAAGAATTACGCGGGCGAGATCGTGCTCGCCGGCAATATCCTTGCGCGCCAGCGCGGCACCAAATGGCACGCCGGACGCAATGTCGGCACGGGCAAGGATCACACGCTGTTCGCACTTATTGATGGAAAAGTTCAGTTCGCCACGAAAACCAAAGGCCGCACCTACGTGTCTGTCGTACCGATGACGGAGGCAGCGGCCGAATAGACGGTGGAACCAAATCGAGGTCCGCCGGCATTCAGTCAAACCGGCGGGGCTCAATGGGCTCTGAGAAGGGGAGACGGGATGCCGGCTCCCCTTCTTGCTTTTTAACCCTGGAGCCCGTGCCATGACTTTGCTGGAAGAACGACCGAGAGAGAGCTTCCGAGAAGGCAGTATTCCCGTCCTCGAGACCAAGCGGCTCACGTTGCGCGCGCCGCGCCTCGAGGACGCAAAAACGGTAGCGCTGCTTGCCAACGACAAACGCATTGCCGAAAACACCGCGCGCATTCCGCATCCCTATACGGTTTCCGATGCGACGGATTTCATCGCAAAGGCAAACGGCGCCGGCGGCGAAGTCGTATTCCTGATAACCCAGCACCGCGAGATCATCGGTGCGTGCGGCATCACCACGCTCGATAGTCAACCCGAGCTCGGGTATTGGCTCGGCGCGCCGTATTGGGGCAAAGGCTTCGCCACGGAAGCGCTGCACGCGGTGATCGACTACGCCTTCACGGACCTCGATCATGGTGCGCTTAACGCCGGTGCGCGCGTCACCAACCCGGCCTCGCGCCGTGTGCTGGAGAAATGCGGCTTCCAGTGGACCGGCGTCGGGCTCTATCGCATCAGCGCGATCAAATCGTCGGCGCCCATCGATCGCTTTCGTCTCGAGCGCGGCATCTGGTCCGCGATCAAGACGTGGGGCCGGATGAAAAAGGTGATGTGAGGTGTACCAGCCGCCGCATTTCCGCGAGGATCGCATCGAGGTCCAGCATGCGCTGATCCGCGCTCGTCCGCTTGGGCTCCTGATCACCACGGGCGCGGGCGGCCTGCAGGCGAACCACATTCCGTTTCTCATCGGCATGGGAGCGGAGCGGGGCGTGCTGCGTGCCCACCTCGCCCGCGCCAATCCTCAACTTGATGAATTGGCCGCGTGCGAGGAATGCCTCGTCGTGTTTCAGGGGCCGCAGCGCTATATCAGCCCATCGCTCTATCCGACCAAGCAAGAGACCGGAAAAGTCGTCCCAACGTGGAATTACATTGTCGTGCACGCTTGGGGCCGCCCGCAGGTCGTCGATGATGGCGTCTGGCTCCGCCGGCAGGTCGACGATTTGACAGCGCACCAGGAGAGCGCATTCGCATCCCCATGGGCTGTGTCGGATGCTCCTGCATCGTTCGTTGCTGCGCAGATGAAGGCCATCGTCGGCCTGGAAATCCCGATCACTCGCCTCGAAGGCAAATGGAAGGTCAGCCAGAACCGGCCGGCTGTCGATCGGGCTGGCGTCGTTGCAGGCTTGCGCGATCTAGGAGACGAGGCCCAGCTCATGGCGGCGGAAGTCGCCAAGCGCAGCGCAGACTAGACCGCTGGCGCCGCTTGCTGACTTGCGCGAAACTGGCCGTGACATCCTCGCCAGGGAGTAAATGTTATGGCCTACGCCCTCGACCAATTCATCGACGACTGCCGCACAATTCTCACGCGCGACCCCGGACCTGCCGGCCGCGAACAGGTACGCGTCAACCTTGAAAAGCTGCTGGGCAATCAGGATTTCATCCGCGAATACTGCGGCGACGATGCGCCACAAGGGCTGAAGGTTCTCTACGAGGACCCGAAGCTCGGCTTCCAGATTCTCGCGCACATCAACGACAGGGCGCGCGTCTCGCCGCCGCACGACCACGGCGCCTCCTGGGCGATCTACGGCCAGGCGACCAAATACACCGACATGACGGAGTACGAGCGCACCGACAGGGCTGACGGCAAGCACGCCGACCTGAAGCCGGTCAGGAAATATCGCCTCAATCCGGGTCACGCCGGCATCTATCAGGACGGCACCATTCACTCGATCGACTATCCGGACATGGCGCGCTTTATCCGCGTCACCGGCACCAACCTCGACAAGATCGACCGCGTGAAGTTCGATCCGAAGACCGGCGAAATCCAGCCGATGTACACGCAACGCGCGACGTGATGCTATCCGTAAGCTGTCATCGCCGGGCGTGTCCCGGCGATCTCGCTTAGGAAAGCACCTTGCCCGCCTAAACGGGATGGCCGGGACAAGCCCGGCCATGACCAAGAACAATGCTCATGCGTGACAGCAATCCCTCCAACCCCATCGCCGCCGCTTCCCTCAAAGAGATACTCGGCGACGGGGAGGAACTCGCGCTCGTCGACGTGCGCGAGGAGCTGATCTTTTCGCGCAATCATCTCCTGTGGGCGCGCTCGGTACCGCTGAGCCGGCTGGAGCTGCGTTTCGCGCAACTGGTGCCCCGGCGCACGACCCGGATCGTGTTGTGCGACGACAACGACGGTCTCGCGCAACGCGCGGCCGATATTCTCGCGCACGCAGGCTACAGCGATGTTGCCCATCTTGACGGCGGCGTCGCCGCCTGGGCGGACGCGGACTTCGAGCTGTTCTCGGGCATGCACGTGCCGAGCAAGGCGTTCGGCGAATTCATCGAGCATGAGACCAAGACGCCGAGCATCAGTGCCGATGAATTGCACCGGCTTCAGCAAAACGGCGCCAAGCTGGCAGTGCTCGATAGCCGGCCGTTCGACGAATACACGCGCATCTCGATCCCCGGCGGCATCAATGTGCCGGGCGCCGAGCTTGTGCTGCGCGTGCATGATATTGCGCCCTCGCCCGACACGCTCGTCGTCGTCAATTGCGCCGGCCGCACGCGCAGCATTATCGGCGCGCAGTCTCTTATCAATGCCGGCGTGCCGAACAAGGTCGTGGCGCTGCGCAACGGCACCATGGGCTGGCATCTTGCCGGCCTGAAGGTCGACAAAGGCAAGAGCGTGCGGGCGCCGGATGTTACCGATAAGGGCGGCGCCTGGGCGAAAGCGAAAACCGACGCGATCGCACGGCGCTTTGGCATCGAGAAAATCGACCGCGATATGCTTGATCGCTGGCGCGGCGACAAAAGCCGCACGCTTTACATCTTCGACGTGCGCGACCCGTCCGAATACGAGGCCGGTCATGTTCCCGGCGCAATTTCCGCACCCGGCGGCCAGCTCGTGCAGGCGACCGACATCTACGCCGGCACGCTCGGTGCGCGCGTCGTGCTATGCGACGAAAAGGAAGTCCGCGCGGTAATGACCGCCTCGTGGCTCAAGCAGATGGGCTGGAACGATGTCGTCGTACTCGCCGAAAGAGGCACCGAAACGGGCTTTCCGCCGGCCGATATCATTGGCACGCCCTCGCCCGCATCAATCGATTCCAGCGCCCTCACCACCTCGCTCGCGCGCGGTCAAGTCACCGTGCTCGACCTCTCGCGCAGCCCTGAGTACCACAAAGGCCATATCCCCGGCGCCTGGTTCGCAATCCGCTCGCGGCTGAAGGAAGCGCTCGCAAAAGTCCCTGCGCCGCGCGAGCTTGTTCTCACGTCCGAAGATGGCACGCTGGCGAGCCTCGCCGTCAACGACGCGCAGGCTCTCGCAAAGTGTCCCGTGCGCTGGCTCAAGGGCGGCAATGCCGCATGGAGCGCGGCCGGCCATCCGCTCTCGCAGGAGCCGCGCATGGCGGACGAGCCGATCGACGTCTGGCTCAAGCCCTACGAGCGCCCCGGCGAGCAGAAAGACGCCATGAACGAGTACCTGTCGTGGGAAGTCGATCTGCTGACGCGCATCGAGCGCGATGGCACCTGCAACTTCACCACACGGCCGTTTTAGCCGCTCTACTTGCGCGTCGCCGTCTCGAACTTCTGCCCGAATTCCTTCAGCTCATCGGCGTTGAGGTCGCTTACCGCCCACAGATCGAGCCCGTTTTGCGTCCAGCGGCGCACATTGAAGCCTTGCAGGCTTTCCATCACGGCCGCGCGGTCCTCCGATCCCGGTGCCGGCGAGCAGAACAGATTGATGACGTGCACGCGGCGGCGATAAACGATGACCGCCGCCGGTTTGGCGTCGAGATAGTCGAGACGGCCGCCGATAAGCGTGAACCCTTGCGCGGTCAGATCGACGACCGGCGGCGCCACGTCGAGGCGGCCGTTGAACCATGGCTTGACCGTATGCTGATCGCTCGATTGCACGTCGATCAGATGCTGTCCTTGCAGCGAGCGCAAATGGGCCGAAACCACCTCGCCGAGGACACGGCGTTGATCGTCGTCTCGCATGACGATCGCCACCACCCCCGACGCGGCGAGCGCAGTTGCAACCGCACCGAGCGAGAAGCCTTTGAGAACGGCGCGCCGATCCGGCCTGGCTGCCTGCCGCCCCGGAAGAGCGCCTTCAATCTTGCGGCGAAGGCTCGACGGCGTCGCATAGCCCAGGTCCGCGCCGTCGATGGCCTGACGCAAATTCTGGAACGAGTGCAGATCAGTCGCGCATTTCGGGCAGGAAGCGACATGCGCCTCGACGTCGCGGGCATTACCGGCATCCAGCTCGCCATCGATCAGCGCGTGCATCAGAATGTTTGCTTCATCGCAATTCATCTCGACCTGCCTTCGCCTTCGGCGGCGATCCATGCGTCGCGCAGCATCGTACGCGCGCGCGCCAGCCGCGACATCACCGTTCCGATCGGCGCGTTGATCACGGTGGCAATATCGCGATAGGGAAGATCGTTGATCTCGCGCAGCACGATGACTTCCCTGAAGTCGTCCGGCAGCTGCTCGATCAGGCGACGCATGGCGTCGCTGTCGTTCTGCCGCAGCAACAGCTCTTCCGCGGTATCGTCCGCGTCGCGCCAGAGCGGCTTGGCGTCCGTCTCGCTCTCGCCCCCGGTAGCGTAAGCGAGCGGACGGTTGCCGGAGCGCGCCGCGCGGCAGACATTGCGGAGGATCGCCATGAGCCACGGCTTGACCGCGGGGCCACGCTGGCTGTCGAAATGGCGAAACGCGCGCAGAAAGCACTCCTGCACCGCGTCGTCGGCATCGCTCGCATTGCGCAGCAGAAAACGCGCCAGCGTGTAGGCATCGTCAAGATGCGGCAAGGCGAGCGCCCTGAAGCGCTCGGCCCTCCCCGCGTCGTGCTTGCCTGATGGGTCGCCCGCCATCGACCTACACTCGTGCTCCGGCGCGCGGAGCGCGTATCGTTCGGCACCGCCCACCGTCACTCGTTTCCTTCAACCACAATCGAACCGGTCATGTGCGGATGCAAGGAACAAAAGTACGTGTACGTACCCGGTGTCGAGAATTTGAATGAGAAGCCGTCTCCGGTATCGAGCGCCTTCGATTTGAAGGTCAGGTTGCTCGCTGTGACCGTATGCGGGATGTCATCTTCGTTCGTCCAGGTCACTGTCGTGCCTGCCTTGACCGTGATTTTGGGCGGATTGAAAGTGAAATTGTCGATCTTCACGCGCGACTCCATCGTCCAGGCTGGTGCCGCGATCACAAGAGCGGCAAAGGCAAGCGTTGCGCGGGCGCATTTGTGTTTTGTTGTCATCGCTTACCCCTTCAGCGGCGCGTCGATGATGGCGAGCCGTTGCTTGCCGGGATTGAACGTCACGCTGGCGATGCCGAGCATCTTTTGGAGCTGTTCGCTCGGCACCTTCATCGGCCCGGGCGAGGGCGCCGTGCCCGGCGCCGGCTGCGGAAAAGCAGTCGAGCGCGCCGTGTGAAACGTCACGTTGCCTTCCACCTTCTGCATGACCTGATGGATGTGCCCGTTGAGAACGGTCACCGAGCCGAAACGCTTCAGGTAGGCAAGCGCGCGGGCGCTGTCCTCGGTGCCCCATCCCCAGGCCGGATAGACCGCCCAAAGCGGAATGTGCGCGAACACGACAATCGGCGTCGACGCGGACCGGCCCCTGAGATCGTCTTCGAGCCATTCAAGCTGCTCGTCGCCGAGATTGCCAAGACCGCCGGCCTTCAGATTCACGACGTTGACGAGGCCGATGAAGTGCACGCCGTTGGCGTCGAAGCTGTACCAGCCCGAGCCCTTGGCGCCGCGGCCGTATCGCTCGCGGTAAAGCTTTTGTTCCTCGTCGATGAAGTCGTGCTCGCCGGGGACATAGTGCACGTCGAGCCGCGCGTCCGAAATGATCCGATCAGCGTCATCAAACTCGGACGTTTTCGACAGATGGCTTATGTCGCCGGTGTGAATCATGAACGACGGCTTCACCCTGAGCGCCTTGACGTGCGCAATCGCCTCCTGGAGCGTTATGCGCGCATCGGGATTGGCAGCCTTGTCGAAGCCGATGTGGCTGTCGCTGATTTGCAGGAACGTAAGCCCGCTTGCCGGCGCGGCCATTGCGCCATCGATAATGCCGAGCGCGCTCGGCACGCCCCCGGCAACGCTCCACAGAACGCCGGTTCCGGCCCAGGTCATGCATTCCAGAACCTTGCGGCGGCTTGGTCCGTCCTCGTGGCGATCGTCCGTCATGATGGTCTCCCTGCGGTTCGCATTCAGGGGACCAGATCGGCCGAGCGCGCGATTTATTCCCGCGCCCGCAGTGGCCGCGCAAAGAGGCTTGCGCTATAGCCTGACGCCATGAAATTCCTCGACGAAGCCAAGGTCTACATCCAGTCCGGCGCAGGCGGAAACGGCTGCGTGGCGTTCAGGCGCGAGAAGTTCATCGAATTCGGTGGGCCGAACGGCGGCGACGGCGGCAGAGGCGGTGACGTGATCGTCGAAGCCGTCAACGGCCTCAACACGCTGATCGATTATCGTTACCAGCAGCACTTCAAGGCGCAGCGCGGCGGCAACGGCATGGGCAAGGACCGCCACGGCGCCAATGGCAAGGACGTCGTGCTCAAGGTGCCGGTCGGCACGCAGGTTTACGAAGAAGACGGCGAGACGCTGCTTGCCGATCTCACGCGCGTCGGCGAGCGCGCGGTGATTGCGGAAGGCGGCAACGGCGGCTTCGGCAATGCGCATTTCAAGTCGTCGACCAACCGCGCGCCACGCAAGGCCAATCCGGGCCAGCCGGGCGACGAGCGCACCATCCGCCTGCGCCTGAAGCTGATTGCCGACGCCGGACTGATCGGATTGCCGAACGCCGGCAAGTCGACGTTTCTCGCGGCCGTCAGCGCCGCCAAGCCGAAAATCGCGGACTATCCGTTCACCACGTTGCATCCGCAGCTCGGCGTCGTCGACGTCGATCATCGCGAATTCGTCCTGGCCGATTTGCCCGGTCTGATCGAAGGCGCGCACGAAGGCACCGGCCTCGGCGACCGTTTCCTCGGCCACACCGAGCGCTGCCGCGTGCTGCTGCATCTGGTGGACGGCACCGGCGAAGACGCCGGGCGCGCCTACAGGATCGTGCGCGAGGAGCTGAAGGCGTACGGACATGACCTGGAGAACAAGCCGGAAATCGTCGCGCTGTCGAAAGCCGATGCGATGACTCCGGCGCAGGTCAGGACACAGAGCGCAAGGCTGAAGAAAGCGTCAAGGAAAACGCCTTTGGTCGTCTCCTCGGCGTCGCGTGAAGGAATAAGCGAAGTCCTGCGCGCGCTCGTCAAAGTGATCGACGAGGCGGCAAAAAATCCACACGTTCCCGGGAAGGAGCAGGCCCAGCTTCGCTGATGTGCAGCAGCGGAGACTTGCTTAGCGATAATAGTAATCGCCGTACCGGCCGTCCGGCACGACAATGACCCGGCGGTTGTGCTGGCCAAACAGCGACCCGAATATCGAGGCGTCGTCGTAGGCGTCGTAACGATCATCCGGATTGCGCGCCGCGCGGGCGCGCCGTCCGGCGTCACGCAATCCGGAATATCTGTCGGCATCCCTGCGCACCTGCCGGCGATCTTGCGATTGCGGCTGCGAGGCGACACGCGGCGAGACTGCGGACTTTGTGCAAAGCCGCCGCGGACCTTCGTACGGCTGGTAGGTGCAATCCGACGCGCGGAAGGAGTGATACGCGCTGGCGCAAGCCTGGACGTTGCAGTGATTCGGGGTCTGCTCGCCCGATTGATCCGCAACTGTCGCGCCATCGGTCAGCTTGGGTGGCGTGGAACCTGTGGCTTCGGCGCGGGCCGCATTCGCCTCCGACGGCGCGGCGGCGTTTTCCCCCGGCTGAGCGGACGCCTGCTGGGTTCGTGCGTCTGCGCCCGCATGCGTGGACTGCTGTTGCGATTTCTGCGCGCCCGCCCCGGCCTCATTCTGCTTCGCGACGACGGCGGCAAGCGCCGGATTGCTCGGCGGGTAAACCGTGCGAACCTCCGACTTGGGCTTGGCTGGCTTGGCCGCAGGAAGCGTGGAGTCGGATTTCGCCTTGTTCTGATCGCGGGTGGCAACCTTTTTTGCCTGCTGCGAGGCATCCGCTGACGCCGCTACGGCGGGCTTGGTATCATGCTGCGGCAAAGGCGAGGTCATCAGGTCCAGCCCGAACACCGCACTCGCCGCTGCGAACAGCAGAACTGCGAAATAAAATAGGAAAGCCATACCCGACCTTAACGTGCGAGACGCGTACGAGGCAACGCTGTGCCCTGCACACCGTTCCTCCTTCGAGCCGCCATCTTCGTCCGGAACTGCGGCGAATACAGGACGATTTCCCGGATTATAGCCGCAAATTTTTCAAAAATCCGGCCCTTTTCATTCAGATAAGGCTCAACAGCGTAGGGGTATTTCCGTCTCAAAAAGCACTGCGGCCGCGGCGAACGGGGTCGGCGAAGTTCGGGGTTTAACGGATGCGGCAGCTTTTCGTGCCCGCTTGCATATCCTTAATGGCCCTTACGGCCGCGGCCGATTCAAAAGTTTCGCCGCGCGACTTCACTATTGTGCCCAAAGCGATCAAAAAAATCGTTGCGCGAGTCCCGGCCGACGACGATCTCGCCGGAAGCGGGCGGCCAGACGAAAGTATAAGTGGCGCGCAAACAACCGTCTCCGATTTGCCCGGCGACCGCGCGCCCGACAGCGCATCAAATGATCGCGATGAGCACACCGGCGACATCGATATCCCGCAGCAAGCCGAACTGGACGACAAGGCGCTGCTCGCGATGATACCGCCGCCGCCCGATCCCGCTCCGGTGATCGTCAAGCCGGTGATGCATCGTTCGCGGCAGGAGATATGCCAAACCGTCACCAAAGCTGCGGAAAGAAACGACTTGCCGGTGCCGTTCTTCATCCGCTTGCTGTTTCAGGAAAGCCACTTCAAGCCGGGAGTCGTCAGCCGGGCCGGCGCGCAAGGCATTGCGCAATTCATGCCCGAGACATCCGAAGACGTGGGTCTCGACAATCCGTTCGATCCGCTGCAAGCGATTCCCGCTTCCGCGCGTCTGCTCCGCGATCTGCTGAAACAATTCGGCAATCTCGGCCTCGCCGCCGCCGCCTACAACGCCGGGCCCAAGCGCATTCAGGATTGGCTCGCCAAAAAGAATACGCTTCCGGAAGAAACCAAGGGCTACGTCAGGACAATAACCGGCAAGCCGGTCGAGAACTGGACGGTTGCCGCCGCCGGCGTGCCCGCGAT
Source organism: Pseudolabrys sp. (assembly GCA_035701545.1). Lineage (GTDB taxonomy): Bacteria > Pseudomonadota > Alphaproteobacteria > Rhizobiales > Xanthobacteraceae > Pseudolabrys. Next base: position 13,746 of record DASSRW010000001.1, read on the forward strand.
CAAGCTGCCGCGCCGCGCGCCCTGCCAGGACACGGCGGGGCTCGCCGCCTGGGACGGTCCCGACAAAATCCCGACTCCCTCTCCCTCGCCGCGCACCCGCGCACGCATGGCAGCCGAGTCCGACAGCAAAAAAACGCATGACGAAAGTGCGCATGCGAAAGGGACACGGCGCGCCGCGCACAAAACTAGGACGGCAGAGACGGCCGAATCTGAGTCGGATGACAAGACCAAAGTCACTGCGGATCAATTGACCGCGCGCCGGCAAAAAAGCCCGAAGGCGGCTCGCGCGCGCCGGCACAAAGACGACAAAATGGCCGCGCAATAGCCGACCGGAACTCGGCCGCCGGAACTTCCGTTGTTCCGGGATGCCGCTGCACCTGACCTGGATCGACCTGCTCGTGCGCCTCGGCTCGACCGTCCTGGCGGGCGCAATTATCGGATTGAACCGCACCGAACACGGCAAGGCGGCGGGCCTTCGCACCACGCTGCTCGTGTGTCTCGCCGCCTCCATTGCGATGCTGCAAGTCAACTATCTGCTGCCGCTCGCGGGCCGCCCCTCCGACTCCTTCGTGATGAACGACCTCATGCGCCTGCCGCTCGGCATTCTCACCGGCGTCGGATTTATCGGCGCAGGCGCCATCCTGCGCCGCAACGAACTCGTCGTCGGTGTCACCACCGCGGCGACGCTCTGGTACGTGACCGTCGTCGGGCTGTGCTTCGGCGGCGGCCAGGTCTTGCTCGGCTGGATCGCAACCGCAATCGGCTGGCTGGTGCTGTGGGGGCTCGCACGGCTCGAGATTCGAATGGCCGTGGAATTCCGGTATCGGCTGTCGCTCACGCTTAATGGACCGACCGTCCCCGAGAGCGAGATACGCCGGCAACTGTACGAGAGCGGACTGAAGATCAAGGACGTCAACATCGCAGCCGAAGGAAACCGCTGCCGATATGTCTACGACGTCATCTTCGTGCGTCCGCGCGGAACGCCGGAGATTCCGGGCGTGGTGCAGACGTTCACAGCGCGAAAGGACATTGCCGCCGTGCAGTGGCGCGAGATCGGTTAGCTGCTCCGTCATCCTGAGGTGCTCACGCGCAGCGTGAGCCTCGAAGGATGACGGGCGTCGAATTCACGACTTTGCAAAAGGGCTGTCCCGCAGAATCACGGGCCGTCACCCTTCGAGGGCCGCGCTGCACGCGGCCTCCTCAGGGTGACGGTCAAAGTCTCCTTTTCTTGCGATTACTGCTTCAGAAACTTCAGCACCTCGTTGAAGAACATCATCCGGTTCTTCTCGAACAGCACGAAATGCGTCGCATCGGGGATGAGCACGCTTTCCTTGATGCGCGTGTGCACGAGGTCGCGCATCAGCCCCGCACGATCCTCCGGGAACGACCAGGTGTCGAACTGCCCCGCGATCACCAGCGTCGGCGAATAGATGCTGGAGGCATGCCAGATCCGTTGGCCGATCGCCTGATAAAACGAATCTTCCAGGACGCCATTCGGCGCACGCAGGCTCGGAGGCTTGCGCGTGTTGCTGGTCGGATCGGTCGCCATGCATTCTTTCCAGAATTCCACCGGCACCTGCGGATCGCGGTATTCGGACTTGTTGGACACCGGAATCTCGCCGTCCCAGCGCTTGGTGTTGGCGGCCTCCGAAGCATAGCGGTAGGCGCCGAGCGCGAAGTTGAACTCGCCCGGATTGCGCTTGTTCTGCAAGGCGCTGCCGGCACCGAGATTTGTGTGCCTGGCGTAGTGATAGAGCGGCGCGTACATCACCAGTTTGTGCACGTTTTCGCTGTGCAGCGAGGCGTAGTAGCCGGCCATCATCGCGCCCCACGACCAGCCGATCAGCGTCACCTGCTTCACGCTGTGTTTCTGCTTGATGTAATTCACCATCGCCTCGATATCGCGCAGCGCGAGATAGGAGCGCGTTACCGGCTGGTTTTTCGCCGGCGGCTCGTCCATCGCCGGCTCGCGGCTCGAGTAGCCGTAGTTGCGGTAGTCGCCCATGAACACGACATAGCCGCGCTTCACCAGCCAGTCGGCCCAGGAATAATCCTTGTAGGAAAGGTCGAAGTCGCAGGTGGACGGCGCCGTCGCACCGTGCAGGAAAAGGATGATGTTGTCGTCGGCGAAACGCGTATTGCCGTCCTGCATCTTCTCGCGCACAAACAGCTTGATGCCCTGATCGAGCCCGTCGATCGTCGTATCGGTCTTGACGATCTTCGCCTCCTGCGCGGCGCTCGCGCCGGCAAGCGCCAGAAACAACGCAAGAGCGCATCCAACAGACCTCTTCATCGCGTTCCCTCCCTGTTAGCGACACAAAGCACGGCATTTGAATTGAATGGCGCAACAATCGCGCGGGCAGTTTATTCCCGAAAATGATTCGGTCCATTAGCTATGCGGCATCCCCCTCCCGACCGCCGGAGTCTTGAGCTAGCGTTACACCCGAACGTCGGATGCAAAGTATCGACGCAAACCAAGAGGAAGCGCCATGAAGTTGCTCAACGCCGCCGTCGTGCTCGCTTTTGTGACCGTTCCTTGGACTGCTCTTGCCGCCGACTACCCGACGCCGAAACAGGGCGAGTGGATTGCGCATAATTTCAAATTTCACACCGGCGAGGTATTGCCGGAACTACGGCTGCACTACACGACTGTCGGTGAACCGACGGGGCAGCCCGTGCTGGTGCTGCACGGCAGCGGCGGCTCGGCCGCGCGCATGCTGACACCCGGTTTTGCCGGTGAATTGTTCGGCCCCGGCCAGCCGCTCGATGCAACGAAATACTACATCATCCTCACCGACGCGCTCGGCCACGGCCACAGCAGCAAGCCGTCGGACGGGCTCAAGGCCAAATTCCCGAAATACGACTACGACGACATGGTGGAAGCGCAGCACCTGCTGCTGACCGAAGGCCTCAGGATCAAGCACCTGCGGCTCATCATCGGTAATTCGATGGGCGGCATGCAGACCTGGATGTGGGGCGAGAAATACCCCGACTACATGGATGCGTTGGTACCCATGGCCGCTCAGCCGACCGCGATGGCGAGCCGCAACTGGATGCTGCGGCGAATGATGCTGGAAACCATCCGCCACGATCCCTACTACAATAACGGCAACTACACCAGGCAGCCGGGCATCATGCCGATCGCGATTACGTTCTTCGGCATCGCGACCAGCGGCGGGACACTCAACTATCAGAACATTGCGCCGACGAACGCCAAAGCCAACGCCTACGTGGACA
>DASSRW010000002.1:0-19278 GCA_035701545.1 Pseudolabrys sp.
CAAGATGGGTCAGCATCAAGCCCTGGCGCGGCGTGAACTTGCTGGAAAACAGCAGGTCGCTTCCGAACGCGGGTTTGATCTTGTGCTTTTTCGCGAAAGTGTAGGCATTGTTCGTTCCGGCGATGACCTGAAGCAGGTTGATCCGGCTCTGCCCTGTCAAGGGAGGCACGTCGCTCTCGTCGACGAATGGCTGCGTGCTGAGCCACATGTCTTTTTCCGCCATGAGCTGGGCGGTGGCCTCGTCCATCAAATGGCCGTGCTCGATGCATTGGACGCCCGCGGCAATTGCGCGCCGGATCGCGGCAGGCGGATAGGCGTGCACCGTCGTGTAGGTATGTCGGTCGGCAGCGGCCTCGACGCCGGCGCGGAGGGCGGGCTCGCTGAACGTCAGCATGTCCAGCGTCGTGCGGGGCGATGCGACGCCTCCGCCGCCGACGAGTTTGATCTGCGAGGCGCCCTGAAGCAGCTGTTCGCGCACCCGTAGCCGAACCTCATCCGGGCTGTCTGCGATATTGGCGGCGCCTGTCCGCTCCATATAGCTCAGCGGCCCGCCGGGAATTCTCGGCAGATCGGAGAGCGGGCGCATGTCCCCGTGGCCGCCGGTGGTCGTGATCATGGCGCCCGACGGGTAGATGCGGGGACCCGTCGCGAGGCCCTGGTCGATCGCCTGCTTCAGCGCAAAGGCAGGGCCGCCGAGGTCGCGGATGGTCGTGAAGCCGCGCATCAAGGTCCGCTCGGCCTCGGCGCTCGCTGCCAGGAAGATGTAGCCGAGGTCCTTCGAAAACAGCTCGGATATCGAGAGCGCTGCAAACATCGTATGCCAGTGCGCGTCGATCAGGCCGGGCATGATGACGCGTCCGCCGCAATCGATCGTCCGCGCGCCCTCCGGCGCGGTCAGGTCGCCGGCTGCGATCGCCTTGATCCGGTTGCCCTCGACCAGGAGGCGGAGCCCTCCGCGCAAGGAGCTGGATTGCCCATCGAAAAGCAGGAAATTCCCGAATACCACCGGCGGCGTGGGGCCCTGGGTGGCCGCTCGCGCAGCGTTGGACTGAACGAGTCCAAGCGATGCGAGGCTGGCGCCCGCTCCGGCGATAAACCCGCGCCGGGACAAAGCATTGTTGATTCGATGCGTCGCGTCGCGGAGCTGCGGCTGGCAGCAAACGCAGGTCGGACCGGAGAGCTCGCCTTGATCGTCGGCGCTGCACGAAAACATGGAGGACCTTCGGCCCTTAACGCGGAAGTGGCGGCGAGGTTTCCATCCGGACAAGGCGAATTTTGCGGGCGGGTCGCTGGCCCGCTCGCCGCAAAGCTTTGAACCAATGCACCCTGCGTCACAAGTCCTCAAATCCCTGCGAGTCCTCGGCCTTTTGCACGCCGCCGGCCGTTTCGGGGGCCTTTTCCCGGCGGAATATCGGTATATAAGCGCCAGCGCATTCCACCGTGCGGCTTTCATGATGAACCACGATCTCGCCCTCGCTCAAAAGAAATCCCCGCTCGTCGTCGCGGTCATCGTGGCGGCGGGAGGTGCGCTGACGATCTGCGGCTTCCTGTTCTTTCAGTACGTGCTCGGCTATCCGCCGTGCCCGCTCTGCCTCGATCAGCGCAATGCGTTCTATGTCTCGGTGCCGCTGGCCATCCTGCTCTGGCTCGGGCTGAATTTCGGCGCGTCGCGCAAGGTGATCGTCGGCGGCTTCGTCGTCATCGCCGCCATCATGCTGTGGAATGCCGGCCTTGCCGCCTACCACGCCGGCGTCGAATGGAAATTCTGGCCGGGGCCGAACGATTGCAGCGGCCCGACCAACGCGCTCGGCTCGACGACGAACCTGATGAAGCAGCTTCAGAACATCCACATCGTGCGCTGCGACGAGGCGGCCTGGCGCTTCCTCGGCATTTCGCTTGCCGGCTATGATGTGCTGGTGTCGCTCGCGCTCGCCGCGATCGCGGCCTGGGGCGCGAAACTTTCCTGGGGAAGGAAGTAAATGGACGTCCTGATTATCGGCGGCGGCATCGGCGGATTGACGCTCGGCCTGATGCTGCACCGCGCCGGCATCGCCTGCCGGGTGGCGGAAGCCGCGCCCGAACTCAAGGCGGTGGGCGTCGGCATCAACATTTTGCCGCACGCCTCGCGCGAATTGTGCGCGCTCGGGCTGGAAGACGCTTTGTCCAAAGTCGCGGTGATCACGCGCGAGTACTGCTTCTTCAACCGCTTCGGCCAGTACATCTACAGCGAGCCCGCCGGCCGCTTTGCCGGCTACGACGTGCCGCAGTTTTCCATCCATCGCGGCGACTTGCAGATGGTGCTCCTCGACGCGTTCGTGGCGCGTGCCGGCAAGGACAAGGTCACGACCGGCACGAAGTGCACGCGCGTCGATTACGCCGGCGACAAGGCAACCACGTATTTCGAGGACGTGAACGGCAAGCCGCTGCCGCCGCAGCACGCCGATGTCGTCGTGAGCTGCGAAGGCATCCACTCAGTGTTGCGCAAGCAGCTTTATCCGGACGAAGGCCCGCCGAAATACTCCGGCATCAACATGTGGCGCGGCGTCACGCGCTGGAAACCGTTCATGTCCGGCGCGAGCATGATCCGCGTCGGCTGGCACCATCCGGCGAAATTGTTGATCTATCCGATCCGCAACAATGTCGACGCGGAGAGACGCCAGCTCGTGAACTGGGTGTGCGATATCGAGACGCCGCAATACAAGGCGCGCGACTGGAACAGGGGCGGGAAGCTCGAAGACTTTCTGCCCGCGATGGCCGACTGGCATTTCGACTGGCTGGACGTGCCCGAATTCATCCGCAGCGCGGATGCGATTCTGGAATATCCGATGGTCGATCAGGACCCGCTGCCGCGCTGGAGCTTCGGCCGCCTCACGCTGCTCGGCGATGCCGCGCATCCGATGTATCCGCGCGGCGCCAACGGCGCGGCGCAGGCGATCCTCGATTGCCGCGCGCTTACCGATGCGCTGAAGACGAATGCCGATCCGGTTGCCGCGCTCAAGGCCTATGAGGCGAAGCGGTTGCCGGAAACGGCCAGGGTCGTGCTCGCCAACCGCCAGGCGCCGCCGGATGCCATTCTGCACGAGGTCTACCGCCGCACCGGCGACAGGCCGTTCAAGAGCATCGACGACGTCATCAGCCGTGAAGAACTGATCGCGCTCTCGGAAAGCTACAAGCGCGTCGCGGGCTACGACAAGGAGCGGCTGAAGACGGGCGGCTAAATTCGCCGTTGTTCCGGGGCGCGTGCCAACGGGACCGCGTAGCGCGGCCCGATGACAGGCTCCGCACGCGAACCCGCAATCACGAAAGAGGTGATCTGAGTCAAAAAAACAACGACCACGCCTGGTAGGGTGCGCGTACATCCGGCGTCACCGTTCCTGTCGTGGTCGTTCACCGCGCCGGTTTCCCGGCGGCGGGACGGCGGGGCCGATCACAGGCTCGACGTCGTCGTTCGAACGCATGTAGGCAGGCTTACGTTCCTCCGCAAGGGCCCGAATCATGGCGAAAAAAGATCCCGCTCGTTACTCCGGCACGGCGAAATCTCTGCATTGGCTGATTCTGTTGCTGCTGATCGTCCAGTTCGTGGTCGCCTGGACCATGCCGCACATCGGACGGAACACGCCGATGACCACGCTGATCAGCGTGCACTTCACGATGGGCATTCTGATCCTGCTGGTGGCGGTGCTGCGGCTGATCTGGCGCGCGACGCACGGCGAGCCTGCGCCGCTCGACGGCGTTCCGCCTTGGCAGACGGCGACCGCGCGCGCGATCCACTGGCTGCTGTACGTGCTGCTGTTTGTGGTGCCCGTCCTTGGCTGGATCAACGCGTCGTGGCGCGGCTTTACGATCGTGATGTTCGGAGTCGAATTGCCCAAGCTGGTTGCAACGCGTGCGCCGGGACTGGCCTGGACCGGCGACGTGCACGCGCTGCTCGCCTATTACGTCATGCTGGCGCTGGTCGGCGTGCACGTCGCGGCCGCGCTCTATCACTGGCTGGTGCGCCGCGACCGCGTGATGCAGCGAATGCTGCCGGGAGGTTGAGCTTACGGCTCGAGCTCGGTGTCCCAGTAGAGATAGTCGAGCCAGCTCTCGTGCAGATAGTTCGGCGGAAAGGCCCGGCCGTTGCGGTGCAGGTGCTGCACCGACGGCTGGAACGGCTTCTGCGAGGGCCACATCTTCGCTTCGCCGGGCGTCATGTTGCCCTTGCGCAGATTGCAGGCCGAGCAGGCCGCCACCACGTTGATCCAGGTGGTGTGGCCGCCACGCGAGCGCGGCAGCAGATGATCGAAGGTGAGGTCGTCGCGCTCGCCGCAATATTGGCAAATAAAACGGTCGCGCAGGAAAACGTTGAAGCGGGTGAAGGCGGGATGCGTGGAAGGCTTAACGAAGGTCTTGAGCGAGACGACGCTCGGCAGCTTCATCTCGAAGCTCGGACTGTGCACGGCGCGGTCGTAGTTGGCGACGATGTTAACGCGCTCGAGAAAGACCGCTTTGATCGCGTCCTGCCAGGACCAGAGTGAGAGCGGATAATAGCTCAGCGGCCGAAAATCCGCGTTGAGCACCAGGGCAGGGAAACCGCCGGGCGACACATGCACATTCAAGGGCGACGCTCCTCAACCTCCTTCGGGCGCTCTGCCGCCACGCAGCTGTTAACCCATTAATAGGCCAGAGTGACGGGAATGTGAAGCCATTACAGAGGGTTCGTTCACCCCTCCCGTGCTACGCTGCGCCGCGCCCCAGGAACCTTTGCGGCGGTGGCGCATCCAATTGGCGACCATGCGAGTATCCAACTGATGACCACACGTCCCGCCGCCACTGCGCTGAACGCGGAGAGCGATCTTGTCGCGCGCGCGCGCGCCAACGATCGCGCCGCCGTCCGAACGATCATCCGGCAGAACAACCGCCGGCTGTTTCGCGTCGCCCGCAGCATTCTCAAGAACGACTGGGAAGCGGAAGACGCGGTGCAGGAGGCTTACGTCCGCGCCTTCACCCATCTGTCCGAATTCGAGGGAAAGTCGAGCTTGAACACCTGGCTTACCCGGATCGTCGTCAACGAAGCCCTGGGACGCCTGCGCCGCCGCAAGCCGACCGTCGATATTGCGGACGTCGAGACCGGGCAGGTCGACGCCGACGGCGCCGACATCGTCCCGTTTCCCTTGACTTCCGCCCAACCGGATCCCGAACGCGCCATGGCCCAAGCGCAAATTCGCAATCTGCTGGAAGACGCGATCGACGCGTTGCCGGACCCGTTTCGCGTGGTGCTCGTCGCGCGCGTCATCGAGGAGATGAGCGTCGAGGAGACCGCCGAACTCTACGGGCTCAAGCCCGAGACCGTGAAAACGCGGCTGCACCGCGCCCGCGCCATGCTGCGGCGCGACCTGGAGGATCAGTTCGGCCCGCTGCTGGCGGATACCTATCCCTTCGGCGGGCGCCGCTGCGAGCGCATGGCCGACAACGTCATCGCCCGGCTCGAAGCCGGCCGCTGACCCGGGAACCTTTGGCCGTGCGCGGCATCGAATGCTCCGCGTAGTACGCGGACTGTTCGCAAGTCCAAGCACGGAGAACGACAATGATGTTGCACAAGATCGCAGCGGCGTTCGCGACGCTGCTGCTGGTATCGGGAGCGGCGTCCGCCCAGGGCGCGAAACTCAACGATGCGCAAATCGCCCACGTCGCCTACACCGCCGGCCTGGCGGATATCGCCAACGCCAAGCTGGCGTTGAAGAAGACCAGGAACAAGGACGTGCGCGCGTTCGCCCAGGACATGGAGCGCGACCACAAGGCGGTGAACGACAAGGCGCTGGCGCTGGTGAAGAAACTGAAGGTCACGCCGCAGGACAATCCCACCAGCAAGTCCATCGCCAAGGGTCAGGCAGACGAACGCGCCAAGCTCTCCAAGCTCAAGGGCAAGGCTTTCGACAAGGCCTACATCGACAATGAAGTCGCCTACCACAAGACGGTCGATAACGCGTTGCAGTCGACACTCATTCCTTCGGCGCAGAACGGCGAGCTCAAGTCGCTGCTGGAGACAGGCCTGAAAATCTTCCAGGGCCACCTGGAGCACGCCGAGCACGTGGCGGCTGAGTTCAAGTAAGAAAGAGCGAACGAAAATGAGAACGACGATGCGGGCAGGATTTGTTGTCACCGCGGCTGTGGCCGCTCTGTCGATCTGGGGCTCCGCGCTTGCGCGCGCGGAGACTATTCAGGTTGTCATCGACAAGGTGGCCTACAGTCCGGTCAACATTTCCGCCCGCGTCGGCGACACCATCGTGTGGACCAACAAGGACATCGTCGCGCACACCGCGACCAACCGCGACAAGTCCTGGGATTTCACGATCTTCCCGAACAAGACGGCGAAGCTCACGCTGAAGAAAGCGGGCGAGATCGACTACTACTGCAAATTCCATCCGAACATGAAGGGCCACATCTCGGTCAAGCCGTGATCACGGTGCATCCGGTGCATTGAGATTGAATTGCGCCGCTATCCATTCGTCCCGTCGCCCGCCTACGCCCGCTTCGCCCCGCAAGGTGGATGCAGGTTCTGGCCGAATGCTGGGCCGTCGCGCGTAAAGAACGGCTCGAGGCGATCGCTACAAAAGGTTGGCACAACACCGACCGCGAGCGTGCGCGTCTGTTGCGGATCGGCGCTCGGGCACGACACGGGGCCGTCCCGAAGCGCGTGAGGCCGCACGGTTGACGTTTCAATGACTGTTGCTCTTGCGCGAATGACGGCCTGACGCGGTCCGCGCCGCCGTCGTTATTTCGACTGGAACACACACCGGAAGCTCCGAGTTTTGTCATCGCAGCGACGCGGGCTGAAGGGATATTGCCGCTTGCTTTGCGACCGGCCGCGGGCCCGTCCGCTTCTTGCAGCCGCGGCCGAGACTATCAAGCTGCACGCAACATCAGGAGCAAAGCCGATGCTGGATATGGCTTTCGGATTTGGAGAGCACATCTTGCGCGCCTTCGTCGTCTACATCTTCCTCTTTCTGGCACTCCGGTTCATTGGCAAGAAACACATCGGCGAGCTTGCGCCCTTCGATCTGGTAGTGCTGCTGATCCTCAGCGAAACCGTGCAGAACTCGATGATCGGCGGCGATCAATCGCTGATCGGCGGGCTGGTCTCGGCGGCGACGCTGATCGCGCTCGCGCAGGCGTTCGGGTATCTGAGCTGGCGGAGCAAGCGATTCGAGCGCTTTGTCGAAGGCACGCCAAAGATTCTCGTCCGCCACGGGCAACGCTGTAGGGATGTAATGCAGGAGCAGCATATATCGATCTCGGAGCTGACCGAAGCGATGCGCCGTGAGGGCTGCTCCAACATTGCCGACGTCCGCATCGCCATTCTGGAGAACGACGGCAGCATTTCGGTTATCAAGCGTGCAGGGACTGTCTCCTGAACGCCCGCGCGAGAAATTCGCCGCCGTGGCGCAGGCCTTCCTGATCGATGCCGTGGCCGACGCCGGGCGAAATGTGCCATTCGGCGGGAATGTCCAATGCGGCCAATCCTTGCGCAGCGTGCAATAGCGCCTGCACCGGAATGAGCTGGTCCTGATCGCCATGCACCAGCAGGACGGGCGGCTTTGAGCGGATTTCGGCTGTGAATTTCTCCGGATCGATCTCCTCGGGCGTGACCAGCATGCCGGAATAGCCGACGATTGCGGCTGGAGCCGCCGCGCGCCGCAGGCCGGCATGCAGCGCCATCATCGTGCCTTGCGAAAAGCCGACCAGTGCGAGCGCCGATGGCGGCAATTGCCGGCGTGCCAATTCGGAATCAAGGAAGGCATTGAGTCCCGGCGCAGCCGCGTTGACGCCGCTCCAACGTTCGCTCGGATCGCGCATGGTGAGCGGAAACCATTCGCGCCCCATGGGTGCCTGGCCGCAACGGTTCGGCGCGTGCGGGGAAACAAACGCGGCGTCGGGCAAAAGCGGCTGCCACGCGCGGCCGATTTCGATCAGATCGTTGCCGTCGGCGCCGTAGCCGTGCAGGAATACGACCAGTTGCCGCGCCTTGCCCGAGCGCGGCTCGACACGCGGGCCGTCGAGTTCAGCCGCCATTCTTTCTCGCTTTCATTCTGGATTTCGCGGGTTTCGTCTTGGCAGGTTTCTTCGCCGGCTCAAGCGAAATGCCTTCGCGCCGCTTGACCGCATGATAATAGGCCCACAGCAGATGCGCGGCGACGCCGCGCCATGGGCGCCAGGCCTCCGCCATCTGCGTGAACTTCTTCACGTCCGGCCGCTTGCGCAAGCCGAAGGCGATCCGCGCCGACTCCTGCAGTGCGAGATCGCCGGCGGGCCACGCGTCCGAATGGCCGAGGCAGAACAGGAGATAAATATCGGCCGTCCAGGGCCCGACGCCGTGCAGCGCGGTGAGCGCGGCGTGGGCGATATCGGCGTCCATGTTGCCGACCGCATCGAGATCGATCTGACCCTTGGCCACGGCCTTGCCGATTTCGCGGATTGACTTGATCTTGGGGGCAGACAGTCCCAGCCGCTTGAGCTTGTCGGTGCGCGCGCGCAGCACCGCACCGTGGTGGAACGGATCGAAGGCGGCAAAAAGCCGGTTGCGGATCGCCGCCGCGCTCGCGGTCGAAAGCTGCTGCCCGCAGACGATGGCGCACAGGCCGGCAAAGCCCGCCTCGCGCCGGCGCAAGGCGAACGTGCCGGCTTTTTCCGCAACGGCCACAAGCCGCGGGTCAGCCGCGACCAGTTGGGTCAAGCCCGCTTGCAGGTCGGCTTCGGTGTGGAGGAAGTAGGTCATGCCTCTTTCTGTCATTGCCGGCCTTGAGCCGGCAATCCATCTTGCATGAAGAAAGATGGACCCCCGGGTCAAGCCCGGGGGTGACAAGATGAATGTCTTCCGCTTCGCGCCTTCGCCGAACGGCTACCTGCATCTCGGGCACGCCTATTCGGCGCTGCTCAACGCCGACCTTGCGCGCACCTCCGGCGGCCGGCTGCTGCTGCGCATCGAGGACATCGACGCGACGCGCTGCCGGCCGGAATACGAGGCGGCGATCCATGAAGACCTCGCCTGGCTCGGCGTCGAGTGGGAAACGCCGGTGCGGCGGCAATCCGATCATCTGGCGGCCTATCGCGCAGTCCTGGCGAAACTCGACGCGCTCGGTCTCATCTATCCCGCCTTCGAGAGCCGCGCCGAAATTGCCCGCCTGGCCGAGCAGAACGACTGGCCGCGCGATCCGGATGGCGCGCCGCTTTATCCCGGTACAGCAAAAGGCCTTGGCCCCGCGGAGCGGCATCGCCGCATCGAATCAGGAGAACCCTACGCGTTGCGCCTCGACATGACCGCGGCAATCGCGCGTGTCGGCGCGCTGACGTGGCACGAGGCCGGCGAAGGACCGGCGCGGGAAAGCGGCGCCATCGCCGCCGATCCCGCCGCGTGGGGCGACGTGGTGCTCGCCCGCAAGGACGTGCCGACAAGCTACCATCTTTCGGTGGTCGTCGATGACGCGCAGCAAGACGTGACCGACATCGTGCGCGGCAACGACCTGTTTCACGCAACCAGCGTGCATAGATTGTTGCAGGCATTGCTCGGCCTGCCGCAGCAGAACTATCGGCACCACCGGCTGGTTCTCGACGAGAGCGGCAAGAAGCTCTCCAAGTCGACGCAGGCGACGGCATTGCGCGAGTTGCGGGCAAAAGGCGCGGCCGCGGCGGACATCCGCCGGATGGTCGGGCTCGATTGAGCAGAGGTTCCGTGCCAAGCTGGCGATCGGGTAGGGGTCAAGCGAATGGCGAAGCAGCGGCGCAAACGCGCCAAGCATCTGCGCACGCGAAACAAGCATCCGCGCACGCGAAAAAAGCGCGCCGTCCACTCGCGGGTCCGAGGCGTCGCGCGTGCGCCGGCAGTCGAGGCCGCGCTCGCCGGCGTGGCGCATGACATCCGTACGCCGCTCACGGGCGTGGTCGCGCTGGCGGAGCTGCTCGCCTCATCCGATCTCCCGCCGCGCGAGCGGCGATGGGCGAACGCCATCAAGGACAGCGCCGAGCATCTTGCTGCGCTCACCACGCTCATCGTCGACGCCGCGCGGGCAGGCGCTGCCGGAATCATCTTGCGGAAAGAGCCGTTCTCGCCGCGCCGGCTCGCGGAAACGGTCGGCACCGCGCTGACCGCCCGCGGTGAAAGCAAGGGCATCCAAACCGACGTTGCGCTCGCGGCCGACTTGCCCGATCTGCTCAAGGGCGATGCGCTGCGCCTGCGCGCCGCGCTGGAGAACCTCGCCGACAACGCGGTGAAGTTCACGGACGCGGGATCGATCGCATTCTCCGCGGCGGCCGAGCAGGCCGGGCGCGAGCGCGTCCGCCTCGTGTTCACATTCACCGACACCGGAATTGGACTATCGGCCGAAGAGATCAGGCGGCTGTTCCGTCCCTTTGCGCAGGCGAGCGAGCAGGTCGCGCGCAAATACGGCGGCGCCGGCCTCGGCCTTTCATTCGTCAAGCGGCTTGCGAAGGCCATGGGCGGCGATCTCACCGTGACGAGCACAAAAGGCGGCGGCAGCACGTTCCGTTTCACGGCATTGGCCGGCCGCGTGGATGCAAACACGGCGCCGGAGCAGGGCGGGGCGGCATCGGGCACGGCCTCGCAGCCGCTTGCGCTTCTTTGTGCGGAGGACAATCCGTACGGGCGCGTGGTGATGAACACCATCCTCACCGAGCTCGGTCACCGCGTCGATTTTGTCGAGTCGGGCGAGGCGGCGGTCAAAGCGATTCAACGGACTCATTATGACGCGGTGTTGATGGATGTAACGCTGGCCGGCATCGACGGCATCGAGGCGACGCGCCGCATTCGCGCGCTGCCAGGCGAAGCCGGCAAGGTGCGCATCGTTGGCATTTCCGGCCGCGGCGAAGCGGCCAATGAGCAGGCGGCGCGCAGCGCGGGAATGGATTTCTATTTCGTCAAGCCGGTCAGCCCGCGGAAGCTAGCAGAAGCGCTGTGGACGGCCGCCGTTCGGGAATGAGCGACGTACAATACGGCCGTGCTTACACATTCTGGTCCTTCGCCCGCTCGACGATGCGCACCAGGTCGGACATGATGCGGTTCAGCTCGAAATCCTTCGGCGTATAGACCGCCGCAACGCCGGCTTTTTCCAACGCCTCCGCATCTTCCGGCGGGATGATGCCGCCGACGACCACGGGGACTTTGAGCCCGGCGTCCTTCATCCGGCCCACCACATCCGCCACCAAAGGCAGATGGCTGCCCGAGAGCACCGACAGGCCAACCACGTGGGCCTTGCGCTCGCGCGCCGCGTCGACGATTTCCTCCGGCGTGAAACGAATGCCGTCGTACACCACCTGCATGCCGGCATCGCGCGCGCGCACCGCGATCTGCTCGGCGCCATTGGAATGGCCGTCGAGCCCGGGCTTGCCGACGAGGAATGTCAGCCGCCGGCCGAGCTTGCGCGAGACACGGTCGACATCGGCGCGAACGTCGTCGAGGCCGCCGACGTCGTTGCGCATCGCGTGTCCCACGCCGGTCGGCGCGCGATATTCACCGAATACTTCACGCAGCACCCAACCCCATTCACCGGTGGTCACGCCCGCTTTGGCGCACTGGATCGAGGCGGGCATGATGTTCGTCCCGTCAGCGGCGGCGCGCTTGAGTGCTTGCAGCGCCGTGGCTACGGCCTTGCCGTCGCGCGCCGCACGCCAGGCATTGAGCCGTTCGATCTGCCCGTGCTCGACTTCCGCGGAGACGGTCAGAATCGAATCGGCGGCGGCGGCCAAAGGTGACGGCTCGCTCTCAACATATTTGTTGACGCCGACCACAATCTGCTCGCCGCGCTCGATCGCTTCGAGCCGCGCGGAGTTCGATTCGACGAGCCGCTGTTTCAGATAGCCGGTATCGACGGCGGCAACGGCGCCGCCTATGTCCTCGATGCGTTTTAATTCCTCGCGCGCCGCCTGCTTGAGCGCGTCCACCTTGCGCGCGATCTCGCCCGCGCCCTCGAAGATGTCGCCGTACTCGAGCAGGTCGGTCTCGTAGGCAAGAATCTGCTGCATGCGCAGCGACCATTGCTGGTCCCACGGGCGCGGCAGGCCGAGCGCCTCGTTCCACGCAGGCAATTGCACGGCCCGCGCGCGCGCGCCTTTTGACAGCGTCACCGCCAGCATTTCGATCAGGATGCGCGCGACGTTGTTTTCGGCCTGCTGCTCGGTCAAGCCGAGCGAATTCACCTGCACGCCGTAGCGGAACAGCCGCTGCTTGGGATCGCCGACGCCGTAGCGCTCGCGCGTGATCTCGTCCCACAGTTCGGTGAAGGCGCGCATCTTGCAGAGTTCGGTGACGAAGCGCAGCCCGGCATTGACGAAAAACGAGACGCGCCCGACCACCTCGCCGAATTTTTCAGGCGGCACTTCGCCCGAGGCTTTCACCGTATCCAGCACGGCAATCGCAGTGGCCAGTGCGAACGCGAGTTCCTGCACCGGCGTCGCGCCGGCTTCCTGCAAATGGTACGAGCACACGTTTATCGGATTCCATTTCGGAATCTCTTTGGTCGTGAAAACGATCACGTCCTTGGTCAGCCGCATCGACGGCGCAGGCGGAAACACATAGGTCCCGCGCGACAGATACTCCTTGATGATGTCATTCTGCAGCGTGCCTTGCAGCTTTTCGCGCGGCGCGCCCTGCTCGTCGGCAACCCCGATGTAAAGCGCCATCAGCCACGCCGCGGTAGCGTTGATGGTCATCGACGTGTTCATGCTCGCAAGCGGAATGCCCTCGAACAGCACGCGCATGTCGCCGAGATGGCAGATCGGTACGCCGACCTTGCCGACTTCGCCTTTCGCCAGCACGTGATCAGAGTCGTAGCCGGTCTGCGTCGGCAGATCGAAAGCAACCGAAAGCCCGGTCTGCCCCTTGGCGAGGTTCTTGCGATAGAGCGTGTTGGAATCCGCCGCGGTTGAGTGGCCCGCATAGGTGCGGAAAATCCACGGCTTATCGCGTCTGGAGGTCTCTTGCGTCATTCCGGCACCCGGCGCGCAGGGTGGCTGCTTACCTATTGCATTGCAACACGATTTTTGCAGCGCTTCGGCAGCCGAAGGACTGAGCCGGGATCAGCGCAGCAAGCAAAATGCTATTGGTGCCGGCCGCATATCGACCGCAAACGAGGTGGGTATCAAAAGGAATTTGTTGCATTGCACCATAAATTGCGAGAGGCTTGTCGGCGGTCACGCTCGCAAGGGAGGCGGCAGATGCCCAGCGCCGCAATCGCAAGAACCGCAGCCGACACAAAAGACCTTTACGGAATTGGCGAGATTCCGCCCCTCGGCTACGTGCCGCCGAAAATGCATGCGTGGGTGATCCGCAAGGAGCGGCATGGACCGCCGGAGACGTCGTTTCAGCTCGAAGTCGTGCCGACCTGGCCGATTGCCGACGACGAGGTGCTCGTTCTGGTGATGGCGGGCGGCGTCAACTACAACGGCATCTGGGCCGGGCTGGGAGTTCCGATCTCTCCGCTCGACGGCCACAAGCACCCCTTTCACATCGCCGGCTCAGATGCATCCGGCGTCGTC
This sequence comes from Pseudolabrys sp., assembly GCA_035701545.1. Lineage (GTDB taxonomy): Bacteria > Pseudomonadota > Alphaproteobacteria > Rhizobiales > Xanthobacteraceae > Pseudolabrys. The sequence continues at coordinate 13,528 of DASSRW010000002.1, forward strand.
TGGGCGGTCGGCGGCAAGGTGAAGCGCTGGCAAGTCGGCGATGAAGTCATCGTCCACTGCAATCAGGACGACGGCGACGACGAAGAGTGCAACGGGGGCGATCCGCTGCTCTCGCCCTCGCAACGCATCTGGGGCTACGAGACGCCGGACGGCTCGTTTGCGCAATTCTGTCGCGTGCAATCGCGGCAATTGATGCCAAAGCCGAAGCATCTCTCGTGGGAAGAGGCCGCCTGCTACACGCTCACGCTTGCCACGGCCTATCGCATGCTGTTCGGCCATCCGCCGCATACGCTCAAGCCCAGTGACAACGTCCTGGTGTGGGGTGCATCCGGCGGTCTCGGCGTGTTCGGTGTGCAGCTTGTCGCGGCCTCGGGCGCGAACGCGATCGGCATCATCTCCGACGATTCGAAGGCCGACTACGTCCTCAATCTCGGCGCAAAGGGCGTCATCAACCGCAAGGATTTCAAGTGCTGGGGCCAGATGCCCGCGGTGAATTCGCCGGAGTTCAACGCGTGGACAAAGGAAGCGCGCCGCTTCGGCAAGGCGATCTGGGAAATCACCGGAAAGCGCGATGTCGATATCGTCTTCGAGCATCCCGGCGAGCAGACGTTTCCGGTCTCATGCCTTGTCGTCAAGCGCGGCGGCATGGTCGTCTTCTGCGCCGGCACGACCGGATACAATCTCACTTTCGATGCGCGCTATGTCTGGATGCGCCAGAAACGCATCCAGGGCTCGCATTTTGCCCATCTGAAGCAGGCGAGCGCGGCAAATCGCTTTGTGATCGAGCAGCGCATTGATCCATGTATGAGCGAAGTGTTCGCCTGGGACGAGATCCCGCAGGCCCACACCAAGATGTGGAAGAACGAGCATCCGCCCGGCAACATGGCGGTCATGGTCAACGCCCCGGCTCGAGGCCTCAAAACGTACGACGATGCATTGGAAGCAGCCAGCGGCTAGCGCATCACGCGATACTTCATGATCACCGAGTTCAGCTCGCCGCCGTAAATGAAAATCGACGCGCAAATATAAAGAAACACCAGCGCGATCATCGCTGAGGCAAGGCCCGCGTACATTGTCACGTAGCCGTAGGCGAATTCGGCGAGGTAGCGGCCGAACAGCGCGCCGCTGATCAGCCACAGCGCGAGCGTCATGGCGATCCCGGGCGCGATTTCGAAAAGCCGCCGCCTTCCGCTCGGCAGCCATTGATGGATGATGAACAATGCGATGATCAGCACGACCGCCGCCGCCGCGTAACGCACGAACGTGGTCAGATTGCTGAAAGGCTGCATTGTCGGCGCGACCTTGGCCATTGCAGTCGAGATCAGGGGCGCCAGCACGACCAGAAACGCAAAGACGAGAATTGCGACGGCGCCGACCAGAACGTAAGCAACCGATTCGATCCGCAGCATCCACCACGGCCGCATCTCGGCCATGTTGTAGGCGCGGTTCAGCCCGATGCGCAGGCTCTCGACTCCACTCGAGGCGAAGTAGACCGCAAACACGGCGCCGAACGTAAGCGCGCCGCCTTGCAGGCTCGTAAGCACGCCGCTGATGTCCTGCGACAGCGGCTCGGCCACCTGCGCCGGCCAGGCCTCGAGGAGAATTCGCGCGGCCTCGTCGCCGAGCTCCTTCGAGCCGAAGAAAAACCCGGCAAGCGCCGTGACGACGATCAGAAACGGAAACAAGGCCATCAGCGAAGAGAGCGCGATGTGACTGGCGATGGCCCAGCCGTCGTCCGCTGTGAACGCGTAGAATGCGTCAAGCGCGATGCGAAACGAAAGGCGAAGCAGATGCAAGGTCGCGCCCCGGGACAGCCCACGGCCTCAGATTGGCTGTCACGCCGGGCTTTGCAAGGTCTCTTGCGAGGAAAACCGTGCGCGCCGCCGCGCGCTCACGCGGCGCGAACATCGTTCAGGAATCGCCGCACTTCGCCATCGAGGCCTTCGGCCTCGACGGCGACGGCGTCGGCCAGGTCCTTCACATCTGCCGAGGTTGAACGCGCATTGGCGGTGACGCCGGCAACGCGGCTCATCGCCTCGGCCCCGACACGTGCCTCGTCGGAAGCGCGATTGACGCCTTCGGCAATCGAGGAGACGGCGGCGCTCTGCTGATCGACTGTCACGGCGACCGCGGTCGCAATGGTCGACATTTCCCGGATAATGGCGTTGACCTGTTCGATCGCCTGCGCGGAGTCGGCCGCCGCCGACTGAATGGAGCCGATCTGGTCGGCGATTTCCTCGGTGGCCTTGGCGGTCTGGCTCGCGAGCGACTTCACCTCGGAAGCGACCACGGCGAAGCCGCGCCCGGCCTCGCCGGCGCGCGCGGCTTCGATCGTGGCATTGAGCGCGAGCAGATTGGTCTGCCCCGCGATCGCCTGAATGAGACCCACCACCTCGCCGATGCGCGTGGCGGCTGTGCCGAGTTCCGACATCGTGCCGACGGTGCGCTCGGCTTCCGAAACGGCGCGGCGCGCAACTTCCGTGGATTTCGCCGCCTGCGCAGCGATTTCACCGATGGAGGCGGCCAGCTCTTCCACCGAGCCCGCGGCGGCTGTGACGTTCTCCGCCGCCGCGCTGGCCCGTTGTTCGGCGGTGTGCGATTCAGCCGAAACGGTGTCGGCCGCCGCATTGAGATTGCTCGAGCTTGCTTCGAGCTTCGTTGATGCCTCGCGCAGTTTGTCCAGGGCGCTTCCGACCGACTGCCTGAAGTGCTCGATCGTCAGCGAAATCGTATTGTTGCGCTGCTCCTGCGTCCGGCTGGCTTCCGCCTGGATGGCCGCAAGTCTCTCCCGCTCCACCATGTTGTCGCGGAACACGATGACCGTGCGGGCCATCGCGCCGATCTCGTCGCGTGCCTGGGTTGCGGGGATATGGGCGGAGGTGTCGCCGCCGGCGAGACGTGTCATCACCCCGGCGAGGCCGTGCAGCGGCCGCGTGATGCTGCGGCCGATCAGCCAGCTGAATCCGAGGCCGAGCGCAACCATGGCCACGCCAACCGCAATGATGCTGGTGCGTGTCCGCCACTGCGACGCGCTTAGGGCGGTGGCGGCGATCTCCGCCCGCTGCCTCGCCGACGAAATAATCGCGTTTGCTTGCGGCAGCATTTGCTGGCTGTCCACATCGATGATCGTGCGCAACGGGTGCACGCGATCGTTGGCCTCGATCCATCGCCCGAACGTGTCGGCGTACACCTTGACCTGCTTTTCAAGCTTTCCCTTCATCTCGGGAGTGCCGTCGATCTTCGCGAAAATGTCGACGAATTTTTTATAGCCGGCGGTGAACTGCTCTTGCGTCAGCTCCGCGGGATGCAGCCGGTATTCCGCTTCCTGATGACGCATGTAAAGGAGCGTCATCATGAGCTTGTTGTAATCGGTCTCGGCCAGCCACGAGATGGTCTCGTTGATGATGCGTTCGACGGCGTTGCCGCTGTCGCGCAATTCACGATTAAGTCCGTCCCCCTCGCCAAATCCGACGATCTTTTGCGCTTTGACCATGTCCTCGAAATTCTGCTTGAGGTCGGTGACTTCCTTGCGCAGCACGGCGATGTTGTCTCGGTTCTTTTCACCGATGCCGGCGCCGATCGTGTCGAGGCTTTGCAGCGCCGCCTTTTGAGCCTTGGCGAATGCCCCAACGAGTCCATCGCTGGGCGAAGCCGCGAAGTCCTTTACGATGATGCGCATCGAGGCGACCGCATTTTTGAAATCGCGGCTGGCGGCACCGAGCGTTGCAGAGCGGTTGACTGTTTGAAAAGCCCTGCCGACGTCGCCTTCGCTGGAGATGTAGGTCAGGCCGTTGGCGAGAAATCCGACGACCGGGATCAGCGCCAGCACGACGATGCGGACGCGAACGGAAAGCGAGGACACGAGCCGGTTGGGCGAAAAGGAGATTCCACCGAGGCGCATGGATCGGCCTGTACCTCGCGGCGCGGACGACGCAATGAGTGGTGACAGTTGCCGTCATGGAACAGGGAAATAGTTAACATTATTGCAATTTCCGGGCCGGGCTTTTGCCGGGAGCCGCGGTCGTTGCCCTTTGCGGGCCCACGCATTTTGCTATTGTGCAACGCACAAACTAGGTTGCTCCCGCAAGGACACCGCAAGGATCGCTAATGACCGCCGCTACTCCCGCATTCCGAAGTCAAGATGAGCTTGTCGAGCGCGCCCGCGCGGCCGTGGCGGGACTCGATGCGCTGCTCGCCGATGCCACGTGCAAGGTGCGCGCCGAAGCGCTTGAGCGGAAGGCGGGCGCCTCGTCCACCGATGGGCAGCAGCGGGCGGCGCACGGGCTTGCCTGGCTTGCAACCTATAGCGAGGCGGGGCGGCAGCTTGCCGCCTATGCCGAACGGGCCGCCCGTGCCGGCTGTTTCGGCGCGCTCGAGCAGCATCTCGTCTGCATCGGGCTCGGCGAATATCTGGCGCAGATCGTCGGCGGCATTCCCATGAGCCAGAGCGAGATCGTGCGGCTCGCCGATCTGGGGCTGGACCCGCGAGAAGCCGCGGCAAGGATCAATCCCGACATCGAATACCTGATCGCGCACGGCAACACCGCCGAGCGGCGCGCGAGCCTCGTCGAGCTGATGCGCGGCCATCACCATGCGACCGTCGGCGCGTGCGGGCTCGACGACACGCTGGAATCGATCCGCACCGAGATGCGCAAGTTCGCCGACAGCGAGGTGATCGAGCGCGCGCAGCAATGGCATCTGACCAACAGCTACATTCCGCTTTCCGTCATCGAGCAGATGTCCGAACTCGGCGTCTTCGGCCTGACCATTCCCGAGGACTTCGGCGGCATGGGATTGGGCAAGGAATCGATGTGCGTGGTTTCCGAGGAGCTGTCGCGCGGCTACATCGGCGTCGGCTCGCTCGGCACGCGCTCGGAAATCGCGGCCGAGCTGATCCTGGCCAACGGCACCGACGCCCAGAAAAAGAAATGGCTGCCGGGCATCGCCTCCGGGCGGATACTGCCGACCGCGGTGTTCACCGAGCCGAACGTGGGCTCCGATCTCGCCTCGATCAAGACGCGCGCCGTGCGCGAAGGTAATGTCTACAAGGTCTACGGCAACAAGACCTGGATCACGCATCCGGTGCGCGCCGATCTGATGACGCTGCTGGTGCGCACCGACATGAACGAGCCCGGCCACCGCGGGCTGTCGATGCTGCTCGCGGAAAAGCCGCGCGGTGACGACAGCAATCCGTTTCCCGTTGCGGGCATGACCGGCACCGAGATCGAGGTGCTCGGCTATCGCGGCATGAAGGAATACGAGATCGCCTTCGACGGATTTGAAGTGAGCGCCGACGGCCTGCTCGGCGGCGCCGAAGGTCTGGGCTTCAGGCAGCTCATGCAGACGTTCGAATCCGCGCGCATCCAGACCGCGGCGCGCGCGATCGGGGTGGCGCAAGCGGCGATGGAGCAGGCGCTCGGCTACGCGCAGAGCCGGGTGCAATTCGGCGAGCCGATCGTCGCGTTTCCGCGCGTCGCCGACAAGATCGCGATGATGGCGGCGGAAATCATGATCGCGCGCCAGCTCACGTACTACGCGGCGCGCCAGAAGGATTCCGGCCGCCGCTGCGATCTGGAAGCCGGCATGGCGAAGCTCCTGGCCGCCCGCGTGGCGTGGACCGCGGCGGACAACGCGGTTCAGATTCACGGCGGCAACGGCTTTGCGCTGGAGTTTCCGGTCTCGCGGCTTTTGTGTGACGCCCGCATTCTCAATATTTTCGAGGGCGCGGCGGAAATCCAGGCACAGGTCATC
>DASSRW010000003.1:0-3181 GCA_035701545.1 Pseudolabrys sp.
GCCTGGACAACGTCCAGGCCGGCGAAATGGTCGAGTTCGAGAACGGCGTGCGCGGCATGGCGCTCAACCTCGAAATCGACAATGTCGGCATCGTGATCTTCGGCAACGACCGCGAGATCAAGGAAGGCCAGACCGTCAAGCGCACCGGCGCCATCGTGGACGTGCCGATCGGCAAGGGTCTGCTCGGCCGCGTGGTTGACGCGCTTGGCAATCCGATCGACGGCAAGGGCCCGATCAAGGCCGATACGCGCGCCCGCGTCGACGTGAAGGCGCCCGGCATCATCCCGCGCAAATCGGTGCATGAGCCGATGGCGACCGGCCTGAAGGCGATCGACTCGCTCATTCCGATCGGCCGCGGCCAGCGCGAGCTGATCATCGGCGACCGCCAGACCGGCAAGACCGCGATCGCCCTCGACACCATCCTCAATCAGAAGCCGCTCAACGCGCAGCCCGACGAGAAGATCAAGCTCTATTGCGTTTACGTCGCCGTCGGCCAGAAGCGCTCGACCGTCGCGCAATTCGTGAAGGTGCTGGAAGAGCAGGGCGCGCTCGACTACTCGATCGTCGTTGCCGCCACCGCGTCCGATCCGGCGCCGATGCAGTTCCTCGCGCCGTTCGCCGGCTGCACCATGGGCGAATACTTCCGCGACAACGGCATGCACGCCGTGATCATCTATGACGACCTGTCGAAACAGGCCGTCGCCTATCGCCAGATGTCGCTCCTGCTGCGCCGCCCGCCGGGCCGCGAAGCCTATCCGGGCGACGTGTTCTATCTGCACTCGCGGCTGCTCGAGCGTGCGGCGAAAATGAACGACGCCAACAAGGCGGGCTCGCTCACGGCGCTGCCGGTCATCGAAACGCAGGCGAACGACGTGTCGGCGTACATTCCGACCAACGTCATTTCGATCACCGACGGACAGATCTTCCTGGAGACCGACCTGTTCTACCAGGGCATCCGTCCGGCGGTGAACGTCGGGCTCTCGGTCTCGCGCGTCGGCTCGTCGGCGCAGACCAAGGCGATGAAGAAAGTCGCCGGCCGCATCAAGGGTGAGCTCGCGCAATACCGCGAGATGGCGGCGTTCGCGCAGTTCGGCTCCGACCTCGATGCCACCACGCAGCGTCTCTTGAACCGCGGCGCGCGGCTGACGGAATTGCTGAAGCAGCCGCAGTTCTCGCCGCTGAAGATGGAAGAGCAGGTCTGCGTGATCTACGCCGGCGTGAACGGCTATCTCGATCCGCTGCCGGTCGAGCGCGTGCGCGCGTTCGAGCAGGGGCTGCTGAGCCTGCTGCGCACCAAGCACACCGATCTGCTCGACTCGATCCGCAAGAGCGGTGATCTCTCCGATGCCGACGCGGCCAAGCTCAAGGACGTGGTAGAGGGCTACGCCAAGAGCTTCGCGTGATGCTGTTTGCACTGACCATGACCCGTCATCCTGAGGCGCCCGCGCGAAGCGCGGGCCTCGAAGGGTGCACGGCCAGGGCCGTCCCCCTTCGAGGCTCGCTTCGCTCGCACCTCAGGGTGACGGGGAGAGTTCGGAGCGCGTAGAAAGATGCCCTCCCTCAAGGACATGCGCGTGCGCATCGCCGCGACCAAGGCGACGCAGAAGATCACCAAGGCGATGCAGATGGTTGCCGCCTCCAAGCTGCGCCGCGCGCAGGCCGCGGCGGAAGCCGCGCGCCCTTACGCCGAGCGCATGGCGAAAGTGCTCGGCTCGATTGCCTCCGCGGTCGCCGGCAGCGACTCCGCGCCGAGGCTGCTCGCCGGCACCGGCAGAGACAACGTTCATTTGCTTGTGGTCTGCACGGCAGAACGCGGCCTGTGCGGCCCGTTCAACTCGTCGATCGTGCGGCTCGCGCGCGAGCGGATAAACGCGCTGAGCGGGCAAGGCAAAGAGGTGAAAATCCTTTGCGTCGGCCGCAAGGGCGCCGAGCAGCTGCGCCGCCTGCACGGCAGGCAGATCATCGAGACGATCGAGCTGCGGGGCATCAAGCAGATCGGTTTCGAGCAAGCCGACATGATCGCGAGAAAAATCGTCGAGCTGTTCGAGCAGGGCGCCTTCGACGTCTGCACGCTGTTCTTCTCGCGCTTCCGGTCGGTGATTGCGCAAATCCCGACCGCGCAGCAGATCATCCCGCCGGTGTTCGAGCAGGCGACGGAGACCGGCCCCGCCGCGGCTTACGAATATGAGCCGGAAGAGAGCGACATTCTCGACGAGCTGCTGCCGCGCAATCTGTCGGTGCAGGTGTTCCGGGCGCTGCTGGAAAATGCCGCGTCCGAGCAGGGCGCGCGCATGAGCGCCATGGACAACGCCACCCGCAATGCCGGCGAAATGATCCGCAGGCAGACGCTCACCTACAACCGCACGCGCCAGGCGATGATCACCAAGGAGCTGATCGAGATCATCTCCGGCGCCGAGGCGCTTTAATGAAAGCGCGCGCCGCGATTTCTTTTCACCCTCCCCGTTCAGGGGAGGGTCGGACCGCGAAGCGGTCCGGGGAGGGGTCATCTTCGGCTCTTCCATTGACCCTCACCCGTCGCGCTTCGCGCGTCGACCTCCCCCTTTCAGGGGGAGGTGAAGAGAAGAGATAACGAGGACGACATGGCCACCGCACAGAATGCAATCGGAAAGATCACCCAGGTCATCGGCGCCGTCGTCGACGTGCAGTTCGAGGGGCACCTGCCGGCGATCTTGAACGCGCTCGAGACGCAGAACGGCGGCCGCCGCCTCGTGCTCGAAGTCGCGCAGCACCTGGGCGAGTCGACGGTGCGCACGATCGCCATGGACTCGACCGAAGGCCTCGTGCGCAGTCAGGAAGTCACCGATACCGGTCAGCCGATCGAGGTGCCGGTCGGCGATGAGACGCTCGGCCGCATCATCAATGTCGTCGGCGAACCGGTCGACGAAGCAGGTCCGGTGAAGACAAAGGAGAGGCGTGCGATCCATCAGCCGGCGCCGACCTATACGGATCAATCGACCGAAGCGGCGATTCTCGTCACCGGCATCAAGGTCGTGGATTTGCTCGCGCCTTACGCCAAGGGCGGCAAGATCGGCCTGTTCGGCGGCGCCGGCGTCGGCAAGACCGTGCTGATCATGGAACTCATCAACAACGTCGCCAAGGCGCACGGCGGCTACTCCGTGTTCGCCGGCGTGGGCGAGCGCACGCGCGAAGGCAACGACCT
>DASSRW010000004.1:0-6457 GCA_035701545.1 Pseudolabrys sp.
GATGGGCATTCTCGGCGTCCTGGCCATGCCGTTCGGCTTCGACGGGCCGTTCTGGCACCTGATGGGCACCGGACTGGAGTGGATGATCTTTATTGCGCAGTGGGTGGCGGGCCTGCCGGGTGCCGTCGGCCATATCCATGCCTTTGGCACCGGCCCTTTGCTTCTCGGGACGTTGGCGTTGCTGCTGATTTGTCTTCTGCGCACCCCGCTGCGCTGGGCGGGCGCAGCGGTTGGGATGATGGCCTGCGCATGGGCGCTCGCGACGAGCCAGCCGGATATTCTGATCGCGGCCGACGGGCAGGCGGCTGCCTTCCGTGGAAGCAATGGGCGGCTAGCTCTCCTGCACAGCGGCCGCGATACGTTTGCGATCAAGGAATGGCTTGCGGCCGATGCCGACGCACGCACGCCAAAAGACAAAACTCTCAGCGATGGCGTGCGTTGCGACGAATCCGGCTGCGTCGGCCGGCTGGCCGACGGCAAGCTGGTCGCAATGGCGTTGCGCGCCGACGCGTTCGAGGACGACTGCACGCTAGCCGCCGTGGTGATCAGCGCGCGCGAAGCGCCGCCGAAATGCGCCGCCATTGCGATCGATCGGGATGTCTGGCGCACGAACGGCGCGATCGCTTTGCGCTGGACAGGCCGCGGCTTTGAACAAAGCGCGGCGAGGCCCGCCGGCTACGACCGGCCCTGGGCGCAAAGGGCGCACGCAACAGGCGCAGCTACCCCCGCGAAGACCGGCAGCCGCGATGCCACGCCGCAGCCGGACAATCTGGAGGCGGGGGACTAAGGTAACCGGAGAGCGCCGGACGCGACCGCCAACGTCCGCAGCGCAAAGGTCGTGCGCAGGAAGACCACGCGCCGTCAGTAGCGCCTGAAGAGCCCCACGAGTTTGCCCTGAATGCGCACGCGGTTCGGCGGCAGGATGCGCACCTCGTAGGCGGTGTTTGCCGGCTCCAGCGCGATCGACGCGCCGCGGCGGCGAAAGCGTTTCAGGGTCGCTTCTTCATCATCGATCAGCGCGACGACAATGTCGCCGGTGTCGACGGCTTCCGTGCGGCGGATCAAGGCGACGTCGCCATCCAGAATGCCGGCTTCGATCATCGAGTCGCCGCGGATTTCGAGCGCGAAGTGCTCGCCGGCCGAAAGCAGATCGGGCGGCATGTTGATCACGTGACTGCGCGTCTGGATTGCCTCGATCGGCGTGCCCGCTGCGATCCGGCCCATGACGGGAACGGCGATGGGGCGCCCTCCGTCATCCTCCGAGGCGGTCCGCACGCGGCCGAGGTCGCCTTCGATGACGCTCGGCGTGAAGCGGCGCGCCCGATTTGCGCCGAGGCCATGGCCGACCGAGTCCGGCAGCTTGATGACTTCGATGGCGCGCGCACGATTCGGCAGCCGCCGAATGAAGCCGCGCTCCTCGAGCGCGGTGATCAGCCGGTGAATGCCCGATTTGGAGCGCAGGTCGAGCGCGTCCTTCATTTCGTCGAAAGAGGGCGGAACGCCGGTTTCCGTAAGACGCTCGTGAATGAAACGCAGGAGCTCGAACTGCTTGCGGGTGAGCATCGGGTTTCTCCCGTTTGCCGGGGCACCGTTCGAGGTGCGCGCCGGCCAGAAACAAAGCATGAACGGACACTATATGTTCGGTATGTGTTCCGCAACTCTTTAATTTGAAGTGAAGAACTCGAAAGGCCGCTAAAGCCCTAGCTTAAGGATGATGCACGGTGAGCCGGCGCGCGCCGCTGGCGCGTGCGGCTCCCGAATCAGCAAGCAATCCGCTTTGGCCAATGGGGAGGTGAGAGAACTGTCTTGCGCCGACCACGGCGTGGCGACAAAGGCGCCGTCCGGGCCCGGCGCCAATGTGGCGCGCAAATAGTCGGCGCGGTCGTCGTTGGCCGGCACATCGTGCCCGAGGACGGCGCGTTCGGGCGATGGTCTGACATCACGACGGCCGCCCAACGCCCGAATCAGCGGCACCAGGAAAAGGAAAGCGCATACATAGGCCGATACGGGATTGCCCGGCAGGCCGAGCACCTGCATGCCGCCCAGGCGGCCGTGCATCATCGGGCGGCCGGGCCGCATCGCGACTCGCCAGAATGAAAGCGCGAGGCCTTCCTCGGAAAGGGCGCGTTGCACCAGATCGTGCTCGCCGACGGAAGCGCCGCCGGTCGTCACCAGGACATCGGCGCGGAGATCGCGGGCACGCCGGATGGCGGTGACAATCTCTTCCATATTGTCTCGCGCGATGCCGAGATCGACCGATTCGGCACCTTCCTGTTGTGCGAGAGCGTTGATCGCGAAGCCATTGGAGTAGACGGCGTTGCCAGGCTCGAGCCGGCTGCCGGGCGGCACCAGTTCGTCGCCGGTGCCAACGACGGCAACCTTGGGCCGGCGATGAACGGAAACGCGCGGATGATTCATCGCGGCCACAAGCATCAGATCGCGCCCGCTCAGACGACGCCCCCTCGTCAGCAACAAATCGCCTTCCAGGAAATCGATTCCGGCCGCACGAACGTTTTTGTTCTTATTGGTCGCTCTGTTGATGGTCACCTTGTCGCCGTCGCGGGTCGCGAATTCCTGGATCACCACCGTATCGCTGCCTTGCGGCATCACACCGCCGGTAAAGATGCGGGCGGCCTCGCCCGCGCCGATTGCGCCCGCAAACGGATGACCGGCCGCCACCTCGCCGATCACCTTCAGCGTTGTCGGCGCTGCGCTCACGTCCGCTGCGCGCACGGCATAGCCGTCCATCGCCGATACGGCGGCCGGAGGCTGGGTGCGCAATGCAACAAGATTGTCGGCAAGCACACGGCCGAGCGCGCCTTCGAGTGGCACCATCTCGGCGGGCAGGGGCGTCGCGTCCGCCAGCACAAGCGCAAGCGCTTCCGCGACCTGCATCAGCGGCTTGGCCACGGCCTATTCCTCCGCGCGCCAGTCGCCCGACTTGCCACCGCGCTTTTCGATAAGGCGGATGCCCTCAATGTGCATGCCTTTTTCGACCGCCTTCACCATGTCGTAGATGGTCAGACATGCGATCGATACCGCGGTCAGTGCCTCCATTTCGACGCCGGTCTTCGCGGTAACCTTCACCGTCGACCGCACGAGAAAGCCCGGCAGCGAATGTTCGGGGTCGATGTCGATTTCGACTTTCGTTAGCGGAAGCGGATGGCACAGCGGAATAAGTCCATGCGTGCGCTTTGCGGCCATGATACCGGCAAGCCGAGCCGCGCCGAGCACGTCGCCTTTCGCCGCATTGCCTTCGAGCACGAGGTCGAGCGTTTCCTTCCGCATGATGACGCGGCCTTCCGCAACGGCGATCCGTTCGGTCGCCGATTTGTCGGAAACGTCGACCATGCGCGCTTGGCCGCGCGCGTCGACATGGCTGAGCTGGCTGGCGGGCTTGGACGAGGACGGCGTTTGTTTGTCCGCCTTGGCCATGGTTATTGCGCCGCGTGCTGGTTCGCGGCGCCGTCGAGGAGGGCGCGCGTCGCCGCTGCGACGTCGCTCTGCCGCATCAGGCTTTCGCCGACGAGGAATGTATTGATGCCGATGGCCGACAGCCGCGCGACATCGGCCGGCGTAGTGATGCCGCTTTCTCCGACGATCACGCGATCGCGCGGCACCTGCGGCGCCAGCCGTTCGCTGACCGTGAGCGTCGTTTCGAACGTCCGCAGATCACGATTGTTGACGCCAATAAGCCGAGAACGGAGGTTCAGCGCGCGCGCGAGCTCCTCCTCGTTGTGTACCTCGAGCAGGACGTCCATGCCGTGGTCGAAGGCGGCGTCTTCCACCGCCTTGGCGTCCCGGTCGCTGACGGCGGCCATGATGATCAGGATGCAATCGGCGCCGAGAGCACGCGATTCAGCCACCTGATAGGGCTCGTAGATGAAATCCTTGCGCAGGGCAGGGAGGCCTGTCGCCTGCCGGGCCGTGGTCAGGTAGTCTGGCGTTCCGTCGAAAGACGGCCCATCCGTGAGCACCGAAAGGCAGGCCGCGCCGCCAGATTCATAAGCGCGCGCAAGGGAGGGCGGATTGAAATCGGCGCGGATCAATCCCTTTGACGGACTCGCCTTCTTGATCTCGGCGATCAGCGCATAGTGGCCGGCCGCGTGCTTTCTCTCAATCGCGCGCAAAAATCCGCGTGGAGCGGCTTGCGCCCTGGCGGCGCGCTCGACCTTCTCGGGTGGATGCACGCGCTTTGCCGCCGCAATCTCTTTGCGCTTGTAGGCCTCGATCTTCGACAGGATGTCGGTCATCGGTTCAAGCGGCGTTCGACACCGCGATCAGGCGGTCAAGCCGTCCTTCCGCTTCGCCGGAGTCGATCGATTTTGCGGCGATCGCCGCCCCATCCTTCAGGTCCTTTGCCTTACCCGCCACGATCAGGGCCGCCGCCGCGTTGAGCAGCGCGACGTCGCGAAATGCGCCGGCCTTTCCTTTCAGTACGCCGAGCAACGCCGTCGCGTTGTGCTCCGCGTCGCCCCCGCGCAATTGCTCCGGCTTCGCCCGTTTCAATCCGGCATCCTCCGGCGTGACCTCGAAGGTGCGCACCTTGCCGTTCATCAATTCGGCCACGCTGGTCGGCCCCGACGTCGTGATCTCGTCGAGCCCGTCCGAGCCGTGCACCACCCAGATGCCTTCCGAGCCAAGGATTTTCAAAACCTGCGCCATCGGCTCGATCCATTGCTTCGAGAACGCACCGATCATCTGTCGCTTGACACTTGCGGGATTCGACAAGGGCCCCAGCAGATTGAAGATCGTGCGCGTGCCGAGCTCGACGCGCGTCGGACCCACATTTTTCATCGCGGGATGATGCGCCGGCGCAAACATGAAACCGATGCCGGCTTCGGCGATACAGCGGCCCACCTGTTCCGGTGTGAGATCGATCTTCACGCCCAGCGCCGTCAGGACGTCGGCGGCGCCGGATTTCGACGACAGCGCGCGATTGCCGTGCTTGGCGACCGGCACGCCGGCCCCGGCAACAATCAGCGCGGCGCAGGTCGAGATGTTGAATGAGCCGGATGCATCTCCTCCGGTGCCAACCACGTCGATGGCATTGGGAGGTGCTTTCACACCGTGCATCTTCGCGCGCATGGTCGTGACCGCGCCGGTGATCTCCTCCACGGTCTCGCCGCGCACGCGCATCGCCATCAGCAGGCCGCCCATCTGCGAGGGCGTGGCTTCGCCCGACATCATGCGGTCGAACGCCGCCGCGGACTCCTCGCGTGTCAGGCTCGCGCCGGTCGCTACTTTTGCGATGAGCGCTTTGAGATCATCGGCCACGAAACCGCCCCCTCAGTTCAGCGCGCGCTTGCGTATAGCCGGCGTGCGGCCGTGCCGCTCGTTCCACGCCGTGGCGAGATCGAGAAAATTCTTCAGGATCAGATGGCCATGCTCCGAGGCGATGCTTTCGGGATGGAATTGCACGCCATGCACCGGCAGAGCGGTATGCGACAATCCCATGATCACGTCGTCCTCGGTTTCCGCCGTGACGGCAAGGTCGCGCGGCAACGTAGCGCGCTCGACCGTCAGCGAGTGATAGCGAGTCGCCTTGAAAGCTCCGTTGATGCCGCGGAACACGCCCGTATCCGTATGCCGGATTTCGGATAGCTTGCCATGCATGGGTGCCGGCGCGCGTACAACCTTGCCACCGAAAGCCTGACCGATGGCCTGGTGGCCGAGGCAGACGCCCAGCACCGGGATCTTCGGCGCAGCTTTGGCGATCAGCTCAAGGCAGATGCCGGCTTCGTTCGGCGTACAGGGACCGGGCGAGAGCACAATCGCCTCGGGATCGGTCGCCGCCACGTCGCGCGCTGAAATCCTGTCGTTACGATGCACGACCACATCCGCCCCCAATCCACCGAGATAGTGAAACAGGTTGAAGGTGAAGCTGTCGTAGTTGTCGATCAAAACGATCATGTTCTGCCGCCTGCTCAAGGTCTTAGGGCGGGGGCTCTGGGGGGTCAAGAAGCCCACCCGTCATTCCGGCCGAGCCGCGATAGCGGCGAGAGCCGGAATCCATAACCCCTGCTTGTGATTTGTGGATTCCGGGTTCGCTCGCTTACGCTCGCGCCCCGGAATGGCACTGGACCGTGGTCATTGCCCCCGCTTGGCAGCACTCGCGAAACGGCGCGCCTCCTCGGCGGCGCGGAACAACGCCTTGGCCTTGTTGATGCATTCCTGCTGCTCGAAATCGGGATCGCTGTCGGCAACGATGCCGGCGCCCGCCTGCACGTACATCACGCCGTCCTTCACCAGTGCCGTGCGCAGGACGATGCAGGTGTCCATCTCGCCGGCGGCGGAGAAATAGCCGACGCAGCCCGCATAAAGGCCGCGCTTCTCCTTCTCCAGTTCATCGATGATCTGCATGGCGCGCACCTTCGGCGCGCCTGAAACGGTGCCGGCCGGGAAACCGCCCGCAAGCGCATCGAGCGCATCGTGCCGCGGATCGAGCTTTCCCTCG
>DASSRW010000005.1:0-3252 GCA_035701545.1 Pseudolabrys sp.
CTGCTACCCGCCGAACCGCGCCTTTTTCCCTGTCTTGGGCAAGCATACAGCGGGCTAAGGCGCGCTCGTTGCGCGAGCGCCGCGCCATCGCACCTTAACCAACGCCGCCCATTTGATTTGCCTCCGCGTTGCGCCTGATGGAAACGGAAAGGCCAGACATCTGCTTTGGAGGCTGCCAGTGAAAAACCGTTCCCGCCTTATCGCCAAGCAATGGATTGCCGCGGCGATGTTTTGCGCAGGCCTTTTTGGCGGCGTAGCGGCGCCGGCAAAGGCCGCCGATCTCCGGCTCGGTCCCGGATGGCACAGCAGGCACGTCGCGGCGAGATACTGGAATTGGCGCGATCGTTGCGCCTATGCGGGCTACTATTGCCTCTACGCCGAATACGGCTTCGTCTACGCTTATCCCTTCGATGACCGCCCGATTGCGCACCGCCGCTACCGGCGCCTCTCGCGGTAGCAAGCGGAGCCCCGGATGAGCGAAGCGAATCCGGGACAGCTTCTCGCCGCAATCGCTTCGCTCATGCGTCGTCACCGGGCTTGCCCCGGTGACCCCGTCTAGGCACGCATAGCGCCCGCCTCACCGAGATGGCGGGACCAGTTTACAGCCGGGCCGGCCGATGGCCGGACCCGGTTGCCCGGCCATGACGGCCAAGGACAAGCGACGCGCGTCAGCTCAATGCTTCCGCTCCGCCTGCTGCCCCGCCTCGCCTTCGCCGTCGAACTCCACCACCACCTCGGTCGCCTCGGGCTCATGGGCGGCAAGCCGCGTCGCCGTTTCGTCGGTCCAGTTCGCGACGTTGACGACGACGCCTGCGGTGCGCGGCGAACTGCCGCGGTCGAGCGGCTCCACGATATTCAGTCCGTTGACGGCGAGAAAATACGTGTGGTCGCCCCAGATGCCCTTGAGCTGCGCCATCGACGGATGGCTTTCCGGAATGACCTGGGCCTCGAATTGGCTGAGCGTCTTCTCGACGCGCGAAGGGCTTAGTCTCATCGCCTGCTCCATTGGGTTCGCGTTTGCGCGCGGCTCTTGCGCCACGGCGCTGCGGGAACCTCCCACCTCAAAGGTGGTCGCTTGCATCGGTTCGACTCGTCCGCTCTGGGCTAGCTAGGGTCGTTCGGGCCGGCGTCAACCGCCTGCCACATATTGGGCAGGATCCATGGGTGGGCCTGACGGCGCACGCAGGAACGGCGGCACGGACGAGCGGACGGAGCTCGGATCGGGGTGAGGTTTATGCGCAATGGAAAACGAACCCGACCCGGCCCCTCGCTAGCGCTCGCGTCCACCCTCACCGCATAGCGGGGAGGGATCAAGAGCAGCCGCTAGATCGCCCTCACCTTCCCGCATTCGCCGAGCGCGCATTCGAGCGCGGCGCGGTCCCATTTGCCGAGAACAGCCGCCGCCTCGTAGGTGCTTTGCAGGAAATCCATCAGCGCGGCGTCGGGATCGCGCGCGGTGCGCACGGCATCGTAAGGCAAAAGGAATTCGCCAAGCTCGTTCGACCACGCCGCCTCCGCCGGCCGCACGCGCGCCGCGGCGAAGCGTTCCGGCGTGGGATAGGCGTAGGAGTAGAACGCAGCGTAATCGACCGGCCCGCCGCCGCCCGGCCAGAAGCCCGCGCTCGACACCTCGTGCGAATAGGCTTCCTGCGCCACCTTGTCCGGCAGGTTCGGTACCCCGCCCGGGTGGCGCGGCGCCTTGCGCCCGGAAAAGCGCGTCACCGCGAGGTCGAACGAGCCCCAGAAGAAATGCACCGGGCTCACCTTGCCGAGAAACGCGGTGCGAAAGCGCGACATCACCTCATGCGACGCGAGCAGCACGCGCCAGAAGCGGTTGGCGAATTCGCGGTCGTAGGCCGCGTGCGTGCGGTCCTTATCGAACGGCACCGCATCGGGGATTTCGTTGGGCGTCGTATTGATGCGCACGGTGATGCCGAGCGCGCGCAGCGCGGCCATCACATCCTCGTAGAATTCCGCCACCGTCATCGGCTTGAGCGCCAATTGCCGGCTTTGGCCGTCGCTGCTGCGCAGCCACAGCACGTGGTCGATGAAGTCAAAATCAACCGCAAAGCTGCCGGCGCCGTACGGAATGGGCGACGTGGTGAGCCCGCGCGGCGTCACATAAAGAGCCACGTGCCATGAATGATTTTGCCAGGGCGTGAGCGCGAGGCGGATCTTGCCGACGATCTGCGTCCACAGATGCAGCGTGTCGCGTGTGTCCTTCCACGCGGCGTACGGCAGTTCCGGCCAGCGCTCGGTGTTCGATGTCATCCAATACGATAATGCTGTCGAGCGGGAAAAAGGAATACCTGCGTGGCGCCTGTCGCGCGTTCGTTGCTCCCTCCCCTGCAAGGGGAGGGTCGATCCGAGCGAAAGCGAGGATCGGGGTGGGGTTTGCCCGCGATGGAAAACGAACCCCACCCGGCTCGCGGAGCTTGTCATCGGGCCGCGCTTCGCGCGGACCCGTTGGCTCGCCACCCTCCCAGCAAAGCGGGGAGGGAAAACGAAATCCGGAGACCGCTTGCACGACACGCAACCCGCGCATTGACCTCGGCGTTGTCCCGTGGCAATCGGCAACCGCAAGTTTTGATCGTGATTCCCCGTCCCGGAATGCCCAGCAAAAAGTTATTCCGCATCGGCCGGTCGCATACCGGTCTCGGCCTCTTTGCGGTCGAGCCGATCAAGAGCCGCCAGTTCATCGTGCGCTACAGCGGCCGGCTGGTCGCGGCGGAAGTGGCCGACCGGCTCGAGCGCTACCGCCGCAACAAATTCCTGTTCGAGGTCAACAGGCACTGGTGTATCGACGGCACCACGCGCAGGAACCTCGCGCGCTACGTCAACCATTCCTGCAGGCCCAACGCCGACGCGGTCATCCGGCGCGGCACCAGGCGGGTCGACTACGTCGCCAACCGCCGCATCGAGTCGGGCGAGGAAATCACCGTCGACTACGGCAAGGACTATATGGAGATGTTTTTCGAAAAGGACCGCTGCAAGTGCGAGCCCTGCCGCAAACGGCGCGCGCGCAAGCGGCGCAAGCAGCGCGAATTGCGCGCAAGGAAGAACGGCAAGAACGGGCAGCACTAATCCTTGCCGTATTTCAGGCCCGTGACGATGGCGACAAGGGCCAGCACGCACAGCACGCCGGCAAAGATCATGTCCGCGATTTTTGGGCCCAAAGGTCCGCTGATCACGCCGATGCCGATCACCGGCACCGACACGCCGATGTAGCAGCAGATGAGATAGGTCGCGACG
>DASSRW010000006.1:0-11972 GCA_035701545.1 Pseudolabrys sp.
TACAAAAGCTGCGTCAGCGCGGTCGGCGCGCTTGAGCACGCGGCCGAAGAGGCGCGCGCGCTCGCGGGCAAGGTGACCGGCGAGTTGCGAATCGGCCTGATGCCGACATTCACGCGCGCGGTGCTGGCGCCCGTGCTCGACGATTTCGTGGCGCGCCGGCCGGAGGTGCGGCTGCGCATCATGGAGGGCTACAGCGGGCTGCTTACGGAGATGGTGCGCAAAGACGAGCTCGATTTCGCCGTGGTGCCGGCCTACGAAGGCACGCGCGGTCTGAAGGCGCGCCTCCTGGTGCGCGATCGCGAGATGCTGATCTCCGGTCCGCGCGCCGGCTTCACCTCACTCGCTCCGGTGCGGCTCTCGCACTGCAAGCCGCTGAAAATCGTGACGCCCGGCCCGGACAATATTCGCCGCCGCAATCTCGAAACCTATTTCCAGACGCACGGCGTTGAGGTCGAAGCGGTGCTCGAACTCGATGCAATGATCGGGACGCTCGAGTACGTCGCGCGCTCCGATTGGGTGACAATCCTGCCGAGCGTCATATCGGTTAACGACATCGGCCGCGCCGAAATGATGGTTAACCCGATCGTCGAGCCTGAACTGCACGCGGAGTTCGTCGTGATTCAGCCGACGCGGCGCACCTTGTCTGCGCAAGCCAGGCTTTTTCTGGAACGCTTCGAGCGCGAAGTCGCGCACATTCACGAGGTGTGGGACGCGGCGATCGCGAGTCAAAGATCGCCCTTGCCCGCTCGGCAAATCGCCAGCTAATGCGATCGACGGCAATTGTCTAAAAGCTGCCAAATTTTCCACATTTTGGCCCAGCTTCCGGCCAATTAAAGCCCAGCGCTCCTTCGCATAATTTTGAACGTGAAGATCCAGCGCCGTTCCGGCGCTCCGGACCTTTGCGAAGGGGGACGACCATGAACGCTCATCGAACGGTGCAGCCGGGTTCCGGCTGTCGCCTACATTCCCTGCCCGCGTCCTTCCTGCTTCCTGCGATTACTCCACACAATTCAATCGGAGGTTCCTCGGTTCGATAGTGCCCGAGCTCACTTCGTGACCGCCGTGTCCCGTTGGCTAAACGAGAGAGGAGTTCATCAATGAGTATCACGGATCCCAAGAACAATGATCCTAACAGTCTGATGTACTACGCCCCGCGCCGGCTGCGCGACCGCGTGCACAGTCTGCGCGCAGCCCAGCTTCGGCAGGGCGCGGGCCAATCGATTCCGACCGTTCCGCTGCAGCCGCCCGATACGCCGGTGCCCGAATGGTACGATGCCGACGAAATTCCACCCGAGCGGCCCTTTCCCGAGTCGCTGCGTTCGCTCGAAACCGAAGCAATCGAATCGCTGCGCGAATTGAATCGGCGCAATCGTCGAGCGGAGGTCGTAGCCTTGGGAGGCCGCTTCGCCGCCGTCGGCTGCATCGCAGCGGCCGTTGCGTTTGGCTACGTGTTCTACTTTACCGGCGGGCCGGACGAGGGTTCGGCAAGCAAAGACAGTGCTGAGGCGACGGCACCGCGCACCGACAAGCTGGTTTCGCAACCGGCGCAGCCGGCGCCCGCAAACGCCGCCTTCGCGGCGGCCGACCCGACGACCAGCAAGCCGCTTCCGCTGAATAGCAAAACGGAAGAGCAAGCGCACAACACCGTGGCGTCCTTCAAGATGCTCCCGGCAGACGCGAAATCGACTTTTGGCGCCGCTCCGCCCGCGGATCACGTGCCGGCCGCAACCGACACGTCGGTAAAGGTCATCCCGACCATTGCGGTACCCCGCGCCGACGGCGACGGTGAACCTGCGCGGCAGATCAAGCCGGAAGTCATCACCGCCATGCTCAAGCGCGCCGAAGGCCTGATCTCGACCGGCGACATACCGGCCGCGCGGCTTCTGCTGGAGCGCGCCGCCGAAGCTCACAACGCGCGCGCCGCGTTTGAACTCGCCGCCACTTACGATCCGACCGTGATCAGACAGTCCGGCAATATTGGTCCCCGGCCTGACCTCGCGCTCGCGCGGGCCTGGTACCAGAAAGCACGCGACTGGGGATCACCCGACGCAGGCAGGCAGCTCGATGCGCTTGCCCGCGCGGACAAATAATCAACAACGCCTGCCGCGCATAACCCATTCACGGGGAGGAGACGATCCATGAGTATATTCCGACGTTGCGTTGTCATGACTGCGCTGCTGTTGCCGCTCGCCTTGACGACGGCGGCCATAAGCGCCGAACAGGGCGAACTTGATCCTGGCCAGGTCAGCGAAGGCCTGAAGGCGATCTTCAACTACGGGAAAGACACCACCTCGACCAAGGAACGGCTGAACGCCAACACGACGACCGTCATTACGGGAACGATCGGCGGCACCTACGTGCAGATCGGCGCGGATCTCGCCTCCGTGCTCGACGACGGCGACAAGCTGCGTGTTCTGCCGATCGTGGGCCGCGGTTCGGTGCAGAGCATCGCCGACGTGCTGTATTTGAGAGGCGTGGACCTCGGCATCATGCGGTCCGACACGCTCGATTACCTCGAGAAGAAGGGCTACGCGAGCAATCTCAAGAGCCAGCTCACCTACGTCACCAAGCTGTACAACGAGGAAATGCACGTCGTCGCGCCGAAATCGATCAAGAAGCTGTCCGACCTCGAAGGCAAGACGGTCAGCGTCGACATGCCGAACGGCGGCACATTCGTGACCTCGATCATCGTTTTCGAACGCCTCGGCATCAAACCGAATTTCGTCTACATCGAGCAGCGCCGCGCCTACGAAAAGCTGCGCAAGGGCGAAATCGACGCGATGATTGCGGTGCAGGGCCGCCCGTCGAAGTTCATCAGCGGCATCAAGGATCCAAACCTCCACCTCATTCCGGTCGACTACGCCGCGCCGCTGCGCGACGACTATCTTCCCGCTCAGCTCACGTCGAAAGACTACCCGGCGCTGATCCAACCGGGCGAACGCGTCGACACCATCGCGGTGCCGGCCCTTCTGGCCGCCTACAACTGGCCGCGCGGCAGCGCGCGCTACAAGAAAGTCGCGCGGTTTGTCGAAGCCTTTTTCAACAAATTCCCGGATTTCCAGAAGCCCCCGTTCCATCCCAAGTGGAAAGAGGTCGTGCTGAATGCGCCGCTGAAAGGCTGGACCCGCTTCCCGGCGGCGCAGGAATGGCTCGACGAACACGCAAATCCGGCGGTATCGGACTTGCGCAACAAGTTCGATCGATACATGGCCGCACGCGCGTCCGCCAACGGCGGGGCGGCCGCCGATCCGGAGCAGGACGCGGAATTGTTCAAGCAGTTCATGCAATGGCGGGAAGAGACGCTGGCGAGCCGCGCAAAAGCGCGTCCGCACAAACGCCGCTCGCATGCGGGCAAGCATTCGGACGACGATGACGACAACAACAGCAAAAAGCAGTGAGAGGGGCCGGCCCGAACGCACCCGGGGAAATCCCGAGGGTGTGAGCGGGTCGACCGACGCTATCTGTCTGGACGGACGGCAGCGAGAGCTGCCGTCAGGACTGATCGACTGAAACCGTCACCGCGGCGAGCCCGGAAAATCCAAGGGCTCGCGCGGCCGCCGGCGTGAGATCAATGATGCGCCCCTTAACATACGGCCCGCGATCGTTGATGCGCACGACGACGCTGCGACCGTTGCGCTTGTTCGTCACCCGCACGCGCGTGCCGAACGGCAGCGTGCGATGCGCCGCCGTTAGCCGGTCGGCGCGGGCGTATTCTCCGTTCGCCGTTTTTTGGTTGCAGTAGACGGAAGCAATTCCGGATTGCGCCATCGCAAACGGCGCGCAGGCAAAGAACATCGCGCCGCAGAGCGCGGCGGGCTCACGCAAATACATGGGAAACTCCCCGAACAAATATCACCCTTGGCGCGCCGCTTAAAAAGCGGATCGTGCGATTTAAGGGCGACAATCGGGCAATCGCGCGCTCATGTTTTGTCGGCGGAACCTGCGGGTCCTTACACCGCGGCCGGCGCGCCCGGTTGCTTCAGCGGATGCGCACGCGCGAACGCGTCATTCTGGTTACAGGTGTCGACGATGCGTTTGACGGTCGGGAATTGTGCAAGATCGATCTTGAAAAATCCCGCCCCCGCCGCCTGAGTCGCGAGGCAGATGTCCGCGATCGTGATCTGATCGCCCTGGCAGTAGCGGCCGGTCGACCCGTCCTGCAGATGCGTTTCGAGCGCCGCCAGCGCGGTGCGGTGCCAGTGCTGCGCCCATTTCAGGATGCCGGCCTCGTCGATCCTGAATTCATGCGCGAGGTATTCGCGCACACGCGGCACGATCAGCGGATGCGAATCGGCCGCAACGATTTGCGCCAGACCGCGCACGCGCGCGCGCGCCTTCGGATCGAACGGCAACAGCGGCGGCTGCGGATAAACCTCGTCGATGTATTCGATGATTGCCAGCGATTCGAACAGCGCCGGCCCCTCCCCGTCGACCAGCGCCGGGATCGCCATCATCGGATTGACCTTGCGAAGGCCTCCTCGCGCTGCTGCCCCTTCATGAGGTTCACATCGACGACTTCCTCAGGCACCAGGCCCTTCAGGTTGAGCGCAATCCGCACGCGGTAGGTCGCCAGCGAGCGCCAGAAGGAAAAGAGCTTCATGGATGCTTCTCCTGTTCTCCGTCATGCCGGCCTCGTCCCGTCCACCCTGATGAGCAGGACAAGCCGTGCCGCCCCAAGCGGATGCCCGGCACAAGGCCGGGGCACGACAGAATTACTTCTTGCTGCCGCCGGGATCAGCCTTGAGTCCGGCCGCCTCGATTCCGGCAACCGCAATGATCTCGTCATTGTCGCCGGTGTCGCCGGAAATGCCTACAGCGCCGAGCACCCTGTTGTTTGCATCGCGGATCAAGACGCCCGCCGGATTGGGCACCAGCCGGCCGCCGCTCGCCATGCCGACCGCACCGAAAAAAGCCGGGTTGTGCGCCGCGCGCTCCATGCTGGTGCGCGAGCCCCAGCCGAAGCCCAGCGCGCCATATGCCTTGCCGACCGCGATCTCGTAACGAAAGATTCCGGAGTTGTCCTCGCGCTTGGCGCACACGACATGGCCGCCGGCATCGAGCACCACGACGGTCTGCGGCATCTGTTTCTTGTCGCGCGCCGTCTTCAATGCAACGTCGACGATGGTGGAGGCTTGTTCGAGCGTAACGGACATTTCGAATCCTCTTTTTCATTTTTCCTTGCTTCAAGATTTCTTGCGCTGCGCCCAATAGACGGACATGCGCGAACCGTCGCCGCCGCCGAAGCCGTTCTTGTTTGCTTCCTCGAATGAACCGAGCGCGGCGCGCGTGGCCGGCATGTCAACGCCCTTTGCCGCGCCGGTGTCGACCATCGTGCGGATATCCTTGACGGCGTTCGCAATGCTGAAGGTGGTGGGGCCCGGATCGCGGCCATGGAACATGGTGACGATCATCTCGGCGCGGTTCTTCAGCGCGGCGTTGGCGCCGTTCGTATCGACGAACAGATCGAGCAGCCGCTTGGGATCCCAGCCCACGTCACGGCAGATCGCGAACGCTTCGCCGTAGGCCTGCCAGGCCACCATCAGCGGCAGATTGATGGCAAGCTTCATCGATGCGCCCGCGCCGACCGGACCACAGTGTTCAACCCTGCGGCAGAGCTGCTCAAGAATCGGTCTGGCGCGCGCCGCATCCGCAGGTTCGGCGCCCATCAAGCCGAGCAGCTTGCCCTGCCGAGCCGGCGCGATCGAGCCGCCGACCGGACATTCGACCAGGCTCGCGCCCCTGGCACGCACCTTGGCCGCGAGATCGGTTTCGACCCTAGGCGCGACGGTGCTCATCTCGATGAACAGCTTGCCGTCCACGTCGCCGGACAGAAGGCCGGAGCCGCCGCTGTAGACCTGATCGATTGCGGCGCCGTCGGTCAGGATTGTGATGATTGCCTCGCATTCGCCCGCCAGCGCGGCGGGACTCGCGGCGACCCCGGCGCCGGCGTCCGCGAGCGGCTTCGCCTTTGCAGCCGTGCGATTCCAGACGGTGACCTGATGGCCGACCTCGATCAGCCGCGCAGCGATGGCGGCGCCCATGTTGCCAAGGCCGGGAATTCCGATTTTCATGATTCCTCCCGATCGTCTTTTGCGCGCGACGATAGGCGATTGAAGCGCGGCATGAAAGGCACCCTGCGGCCGCCGCGCCACTCGACAGCAGCGGCTCCGACCGCTTAAGACGACACCGGGATTCGCCACGAATTCTCATGGCACTGAAAGGGGAGGCTTGGAATGGCCGCGGCCGGCAAGAAGAAGGGGCTCATTGGAATCGTCGGCCTCGGCATCATGGGCGGCGCGTTTGCAAGAAATCTCACAGCCGCTGGATGGCGCGTCGTGGGCTTCGATACGGACAAGACGCGACGCCGCGAGGCGCAGGCCGCCGGCGTCGAGCTTGCTAAAAATGCCGCCGATGTTGCTGACAAGGCGCCTGTCATTCTGACCAGCCTGCCGAAGCCGCAAGCGCTGGCTGCGACAGCGCGCGAGATTGCGGCGGCGAAGCTCTCGCCGCGCACCATTGTCGAGATGAGCACCTTCAAGATCGAAGACAAGGAGAAGGCGGAGCGCGTCTTTCGCAAGGCCGGCCATACGATGCTCGATTGTCCGGTGAGCGGCACCGGCGCACAGGCGCGCGACCGCGACCTGGTGTTCTACGCGAGCGGCGACTCAAAAGCGGTGGCCCGCCTCAAGCCGATGTTCGAGGACTTCGGCCGGCGCGTGTACGACGTCGGCGCCTTCGGCAACGGCAGCAAGATGAAATACGTCGCCAATCTTCTCGTCGCAATCAACAACGTGGCGAGCGCCGAAGCGATGGTGCTCGGCATGAAGGCCGGTCTTCCGCCGCAAATGATCTTCGATCTCATCAGCGCCGGCGCCGGCAATTCGCGCGTCTTCGAGTTGCGCGTGCCCATGATGGTGAAGAACGATTACAAGGACGCGACTATGAAGATCGACGTGTGGCAGAAGGACATGGACGTGATCGGCCACTACGCGCGCAAAATCCGCGTGCCGACGCCGATGTTCGACGCGTCGAAGCCGGTTTACGACGCCGCACTGCGCAGCGGCCTCGGCGCGCGCGACACAGCCGCCGTCTGCGCCGTGCTGGAGAAGAAGGCAAAGGTAAAGCGGCGCAAACGCTAAACGCCCCACCCTTAACTATGATTTCGTCATGCCCGGCACTCGGGTTCGGCCTTCGGCCCGCCCGAACACAAGCCTTGTGCCGGGCATCCACGTCTTTGTAGCCTTGGTGCAAACACAGGTGTCGGTGGCCGGGACATAAGGACGTTCACGCCCGTCTTCGACGGGCTATGTCCGGCCATGACCATGACTTGCCCGGGAGGATATCATGTCGTCCTTGCAGCAGCGCACGGAAGTCCGCGACGGCATGCGGATCGATTTCGACGTGCCGATCACCATGGATGACGGCCTCGTTCTGCGCGCCGACGTTTTCCGGCCGATCAAGGACGGCAAATATCCCGTCATTTTCTCTTACGGCCCTTACGCCAAGAATCTCGCGTTTCAGGACGGCTATCCGAGCGCGTGGGAGCGCATGGCGACAAAGCATCCCGACGTCACCGCCGGCTCGAGCAATCTCTATCAAAGCTGGGAAGTGGTCGATCCGGAGAAATGGGTGCCGCACGGCTACGCCTGCGTGCGGGTCGACTCGCGCGGCGCCGGCTGTTCGCCCGGCTTCATCGATCACTTCTCGCCGCGCGAGACCAAGGACTACTACGATTGCATCGAATGGGCCGGCCAGCAGCCATGGTCGAACGGCAAGGTCGGGCTCGACGGCATTTCCTACTACGGCATCAATCAGTGGCACGTCGCGTCATTGCAGCCGCCGCATCTCGCCGCGATCTGCATCTGGGAAGGCGCCGCCGACTGGTACCGCGACATGACGCATCATGGCGGCATTCTCTCGACGTTCTGGGAGAACTGGTACGACATGCAGGTCAAGACCGTGCAATACGGCGCGGGCGAGCGCGGCAAGCGCAGCCGCGTTCACGGGCAACTCGTGTGCGGGCCCGAGACCCTGCCGGAGGACGAGCTTGCGCGAAACCGCGCCAATTTCGGCGAGGACATTCGCGCGCATCCGCTCGACGACGAGTACCACAAGGCGCGCTCGCCGGTCTGGTCGAAGGTCAAGGTGCCGATGTTCTCCGCCGCAAACTGGGGCGGCCAGGGCCTGCATCCGCGCGGCAATTTCGAAGGCTTCGTGCGCGCCGCGTCGAAAGACAAATGGCTCGAAGCCCACGGCATCGAGCACTGGACGCACTTCTACACCGATTACGGCCGCGAGCAGCAGAAGCGGTTTTTCGACTATTTCCTGCACGGCAAGGATACCGGCTGGTCGAAGCAGCCGCGCGTGCTCTTGCAGGTGCGCCATCCAGGCGAGAAATTCGTGCCGCGCGCCGAAAACGAATGGCCGCTCAAGCGCACGAAATGGACGAAGTTCTATCTTGATCCGCGCGATCAGGGGCTGACGACGAAGAAGCCGTCCGGCCGCGCGCAGCTCAAGTTTGCGGCGATGGGCGACGGGCTCACGTTTCTCACGCCGCCGCTCGACAGTGAAACCGAGATCACCGGCCCCTCCGCGCTCAAGCTCTTTGCGTCCTCCTCGACCAGGGACGCCGACTTGTTCATCGTGTTGCGCGCCTTTACCGGCGACCTGAAGGAGATCGTGTTCCAGGGCGCGATCGATCCGCACACGCCGGTCGCGCAAGGCTGGCTGCGCGCCTCGCACCGCAAGCTCGATCCGAAACTCTCGACGCCTTACCGTCCCTATCACACGCACGACCGGATTCAGCCCCTCAGGAAGAGCGAGGTCGTCGAACTCGATATCGAAATCTGGCCGACGTCCATCGTGGTGCCGCAAGGCTGTCGCATCGCGCTGTCGATCCGCGGCAAGGATTACGAATACGGCGGCGGCAGCGGCGGCAAGCTGTCGAACTTCAAGAACGAGCTCACCGGCTGCGGACCGTTCCTGCACAACGATCCCGCCGACCGCCCGACAAAGATCTTCAACGGCACGACCACGCTGCACTTCGGCGGCGCCAGATCGCCCTACCTGCTGCTCCCGGTCATCCCGCCAAAAAGACACGCACGCTCCGCGCGCGCAAAGCCCGCATAGCACCCGCCCGTATCCACGCCGGCCGGCCGAAAACCGGCCCGCGTCAGGCGCCGGCTGCGGCCATTTGGGAGTGTTTACTCAGGCCGATCATGCGGTAAGCTGGCTTTCAACCTTCACTCAAAAGAAGGATTCTCGGGGGGATGCATTTCTGGATCATCCAGGCGTTCAACGGCGTATCGTACGGCGCCCTGCTGTTTCTCGTCGGCAGCGGCCTTTCACTCATCTTCGGAGTGATGCGCATCGTCAACCTTGCGCACGGCTCCTACTTCCTGCTCGGCGGCTATGTCGCGATCTCGGTCATTGCCGGCACCGGCTCATGGGCGCTGTCGATCCCGACCGCCGCGGTCGCCGTTGCGATCGTCGGCCTGCTGATGGAGCGGATTTTCCTGCGGCCGCTCGGCTTCGATCCGCTGCGGCAGGTCTTGCTGACCGTCGGCTTCGCCTTCCTGTTCCAGCAGGCCGCGCTCGACATCTGGGGCGGCAACAACATGGACATCAATCCGCCGGCGGAGCTCGGCACGAGCCTCGTGATCGGCGGAATTTATTTTCCGGCTTACCGCATCTTCATGATCGCCCTCGCGCTCGCGATCGGCATCGCGCTCTGGCTGGCGATGGAAAAAACCCGGATGGGCGCGGCCGTGCGTGCCACCGTCGATGACGCGCAGATGGCGCGCGGCGTCGGCATCGACACCAACCGCATCTCGATGTTCATCTTCGCGCTCGGCGCATTCCTCGCCGCGCTCGGCGGCGTGATCGGCGGCGCCTTCCTCGGCATCTATCCCGGCCTCGATTTCGAGATGCTGCCGCTCGCGTTTGCCGTCGTCATCATCGGCGGCATGGGCAGCCTCGGCGGCGCCGCCATCGGGGCGCTTGCCGTCGGCCTTGCCGACAATTTCGGCAAAGCGCTGTTTCCGGAGGTTTCCTATTTCACATTGTACGCGCCGATGGTTTTGATCCTTGCGATCAAGCCGACCGGCCTGTTCGGGCGCGAGTGAAACGCGATGAGCGGGCAAAAATTCAAGGTCCTGGCCGTCGCGATCGTGCTGCTCGCGCTCGCCTACATTATTCCGCACTCGACATCGTTCGTGGTGCTGCTGGCAACACGCGCATTGGTCTTTGCGATCCTTGCGATGAGCGTCGATCTCCTGCTCGGCTTCACCGGGCTCGCGTCGCTCGGTCAGGCCGCGTATTTCGGAATAAGCGCCTATTTCACCGCGATCATGGCCACCCGGTATCACTTTGGCCTGGGCTGGGATTTCTGGCTGCTTGTTCTGCTCGGCATGCTGGTTGCCGGGGCGCTGGCGGCCTTTTTCGGCCTGTTCGCCATGCGCGCGAGCAATGTCTATTTCCTCATGATTACGCTGGCGCTGGGCCAATGCGTCTGGGGTCTTGCCTACCGCTGGAGCTCGATGACCGGCGGCGACAACGGCATCAACGTTCCGGTCCGGCCGAGCTTCGGCCTGGACCTCACCAACGAGATCACTTTTTTCTATCTGGTCTTCGCATTCTTCGTCGTCTCGCTCGGCCTGCTGTACCTGCTGATCCGCTCCCCGTTCGGCGCGACGCTGATGGGAATCCGCGAGCGCGAACTGCGCATGCAGATCCTCGGCTACAACACCTGGCTGCACAAATACATCGCCTTCATCATCGCCGGCGCGTTCGGCGGCTTGTCGGGCGTCCTGTGGGCCTTCACCAACGGCATCGTCAGCCCGGAAACGGTCGTGCTGACCACATCCGTCGACGCCTTGCTGATGGTCGTACTCGGCGGCGCCGGCACGTTGGTCGGCGGCGCGATCGGCTCCGCGATCGTATTCGGCATCCGCGAATACCTGAGTACGCTGGTGCCGTGGTGGCAATACGTGCTCGGCGGAATCTACGTGCTCACGATTCTCTTTCTGCCGAACGGCCTGATGGGCATCCCCGCGTACATCCGCCAATGGCGGATGCAAAAAGACAAAGACAAGAAACCGGAGAGGTTGGCGTCCGTGACTTCCTGATGTGAGCGGAAAACCACGGCAACAAAGGAGGAAGAACTATGACAAAAAGACTGCGACAGCTGAGTCCGTTGCTGGCGGTTGCCGGCGTCGCGCTCGGCATGACTTCATCTGCCGGTGCGGAAGAATTGCGCATCGGTTTCATCTCACCGATGACCGGCATCTTCGCGCAGGTCGGCAAGGACATGGTGAACGGCTTCCAGATGTATCTCGACGAGCATCACGGCAAGCTGGGCGGCATGAACGTGAAGTTCATCGTCGAGGACAGCCAGGGCAAGGGCGACACCTCGGTCACCAAAGCCAAGAAGCTCGTGCTCCAGGACCACGTCCATATGTTCATCGGCGGCCTGCTGGCATCGACGGGCTACGCGCTTGCGCCGGTGAGCAACAGCGAAAAGACGCTGTACATCGCGCCTGTTGCCGCCGCGGACGACCTCACGCAGCGCCAACTCAGCAAATACCCCTATTTCTTCCGCACCGGCTGGTCGAGCTCACAGCCGACGCATGCACTCGGTCAATGGGCGTGTGACACTGGTTACAAAAAGGTGGTGACGATCGCCGCCGATTATGCCTTTGGCTACGAGCAGGTCGGCGGCTTCCAGAAGGCATTCGAGGACTGCGGCGGCAAGGTCATCCAGAAAATCTGGCCGCCGCTCGGCACCAAGGATTTTGGGCCATACATCCCGACTATCCGCAAGGTCGCCGACGCGATCTTCACGCTGATGGTCGGCCCGATGTCGCTGCAATTCCCCAAGCAGCTCGCGGCGTCGGGCAACAAGAAACCGGTGATCGGCGGCGGCACCAGCTATGACGAATTCGTGCTGCCGGCGATGGGCGATGAGGTGATCG
>DASSRW010000007.1:0-16405 GCA_035701545.1 Pseudolabrys sp.
TGGGAGTGGGCCTTTCGCCGGCGGCTTGCGGTTCCGGAAGCGTGCGGCTGCGCGCCGTTGCGGCCCGGAACGGCGCAAAGCCTTCCGCCACGCTCGCGTGCCGCGCCGCCATCGCGTCGACGCGCCGTTCGAACTGGTCGAGCAGGCCCAACAGCGCCTCGCGGCGGGATGCTTCTTCGTCCGTCCGCGCGCCGGCCTGGCGCATGAACTTCGCCATCGCCCGCAGTTCCTGCTGCGCGCGCTGGAACGCCTCCGGCGTGCCGGCCCGCAGCAGGGTTTCGATGCGCTCAAGCGACTTGATCAGCAGCAGAGGAGTGACCGCGGTACGGCTCCGCGCGTCATATTCGTTGAGATGACTGCGGCCCCGCCCGTCGCCGCGGAGCGGATCGGAAAGTGCGTGGCGGTCGCGTTGCGCCGGCCCTGCCGGAGTTTGCGCCGAGCGGTATGGATCAGCCACCACGGTCAGTCGCCATGTGCAATCCGAATCAGCTCAGTCTATCAATCAGGGGGCCCGATTCGTCCAGCAGTGTTGGCGGCATGACGCTTCATCCTTCCGTCCCGGCCGGCTTTACGCCCCGGCTGGCGGCGCTTTACGCGGCCATTTTCACGCTCGGCGGCATCCAGCTCCCGTTCTTTCCGCTGTGGCTCAAGGCCAAGGGCCTGGACGCGCAGGCGATCGGGCTTTTGCTCGCATTGCCGATGGTGGCGCGAGTCCTGGTCGTCCCCATGATTGCGCGGCAGGCGGACCTGCGTGACGGGTTGCGTTTGCTGCTTGCGGCCTGCGCCTGCGCGACAGTTGCGGGCTACGTGCTGCTCGGGATGGCGCAAGGCGCTGCGTCGATCTTCATCGTATTTGCCATCGCGTCGGCGGCCTATACGCCGGTAATGCCGCTGACCGATGCCTACGCCTTGCGTGGCCTCGCGACCCTTGGCCGTGCCTATGGGCCGGTGCGCCTCTGGGGATCGGCCGCCTTCATCGCCGGCAGTTTCGTCGCGGGCCGCGCGGCCGACCTGCTTCCGGACCGCGATCTGATCTGGCTGATTGCGGCGGCTTATGTCGGTGTCGCGGCGGCTACGTTTCTGCTCGCGCCGCTGCCGCCATCACCGGCGACAGGGCCCCGATCCCAGCCGCGCAAAGATTTGCTGCGCGATCCGGTCTATCTCGCGGTGTTGGCGGCGGCGAGCCTCATTCAGGCGAGCCACGCCGTCTACTACAGTTTCTCGACGGTCGCGTGGAGCGCGATCGGACTGGACGGCGTGGCGATCGCCGCGTTGTGGGCGCTTGGCGTCGTTGCCGAGATTGCGCTGTTTGCGGTTTCCGGGCGCCTGCCGGTGCGCATAACGCCGATGGTGCTGCTCATCGCCGGCGCGACGGGCAGCATGCTGCGTTGGGGTGCAATGGCCCTGGATCCGCCGACGGCTTTGCTGCCGTGGCTACAGCTTCTGCACGCCTTGAGCTTTGCCGCGACCCATCTCGGTACGCTTGGCCTGATCGCCCGCCGCGTGCCGGCCGGCCAGGGAGCGCGGGCGCAAGGTTATCTCGCCATCGCGCTCGGACTCGCGATGGCCGCGGCAACAAGTGTTTCCGGTCTGCTGTTTGCAGCCTTCGGCAGCGGCGCCTATTGGGCGATGGCGTTATCGGCTGTCGCGGGCGGCGCTTGCGCGCTGATAGCGCAACGCCTGGGCCGCAGAGAAGCGGTGGCGTGAGCGCGCGCGTGCGTGGATTGTCCGCGGCGCGTTGCACGACGGCAATATCGCGGCGAGATCGTGCCCTTGCAAATAGATCATCTGCCGGGAAAGACCGCCGTGCCGGTTGATCCAGTGGCGCACGGAATTCGGGTAAAATTTCCACAGCGCTTGCGTGCCCATTGGGCTCGTCACCGGATGACCATCCGCATCCGGCATCCACGCTGCATGAAAGCCGAGCCGCGCGCGGGGTGTCACGCAAATGCGGTCGCGCGGAATTGTGCCGAGCACGAGCGTGCAAGCCGACAGACAATTGCCGTCGATCACCACGCGTTCGCCGCTCGAGCGCACCGCTGCGAAAGTTTGCAGGTATTGGCCGATCTGTCCGCCGCGATCCTCCGAAATCAGCATGGTTGCAGAGGAGGGCGCAACGGTCGCACACAGCAACGCCGCGCTCAAAGCCAGCTCGCGATAGCGCATTAAATTGTCCCCGAACTTGAGTATTTCCCCCTGACGGTTTTCGCACCGCCATTTCACCAAAGTCTAAGGCAATGTGTGGGCGGCGCAAGCTTCGCGAAAATAAATTGTTCGCGCAATTCGCAAAGAGAATCAGCGTGTTCCTTTATCCCCAGAGTTCCATCTCGGGAGGAAATACACAGGTTTCATCGTAGCGCAGGCGGTGAGGCCGGTCGCCCGCGAGCAACAGCGGGCCGTCGAGGTCGACATAGGCGGCTTTCTGCGCGAGCAGCACCGCCGGGGCCATCGACAGCGACGTCGCAACCATGCAGCCGGCCATGATCGAAAGACCGAGTCGTTCGGCTTCGGCAGCCATTGCCAGTCCTTCAGTGAGACCACCCGCCTTGTCGAGCTTGATATTCACCGCATCATATTTGCCGACGAGATCAGGGAGCGACGCGCGATCGTGCGCGCTTTCGTCGGCGCAAATTGGAACGCTTCGCGTCACGTTCGCCAGCGCCTGATCGCGGCCGGCGGGCAGCGGCTGCTCAATGAGTTTGACTCCGGCCGCGGCGCAGGCCGCGACGTTGTCGGACAGATTGGCGTCGGTCCATCCTTCATTCGCGTCGACGATGAGCGTGGTTCGAGGCGCCGCGGCGCGCACCGCGGCAATCCGGGCAGGATCGCCCGCCGCCCCGAGCTTCACCTTGAGAAGGCGACGCAACGCCACCTTTTCGGCTGCGCGCGCCATGGCCGCGGGCTCATCGAGCGAGATTGTATAGGCTGTCGTTAGCGGCCTGGGGGCGGGAAGGCCCGCAAGTTCATGGACGCGCCGGCCGGAACGCCTGGCCTCGAGATCCCAGAATGCACAGTCGAGGGCGTTGCGCGCCGCGCCCGGCGGCATGGCGGTTTGCAGGCCCGTCCGGCCGAGGCCGCGCGCGATCGTTGGCCGCAGCCCCTCAATTGCAGCCAGAACGTCGTCGACGGTCTCGCCGTATCGGGCGTATGGCACACATTCGCCACGTCCGCGGTGGATACCGTCCGACAGCGTGGCAACGACCACGACGGCTTCGGTTTTGGCGCCGCGGCTGATATTGAAGCGGCCTGCGATGGGCCAGCGCTCGACCGCCGCTGAAAGCGAAAGGGGCTTGGGGATATCCATGCGGCAATCGGTAAGAACAACCCTCGACAGGTTCCAGGGCGTGGCCGAGTATGGCCCGGATTCGGATGTTGCCGCCATGGCTGGGCGCAGGCCGCGCTGAATGACCACCACGCTGCTCGAAAGCACCACCGAGGGCGAGCGCCTCAGGCTGGCGGCGACCGGCGCCTGGACGGCGCAGCACGCCCGTGCGCTTGAGTCGCTGATCGACGCTCAGACCGGCAGACAGGAGGCGATCCGCAGCGTGATCGTCGACGCCGCCGGTATCGAGCGGCTCGACAC
Organism: Pseudolabrys sp.; assembly: GCA_035701545.1. Classification (GTDB taxonomy): domain Bacteria; phylum Pseudomonadota; class Alphaproteobacteria; order Rhizobiales; family Xanthobacteraceae; genus Pseudolabrys. Next base: position 3,584 of record DASSRW010000007.1, read on the forward strand.
CTTCGGCGCCTGGCTTCTGGAGCGGCTGGTGCGCGCATGGAAGGCGCACGGCTGCGATACCGCGATGGTCGGTCTTGCGGACACCTATCGCAGCCTGATGGACGAGGTACACGGCGTTCCCGAGAAGCCGCCGCGCCGCCGCCATCCAAGTGAATTCATCCATACGCTCGCCGCCGTCGGCCGCACGATGGTGAAGGCCCTCGATTCGCTCGTGTCGAGCGCCAACATGATCGGCGCCGTTTCCGTCGCGCTCGTGCGCGTAATGGCGCGGCCGCGCAGCTTCCGCTTGACCGCGATGGTGCATCATCTCGAGAACGTCGGCTGGCGGGCCGTGCCGATCATCCTGCTGATCACGTTTTTGATCGGCTGCATTATCGCGCAGCAGGGCATCTTTCATTTCCGCAAATTCGGCGCGGACGTTTACGTCGTCGACATGGTCGGCATCCTGGTCCTGCGCGAAATCGGCGTGCTGATCGTCTCCATCATGGTGGCCGGCCGTTCCGGCAGCGCCTACACCGCCGAGCTCGGCTCGATGAAGATGCGCGAGGAGATCGACGCCTTGCGCACCATGGGCTTCGACCCGGTGGAGGTTCTCGTTCTGCCGCGCATTCTGGCGCTCATTATCGGCGTGCCGATCCTGACGTTTCTCGGCTCGATGGCGGCGCTCTACGGCGGCGGGCTGGTTGCCTGGTTTTACGGCGGCATCGATCCCGAGATTTTCCTCGGGCGGCTGAAAGAAGCCATTTCGCTCCAGACGTTCGAGGTCGGCATGATCAAGGCGCCGTTCATGGCGCTCGTGATCGGCATTGTCGCCTGCGTGCAGGGCCTCAAGGTCAAAGGCAGCGCAGAGTCGCTCGGACTGCAGACCACCGCGTCCGTGGTCGAGTCGATCTTTCTGGTGATCGTGCTCGACGGCCTGTTCGCCATCTTCTTCGCCTCAATCGGAATGTGAGCGATGGCGGTCAACGGCAAGAACGGAAAGGAGGTCGTCATCGCCGCGCGCGATGTCGTCGTCGGCTTCGGCGAGACCAAGGTGCTCGATCATCTCGATCTGGACGTCTATCGCGGCGAGGTGCTCGGCTTTGTCGGCGGCTCGGGCGCGGGCAAATCGGTGCTCATGCGCACGGTCATCGGCCTGCTGCCGAAGCGGCACGGAAAAATCGAGGTCTTCGGCGTCGACATGGACGCGGCGAACGACAGCGAGCGGCAGACCGTCGAGCGGCGCTGGGGCGTGCTGTTTCAGCAGGGGGCGCTGTTTTCATCCCTGACGGTGAAGGAAAATCTGCAATTTCCCGTGCGCGAATACCTGAATTTGTCGCAGCGGCTGCTTGATGAGCTTGCCATCGCCAAGCTCGAGATGGTGGGATTGAGCGCGGATGTGCAGGACAAGTTTCCGTCCGAACTGTCTGGCGGTATGACCAAACGCGTGGCGCTCGCCCGCGCGCTTGCGCTCGATCCGGAAATCGTTTTCCTCGATGAGCCGACGTCAGGGCTCGACCCGATCGGCGCCGGCGATTTCGACAGCCTGATTGCGACCCTCCAGCGCACTTTGGGCCTGACCGTTTTCATGGTAACGCACGACCTCGACAGCCTTCACACGGTATGCGACCGCATTGCGGTTTTGGCCGACGGAAAGGTGATCGCGCAAGGCACGATGGAGACGATGCTCGCGTCCGAGCACCCTTGGCTGAAAGCCTATTTTCATGGCAAACGCTCGCGCGCCATTGAGGCTCGCGCCGCGGCCAGCGCGCACGCCTGAGCGGAGAATCGCCTGATGGAAACCAAAGCCAACTACGTGGTCATCGGCACGTTCACGCTGGCGATTATCGCGGCGGTGTTCGGTTTTATCTATTGGTTCCAGAACAGTGGCGGCTCGAGCGAGCGTGCCTATTATCGCGTGACATTCGACGGACCGGTATCCGGGCTTCGTACCGGCGCCTCGGTGCTGTTCAACGGCATCAGGGTGGGCGAGGTGACCTCGCTGTCGCTTGACCCGGCGCAGCCGAAGCGCGTGCTGGCGAATATCGCGATCGACAAGGCCGTCGCGGTCCGGCCGGACACCGAAGTCGGGTTGGAATTTCAGGGACTGACCGGGATCGCTTCGCTGTCGCTGCACGGCGGATCGGTGAATTTGCCGCCGCTTGCCGGCACGAAGGACAATCCGCCGGTACTCACCGCTCCGGCCGCCGCGACGCTCGACGCGACGCAGGCCGCGCGCGACGTTTTGCGCCGTCTCGATGACCTGATCGCCGACAATCAAAAGGCGCTGCACGCCACGCTGCAACATCTCGACTCGTTCACCGAGGCGCTCGCGCATAATTCGGAACATGTCAACAACGTGCTGGCGCAGATCGACACTTTCTCAGCCGCGCTCGCGCGCAATTCCGGACGCATCGACAAGATTGCCGAGGGCCTGCAGAGCCTCGCCGGCGGCGAAGACGGCAAGGGCGGGGATGTCGGCGAGATGGTGCGCTCGATCAAGCAGCTTTCCGACAATCTCGACAAGCGCACTGCCGAGATCACCGATAATGTCAACAAGCTGACGGCCAAGGGTTCGCGGCAGATCGACTCGCTGTCCGCCGAAGCGCACCGCACGCTGAGCAACATCGACCGGACGGTGAAGAATCTCGACGCCAACCCGAGCCGCCTGATCTTCGGCGGCGGCGGCGGCAAGCGGTAGTCGGCAAACGCCTCGCGGAGGCTCGCCCGTCAATCCAGCCGCCCCGCGGCGTGCGCCAGCATGGTGTAGACCTTGCCGGTTTCCGAGGTGAGGTAGGTGCGCGCGACCACTTGGCCGCGATCGTCGCGCGAGACTTCCTCGAGCAGCCGTTCGAATTCGGCGATATAGCGGTCGACCGTCTGCTTGAATTCGCGGTCGGCGCGATAGCGGCGGCGGATGTCGTCGAACGCCGCCTGACCCTGCAGCGTATAAAGCCTTCGGGTAAAGACGTTGCGCTCGCCGCGCTTGTAGCGGTCCCAAAGATCGGCGGCTGCCTCATGATCGATCATGCGCGCGATATCGACTGAAAGAGAATCGAGCGATTCGATCGAGTGCCGGGGCGTGCGCTCCTCATTCGGCCGGCTCGTCTCGCGGGGCGGCTCCTTGCCGCTCTCGTCGTCGTCGCGCGAGGCGCGGTTGAGCAGATCGGTGAGCCAGCCGCGATTGTTGTTTCCCTGCGCCGGAGCGGGCGGCGGCGCTTCCGTTCGCCGCGTGCCGGAAGGCGCGAAGCTGCCAAGGTCACGCGGCGCCGCGCGGCTCGCCGTGAATTCGGACCGTCCGCCGCCGATGGCGAGCGGCGGCTCGTCGCGCTTGATCCGCCGGGTCGGCTCCACCGTGTCGAGATTGCGGCCGTGACGGGCGACGATGCGGTTCAACTCGGCCAGCGCCTCGATCTGATCGACGACCACCCGCCGCATCTGCGCGGCGCTCTCGGCGGTTTCCTGCGGCAGTTCGAGGATGCCGCGGCGCAACTCGGTGCGCGTCGCCTCGAGCTCCCGCTGCATTTCCGCAGTCATCTGCTTCATGCCTTGCACCACCTCGGCAAAGCGCTCGTTTGCCTCGCGGAAGATCTCGTGCGTGTCGCCGGCCGATTGATCGTAAACCGTCCGCATCGCTTCGGCGGTTCGTCGCCGCTCCTCCTCGGTGGCGGCGCGCACGCGCTCGAACTGCTCGCCGATGATACGCGTGCCTTCGCTGCTGCTTTCCGAAACGACTCGCGCGATTTCGCGCGCCCGCGCCGCGGCTGACTCGAGCGATTCATCGAGCAGGCTGGAGAACCGTTTGAGACGGTCATCGATATCCTCGGTGCGGATGTCGAGGGCCGCGATCAGCGAATCGAGGCTCACCCGCCGCTCGTTGACCGCCTCTTCGGTGCGCTGGTTGCTGCGCTCGACCTGCTCGGCGACCTTGCCGAGATCGCGTCCCTGCGATTCGAATTGAGACGCCAGTTGCCCAAGGTTGGAGACCACCCGCGCGGTCACCTCGCGGAAGCCGTTGATGCTTTCCTCCAGTTTCTCGCTTGCGCGCCCGGTACTGTTGCCGACGTCGTTCATCGCCGTGACGAAGTCGGACACGCGCAGCATCAGCGTGTTTTCCAGTGCCGCGATGTTCTCGTGCGAGCCGGTCAAGACCTCCTGCAACATGATGTTGGCCTCGCGCAGCCGCTCGAACAGCGCGGTGGTATCGGAGCTGAGCATGCTGTGCGTCTCGCGCATCTCGGCGACGGCGGCGGCGGAGGTCTGCTTCGACTGCTCGATAGCCGTTTGGGTCGTCGTGTTCAGCTCGGTAAGCGCGCGCGAGACCGCGCTCGTCGCGCCGTCGCCGGCCTTGTTGATGAGACGGGCGATGTCCTCGCTGTTCTCGACGACCGCGCGGGCGAAAGCGAGGCCCTTTTCCTCAATCGCCTGCAACGCGCCCTGGGTGGCATTTTCGATCTCGCGGGCAAATTCCGCCCCCTTTTCCGCGATGGCGCCGAGCACGCCGCCGCTGCGGTCGGAAAGCACGGCGGTCATTTCCGCGGTGCTGCGGGTCACCGTATTGGCGATCTCGTCGGCCTTGCCGACGAAATTGCGCGCGACCTCCGCGCTCACGCTCAGCAGCGCGCCTTCGACCTCGCCGGCGCTGGTGCGAATGGCCTCGGTCGTGGTGGTCGCGAGCTGCGAAAGCGAGCGTTCCGCCTCGGATGAGTTCTGCTTGATCGCCTCGCTGAGCTGCTCCACGCGCGCATTGAGCACATCGGCCGCGGCCTTCGTCCGCTCCTCGATCTGCCGGGTGACCGTCTCGGCGCGGCCGACCAGCAATTCCTCGAAGCGTCCGACGCGGCTGTCGAGCGTATTGGCGACTTCCAGCGCGCGCGCGCCAAGGGTCGTGTCGATCTCGCCGATCTTGGCGCCGATCGCATCGGATACCTCGGTTCCGCGCCGGTCGATCGTGCCGACAAGCTCGCCGATGCGCTGGTTGAGCGCGTTGAGAACGCCCTGGCCGCCCGTATCGAGCGTCTGCGCGAGACCAGCCACGCGCGTGTCGAGATTCTGCTCGAACCTGATCAGGCGTTGATCGAGCACGCCGCTCACCTGATCGGTGCGGCTGGTGACGCGCTCGTCGAACGTGTCGACGTAGTTCCGCATCGCCTCGGAAACATCGTGCGTGCGTTGCCCCAGCCGGTCGAGCAGGTCGCCGCCGTAGGTTTTGACCGTGCGGTCGAATTCGACCATGTGGCGGACGATCAGGTTGCCGAGGGTGCCGGCGTCGCGCGCGATCTTTTCGCTGAGCTCGGTGCCGCTGCTGTTGAATATCTCTTCGAAGGCCTGCGCCCGCTCGGTCAGCATGTCCTTGACGGCCTCGCCGCGGCTGCTGAGCGCTGTGGCAAGCGTTTCCGAGCTTTGATTGAATGTTTCGGCGGCTTGATTGCTGCGCAGCAGAATGGCGTCGGCCACGCGCGTGCCGGTCTGCTCGATTTGCGACACCACGTCGCCGCCGCGCGTGCCAAGATGGAGTACCAGCGAATCGGCAGCCGTTTGCAATGAGCCGTTCACGTCCTGCATGCGCGCGGCGACCTCGTCGCTGATGCGCTTGCCGGCGTCGGCGACGGAATCCGCAAGCGCGCGTGAGCGCGAGGACATGTCCTCGACCGTCGACGTGGTCTTCTGCGCGAAACCCTGCGCCACATCGTCGAGCCGCGTCGTCAGCATCTGCTGGAGGCGGGCGGCGAACTCGGCGAATTCGTCGTGCACGTGATCGGCCTTGAAGGTGAGGCTGGCGTTGAGCTGGTCGCTCGCCGAGGAAATCGCCGTAATTGCCTTTCCGCTTGCCGTTTCAAGCCGTTCCAGCAGTTCGGCGCTGCGCCCCTCCAGCGCACCGATCATGGACGTGCTGGCGCCGGTAATCGTCGTCGTCGTCTTGTCGCTTGTGCTTTCGAGCCGGTCCAGCAAATCGATGCCGCGCTTGCTCAAGGCATCGATCATGGAATCGCCGGCCTGGCCGAGCGCGAGGGTGATGTGCTCGCCCCGCTCGGTCAGCGTGTGGGTCACCCGTTGCGCCACCTCGTTGACTTTGTCGGCGACGAGATCGCCGACCGAGGCGATATCGTGCGACAGGTCGAGATGGACGCTGGAGATCGCATTGCGGACGTGGTCGGCCTGCCCGACCAGCGTCTCGCGCTGGCTGGAAAGCTCGCTCAGCAGGTCGCGAATGCGGATCTCGTTGTCGTTATAGGCGCGCTCGAGCGCGGAAACCTCGTTGTGAACGAGCGCCTCCAGTTCGGCGGCGCGGGCGAGCGCGCGCTCGACCCCGTCGCCCATCGCGGCGACTTCGCGGCGGATTGCCTGACCGACGGTCACGACCGACTCGCGCGCGGCGATTTCGGGCTGCGTCAGGCGGACGGCGACTTCGGCGAGCGATTGAGCGACGTGACGAAGATCCTGAGATCGCTGAACGAGCAGCGCGATCACGTAAATGAGAATGACCGGAATGACGATGGCCGCCGCGACGCCGAACATTGCCGGCGCGCCGATATGCGGGGCTCCGGTCAATTGCAGCAGCTCGGTCCTGAAAAAATACGCAAACGCGAGCGCACCGACGGTCCAGAGCGCGGCGACTGCCGTCGCAACGGCATACGGCATGCGCGAAGGACGCTGCTGAAGCGCTTGCAGAAGTTGTCCTACGGAAGCGCGGTCATCGTTCGCGGCCCGGCGCTGCAACGCCGCGTCTTCGCCCGCGGCACCCGCCTCGGCATCAAACAGGTCGCCGGCATCCGTCTCCGCAGCGGCCGACGGCTGGTCCGGCCGGGCTTCTTCGCCGTGATTTGTTTCGAGCCGCAGGGGCGGGAGCCCGCCCTCGCCGGCGTTGAGCGCTTCCTCGATGGCCGAAAGTGCCTTTTGCGTCGGATCCTTCGACTTTTGCGGATTGGTGGCCATAGCGGTCGTCGCCTCGTCGTCACGCGATAGGGACATTGCGCTCCGGCCCCGGCAGGGGCGACGGCGGCGCGGGCGCGCAAATTGGGCTTCTGGCGGTCGTCCCGGGCCGCCGCAGGGCGGCTTTTTGCCGCCGGCCGTTCATCCTATCGGCTTGGCAAACCGAAGAAAACCGTCCTGTTAAGGACTTCTATTCATCGTTAATCGTATTTTAACCATGAAACGGCGCGGTTTCGGTTTTTCCACACGCGTCTGCATGCCTGGGGACAACCGGTCGCGCGTAGCGCGGCGTTAACGCTGCACGATTTCCGAGGCGGAGAAGCGCGGGAGAGCGGCCCGGAATTTACCGAGTTTTGGTCCTTTGCCTGTCAAACTCCCCGGCAATAAGCGGGCGGAAAGCCCGAGGGGAGGAGTCATGACACAGCTTGCATGCCGACCGATCGACTCGCCGCCACCGGCGGCCGATCTTGCCTCGATCGATCGCGCACACCTCTCGCGCATGACGCTCGGCGACCGCTCCCTCGAGCGCGAGGTACTGCAACTCTTCGATCGGCAAGCCGAGATGCTGATGGCGCGCATGAACCAGGTGGTCTCGTCCTACGTGCCGCCGCTTGCCCATACGCTGAAGGGCTCCGCCCGCGGGATCGGCGCATGGGATGTCGCCAGCGCCGCGGAGGCGCTCGAACTCGCCGACGGCTCCGCGATCGAATTCGAGGCGGCCAAACGACGGCTTACGAGCGCCGTCGAGGTTGCGCGCGCGGCGATCGCCAGGCTGTTGCGCGCGCACTGAGGATTTCGCCCCGCTCGGTCGAGCGTGATTCCGCGGGAACCCGCGGCGCGATAATCTGTTATCCAAACTCCGGAATGTAAATCCCGTCTGATTTTCGCGCCGGCGGGCGGGGCAGACAGGGATGGCGCATCGCATTGTTAGCCTATATTAGAAAGCGTCCGGCGTTTTGCCGGGCCTCCTTCCATCCGACGTCATGCCGAAAATCACGTATATCGATTCCACCGGTACCTCACGCACGGCCGACGCCGAAGTTGGCGCGACCGTGATGGAGACCGCAATCCGCAACAACATCCCGGGCATCGAGGCCGAGTGTGGCGGCGCGTGCGCCTGCGCAACGTGCCATGTGTATGTGGACGAGAGCTGGCGCGAGAAGGTCGGGGAGCCGTCGCCGATGGAGGAGGACATGCTCGATTTCGGCTACGACGTGCGGCCGAACTCGCGGCTGTCGTGCCAGATCAAGGTCACCGCCGAGCTCGACGGCCTCGTGGTCACGACGCCGGAAAAGCAGGCGTAGCCACCGTTCGCCATTCATTCCAGCGGGAAATCGGCTTTCGCGGGAAGGAGCGGACCCCTAAAATCCGTGGCCATGGCTGTGATCAAAACCACCTGTTGCGTGGTCGGCGGCGGGCCGGCGGGAATGATGCTTGGTTTTCTGCTCGCGCGCGCCGGCGTGCGCGTGACGGTGCTGGAAAAGCACGCCGATTTCCTGCGCGATTTCCGCGGCGACACCGTGCATCCCTCGACACTCGAGATGATGCATGAACTCGGGCTGCTCGATGAATTTCTGAAGCTGCCACATTCCAAGGTGCGCCACGTCACGATGCAGGTCGGGGACGAACGCGTGACGATCGGAAATTTCGACACGCTGCCGACGCAGTGCCATTACATCGCGCTGATGCCGCAGTGGAATTTTCTCAATTTTCTGGCCGAGCACGGGAAGCGCTACGCGACTTTCGATCTCCGCATGCTTGCCGAAGCGACGGACCTGATCGAAGAGGGCGGGCGCGTGGCCGGCGTGCGTGCGAAGACGCCGGATGGCGAGCTCGAAATTCGCGCCGACCTGGTCGTCGGTTGTGACGGCCGTCATTCGACCGTACGGGAGCGCGGCGGATTCAAGGTTGTCGATCTTGGCGCGCCGATGGACGTCCTGTGGTTCCGGCTCTCGCGCAGGCCGGACGATACCGATGAGGTCTTCGGCCACATCGAAGCCGGCCGCATGATGGTGATGCTCAATCGCAGCGATTACTGGCAGTGCGCCTATGTGATTCCCAAAGGTGGCATCGATAGAGTCAAAGGCGCCGGGCTTGGCAAGTTCAGAGAGACCGTGGCGGCGATTTCGCCCTTCGTGCGCGACCGTGTCGATGAGGTGAAAAGCTGGGACGACGTAAAGCTTCTCACCGTTGCGGTCGATCGTTTGGACCGCTGGTATCGCCCGGGGCTTCTGTGCATCGGCGACGCCGCGCACGCGATGTCGCCAATCGGGGGCGTCGGTATCAACCTTGCGGTGCAGGACGCCGTTGCGGCGGCCAACATCTTGGCGCTGCCGTTGCGAAATGGAACTGTGACCGTCGAAACGCTCGAAGCCGTGCAACGGCGGCGGATGTTCGCCACGCGCATCATTCAGGCTCTGCAAATCGTGATGCAGAACAGGCTTATCGCGCCGGCCTTGATCGGCGGCAAGCGTCCGAAAGCGCCGCTTGTTCTCAAGATGATGCAGTGGCCGCTGTTCGATCGTATTCCGGCACGCTTTTTTGGATTGGGTGTGCGGCCGGAACGTATTCAGACGCCCGACATTGCGCGCGGATAGCGAAAGACTACGGCTGCATCCCCGCCGGCGCGACCTGCGACGACTTCAGGCCCATTTCATCGAGGGCCTTGCGCACGAGCCCTTGTCCGATCGCTTCGTCAATAAATGTGCTGGCGTAGGCAAGCGCATCGGGCTTGCCTTTCGGCAACGCAATGGCGGTACACGAATTCATGAAACCGCCGTCGAGGATGTGCGATCCGGGCACTTTCGTTTGCAGGCCGGTGAGCGACTCGCGCGAAAACGCCACCGCGTCCAGCTTGCCTTCACGCAACGCCTCGACCGCGGCGTCGGCCTTCTCGAAAGCAACATGCGTCGCATCCGGCGCGCTGCGGTTTGAGGCGCGGAAGGTCGCGGTGTTGGCGATGCCGCCGATGCGCACGCCGGCCTTGTTGGCGCCTGCAACCGAATCGAAGCTCGCGCCTGCACGCACAAGGTACGTGCTTTGCAGCAAATGATAGGCGTGGCCGAAGTCGACGAATTTCTTGCGCTCCTCATCGACCGGCATGAAGGCGACATCCCATTTGCCGCTCGCCGCCGAATTCTGTACTTCGCCGGAGCCGTTGTGCACGATGAGCTCTCCTTCGACTCCGAGCCTTTTCGCCAGCGCCTGCCCGAGAGTCACCGCGACGCCGCGGTAGCCGCTGTCGTCCTTGATGATGAACTGGGCCGACGGGGCCGGCGCGACCGCGACGGCGATGCGAAGCCTGCCGGTCGGGACCAGTTGCTGTGAAACGGAGGCGGAAGCATTGGCCATCGTGACGAACTCCAGTGGAATGGCGAACAGAATCGTATCGAGCTTAGGTCAAATCGGAGGCCGGCCCAATACGCTCAAGAACAAGGCGCGCAGCGGCAACGACCACGACCAGACTGGCGAGCCAGACAATGCGCGCGCCATAGCGGTCGTGCGGATTGGAGAGCGCGCCGCAGACAAAAGCGTTGGCGAGGATCGCGAGCGCGACGGCCGCCGCCAGATCGCCGAGCGGCGCCTGTTCTTTTCTTCGCGACGCGGCGACGAAAATCACCGGCAGCAGCGCCATCGAGAGAAGGCCGATGGGCCAGTCCACGATATTGAGCGCATCGAATGAAATCTCGCTCTTCTGCTGGCGCGCTGCGCGCATCGCGGGCACGGCCCAGGGCGTGTGGGCCTCGATGATCGCGTAGGTGTGCCAGATCGAGTTGAGCACGCCTTCGCCGGTATGCACGTCGATGAGCTGCCTGGCCGTCGCAAGCGCCGCGGTTTCGAGTTGCATGCCGGGATAATCGGCAAGGCTTTCGAGCGCGATTCTTTGCATCTCGGGGCCGAGGCCGGCAAAGCGCCCGAGCCTGTCAAACAGCTCGCTGCCCCAGAACCAGACGTCGGCATCGCGCGGGAGCCGATCCTTGTAGGCGCACAGGCGCAACGCCGGATCGGGACAGTGCTCGTTCAGATAGCGCGCAACGATCCCGTCCTGCAGCATGCGGCCGAATGACAGCGCGAAGCCACCCGGGGTCCAGGCGAGGCGTCCGGCCACGGCGAAATCGGCGGCAACGACCATCACAGCGCCAAGCGCGAGCGCAACAATGCCGCGGGCGATGCCTGCGAGCGGCACGCGCGCGCGTGAGACGGGCCAAATCACAACGCCGGCGGCAAGGATCGCAAGCTGAACCGCAAGCGTCGCGCTGTGCGTGGCGGCCGAAACCGCGGCAAGAACGATCAGCGCCATGCGTTCCCATCGCCTCAACGTGTCGCCGCCCATCACGACGAGATAAAGCGCGAGCACGCCGAGGCCGCAGAAAATGTCGGTGAGCAGAATGGAGGTGAGCCAGGGGAGGGTGGTCAGGATCGAGAGCGTGGCCACGATGCCGAGCAGCAGCCACGGCCTGCCGCCGAGGCCGTGCGTGCGCAAAATGAGCGCGATCACCCACACCGTCACCGCGGCCTGCAAGGCGACGACGGGCCAGAACTCGATCACGGCGCCCGCATTGAGGATCAGCCCGTAGACGACCGCGCGGCTCGGGACCAGCGTGCCTTCGTACCAGCGCGCGAGATAGCCGCCGGTGTCCCATTGCAAGAGCGGAAAGCCGTTCCAGATGGCCGGTGCCTGCAACAGCAGCCAGCTTGCGCCCGCCGCAAACAATCGGGGTTCCAGGGCTCGACTGCGCAGGTGCATCCGTGTGGCGCCTATCCGTCAAAGCGTTGTTAGCGGCTTGACGGGACTGGGGCTAGGGCGAATTCTGCCAGCGACAAATACACGGCCATGACAACTCGATGTTCGTCACTTTCTTCACCGAACTCAAAAACGCTGGCGTGCCGGTGACGCTGCGCGAGTATCTGACGCTGATGCAGGCGATGGATGCCGATCTCGCCTCGCGGCGCGTCGAGGACTTCTATTATCTCTCGCGTGCGGCGCTGGTGAAGGACGAGCGCAATCTCGACAAGTTCGACCGCGTGTTCGGGTCCGTGTTCAAGGGGCTGGAACTACTGGGCGATGCGATCGAGGCGGAAATCCCGGCCGAATGGCTGAAGAAGCTCGCCGAGAAATATCTGACCGAAGAAGAAAAGAAGCAGATCGAGGCGATGGGCGGCCTCGACAAGCTGCTCGAGACCTTGCGCAAGCGGCTCGCCGAGCAGAAAGGCCGCCACCAGGGCGGCTCGAAATGGATCGGCACCGCGGGCACCTCGCCATTCGGCGCCTACGGCTACAATCCGGAAGGCGTGCGCATCGGACAGGACGAGAGCCGCAACAAGCGCGCGGTCAAGGTGTGGGACAGACGCGAGTTCAAGGATCTTGACGACGAGGTCGAGCTCGGCACGCGCAACATCAAGCTCGCGCTACGCCGCCTGCGCAAGTTCGCGCGCACAGGCGCGCCCGAAGAGCTCGATCTCGACGGCACCATCAAGGGCACCGCGCACAAAGGCTATCTCGATATCCTGATGCGGCCGGAGCGGCACAATGCGGTGAAGGTGCTTTTGTTTTTCGACATCGGCGGCTCGATGGACTGGTACATCAAGGCGACCGAGGAACTGTTTTCGGCCGCGCGCGCCGAGTTCAAGCACATGGAGTATTTCTATTTTCACAATTGCATTTATGAAAAAGTTTGGAAGGAAAATCGCCGCCGTTTCCAGGAGACGACGCCGATCTGGGACGTGCTGCACACCTATCCGCACGACTACAAGCTGATTTTCGTCGGCGACGCCTCGATGAGCCCCTACGAGATCGCCTATCCGGGCGGCTCGGTCGAGCACTGGAACGAGGAGGCGGGCCAGGCCTGGATGCAGCGCATGGCCGACACCTATCGCAGCCTGGTGTGGCTCAACCCGGTGCCCGAGCGG
>DASSRW010000008.1:0-13241 GCA_035701545.1 Pseudolabrys sp.
CGACAAAGAATGAAATCTGCCGGGCGATGCCCGGCCGTGCGCCTGGCGGGGATAGAAGCAATCCCCGCACGTACCACCAGACGACCAGCCAAGCCGAAAGAAACTCGACCCAGGAGAAATCCCACGGTGTCCAAAATGGCAGTAGGGAAGCGTGCGCGCGGGTCAGCCACGACAGCAGCAGGCCCGCGGCGGCAATCGCTGCGTAGACGATCGCGTCAGAGCTGACCGTCAGGGATGCTGTGCTGAGTCGATGGACGTTTTTTTCCGCGTGAGACGACAAGGGCTGCCTTTGCAGAGATGGCCTTGGCGAAATGGCGTAGCCAATTCCACTTTGTCGCCCGCGAGGCCTTCTTACTCCAGCATCATCATTCAGGGAAATGCGTCAGACGTGCACAACGCCGCAGCGGCTGTACTTTCATGCAGCCGTTGCGCGTCATGATGTCACGGCGTCAGGCGCAGAGGCCTACGCCGCCTTCCTCTCCAGATCGGCCTTCCATTGTCCGAGCGCAGCGAGCCCATTCATCTTCGCGCGATGTGAAAATGCCCGCTGCGCGGCGGCAACATTCTCACCCTTGCCCGACCAGGCTTTCTGCGGCGCAGCCTGCAACGCGCGGCCATAGGAGAAGGTGAGATTCCACGGCAGATTGCCGATCTTGTTCATAGCATCGAGATGGGCCGTTGCTTCTTCGTCCGATTGCCCACCGGAGAGGAAAGCAATGCCGGGCACCGCTGCCGGCACGCAAAGCTTCAGGACGGTCAAAGTTTGCTCGGCCACTTCCTCAATCGACGCGCGCTTCGCGCACTTCTTGCCGGGAATGACCATGTTGGGCTTGAGCACCATGCCCTCGAGCATCACGTGCGCTTCATACAATTCCTCGAACACCGCATGCAGGACGTGCTCGGTCACGCTGAAGCAACGATTGATGTCGTGATCGCCATCCATCAGCACTTCCGGCTCGACAATGGGGACGATCTGCGCGTTCTGGCAGAGGGCGGCATAGCGCGCGAGCGCATGCGCATTGGCGCGGATGCAGTTGCGCGTCGGGATGCCCGAGCCGATATCGATCACCGCCCGCCATTTGGCGAAGCGCGCGCCTTGCTCGTAATATTTCGGCAGCCGGTCGGCGAGCTTGTCGAGGCCGGTGGTTATGAGTTCGCCCGGCGCGGCGAGCGGCAGCGGCTTCGTGCCTTCGTCGACCTTGATGCCGGGAATCGAACCCGCCTTCTTGATGAGCTCGACGAGCGGCGTGCCGTCCTTTGCCTTCTGCCAAATGGTTTCGTCATAAAGGATGACGCCAGAGATGTGATTTTTCATCGCATCGGTCGAGCGGAACAGCAGTTCGCGGTAGTCGCGGCGGTTTTCTTCCGTCGACTCCACGCCGATGGCGTCGAAGCGTTTCTTGATGGTGCCGGAGGATTCATCGGCTGCGAGAATACCGCGACCCGGCGCGACCATGGCTTGCGCGACCTTGTTCAGTTCTTCCAGATTCATCGCCCGCTCCATCTCAACCTGTCATGCCGGGGCGCCGCGTAGCGGCGAACCCGGTCCAACTGCGTGCTCCCGGTTCTGGATTCCGGATTCGCCCGCCAGCGCACCCGGAACAACCGGACGTGTTCACGTTATTTTACTCTCAACACATCAACTCCCGGCAAGGGCTTGCCCTCCAGCCATTGGAGGAAGGCACCGCCCGCTGTGGAAACGTAGGTGAGGCGGTCCGTGACGCCGGCCGCGTTGAGCGCGGCAACGGTGTCGCCGCCGCCTGCAATCGATGCAAGTCTTCCGGCGGCCGTTCGTTCCGCAACCGCCTCCGCCACCTCGATCGTGCCGTTATCGAACGGCTCCATCTCGAAAGCGCCGAACGGGCCGTTCCACACCAGCGTCTTCGAGCGCGCCAGCACCGAGACGGCCTGCTCGATGCTGCGCGGCCCGATGTCCAGGATCATGTCGTTTTCGCCAACATGGTCGGCGTCGACCGCGCGCGAAGGGGCGTGCGCCTCGAATGTCTGCGCCACAATGGAATCGACCGGGAGCACGATCTCGCGTTTCTCCGCCTTGGCATCATCCATGATCTTGCGTGCCGTCGTGACCAGATCGCGCTCGACCAGGCTCTTTCCGATCGGCTTGCCGAGCGCGAGCAGAAACGTGTTCGCCATCGCGCCGCCGATGATCAGCGTGTCGACACGGGACAACAGATTGCTGAGCAGTTCGAGCTTGGTCGAAATCTTGGCGCCGCCGACGATGGCAGCGAGTGGCCGTTCCGGTTTTTCCAGCGCCTTCTCGAACGCCTCAAGCTCAGCCTGCAACGTGCGGCCTGCATACGCTGGCAGCAGGTGTGCGAGTCCTTCCGTCGAGGCATGGGCGCGGTGCGACACGGAAAAGGCGTCGTTGACGTAGATATCGCCGAGTTTGGCAAGGGCGGCGACGAATGTTGGATCGTTCTTCTCCTCGCCGGCATGGAAGCGCGTGTTCTCAAGACAGAGAATATCGCCGGCTTTCATGGCGGTGACGGCGCGCTCGGCTGCGTCGCCGACACAGTCATCGACGAAGCTGACTGGCCGCTTGATCACGCGCGCAACTTCAGCGGCCACGGGTTTCAGCGAATGTTTCGGATCCCGCCCTTTCGGGCGTCCGAAGTGCGACAGCAGGATGACCTTGCCGCCTTTATCCGCGATTTCCGTGATCGCCGGGGCGGTGCGCTCGATGCGCGTTGCGTCGGTGACGATGCCGTTCTCGACCGGCACGTTCAGGTCCACGCGCATGAGCACGCGTTGGCCTTTCACGTCGACATGATCGAGAGTACGGAATTGCATGGAGTGTCTCGTGTCTGCAGCGCATCACTTACGTGCTGCGCCGCGCCCGGGACAAGCACTTAGATCAATTTCCCCATCGCCACGGCGGTATCCGCCATGCGGTTGGAGAAGCCCCACTCGTTATCATACCAGGACATCACGCGCACGAGCGTGCCGTTCATGACCTTGGTGTGGTCCATGTGGAAGGTGGACGAGTGCGGATCGTGGTTGAAATCGATCGAGACATTCGGATCGTTGGTGTAGGCGAGGATGCCCTTGAGCTGCTGCTCGGAGGCGCGCTTCACCGCCTCGTTGATTTCTTCCTTCGTCGTCTCCCTCTTGGCGACCACCTTGAGATCGATCACCGAGACATTCGGCGTCGGCACGCGGATGGCGACGCCGTCGAGCTTGCCCTTGAGCTCGGGCAGCACGAGGCCGATCGCCTTCGCCGCTCCGGTCGACGTCGGGATCATCGACAGTGCGGCCGCGCGCGCGCGGTAGAGATCCTTGTGCATCGTGTCGAGGGTGGGCTGGTCGCCGGTATAGGCGTGAATGGTCGTCATGAAACCCGTTTCGATGCCAACGGCGTCATTGATGACTTTTGCGACCGGCGCGAGGCAATTGGTGGTGCACGAGCCGTTCGAGACGACCTTGTGGTCCTTGGTCAGCTTGTCGTGGTTGACGCCATAGACGACGGTCATGTCGGCGCCGTCGGCAGGGGCCGAGACGAGCACGCGTTTGGCGCCGGCGGTGAGATGGGCGGAGGCCTTCTCCTTGGCGGTAAAGATGCCAGTACATTCCATCGCGATGTCGACGCCAAGTTCTTTCCACGGAAGCTTTGAGGGATCGCGCTCGGCGGTCACCTTGATGACGCCGTTGCCCAGGCTGATCGTGTCGCCCTTGACGGTAACCTCACCGGGAAAGCGGCCGTGCACGCTGTCGTAGCGCAGCAGGTGAGCGTTGGTCTCGACCGGCCCGAGGTCATTCAGCGCAACAACCTCGATGTCCTTGCGGCCCGCCTCGGCGATGGCGCGCAAAATATTGCGGCCGATGCGCCCAAATCCATTGATGGCAACTCGCACTGTCATTCGTCGCTCCCGGCTTCACTCTGTACCGTCATGCCCACACAAGCGGGGCATCCAGCAATCTGTGCCACCTTTGTGGCTCGGCCTTGACTGGATCGCCCGCTTTCGCGGGCGATGACACCGAATATAGTTATTGCCCGTTCAGTTTGCCCAGCGCCGCCTCGGCGACCGTCTCCGCAGTAATTCCGAAATGCTTGTAAAGGTCCTTGTAAGGCGCGCTGGCGCCGAACGTGGTCATCCCGACAAACGCGCCGTCGGAGCCGATGATCGCGTCCCAGCCCTGCCGGACGGCGGCTTCGACGCCCACCTTGACCCTGGATTCGCCGATCACGGCGCGGCGCGCAGCTTCCGGCGCCTGCATCAGCAATTCGAAGCTCGGCACCGAGACAACGCGGGCCTGCACGCCTCTTGCCGCGAGCAGCTTTTGCGCCTCGACGGCGAGAGAGACTTCCGAGCCGGTCGCGAAAATCGAAACATCCGCTTTGCCGCTCGCGGCGGCGATTTCATAAGCGCCGGCGGCGCAGCGGTTCTGGTCATCGAAGGTCTTGCGCAGTTGCGGCACGTTCTGCCGCGTCAGCGCGATCACGCTCGGGCGATCCTTGTGCTCGAGCGCAAGCTGCCAGCATTCGATCGTCTCGACCGCATCGCATGGGCGGAAGACGAGCAGGTTCGGGATTGCGCGCAAGGCGGCGAGGTGCTCGACCGGCTGATGCGTCGGGCCGTCCTCGCCGAGGCCGATCGAGTCGTGCGTCATCACATGAATGACGCGCTCGCCCATCAGCGCCGCGAGCCGGATCGACGGACGGCAATAATCCGAGAACACCAGGAACGTGCCGGAGTAGGGAATGATGCCGCCGTGCAGCGCCATGCCGTTCATTGCGGCCGCCATACCGTGCTCGCGGATGCCGTAATGGATGAAGCGGCCGGAAAAATCCGACGCGTTCATCGCTTTCATCGATTTGGTGCGCGTGTTGTTCGAGCCCGTCAGGTCGGCCGAGCCGCCGACCATTTCCGGCACGGCGGGAACGAGACTTTCGAGGGCGAATTCAGATGCGGCGCGCGTCGCGATGTCTTTCGGCGTCGCCGCGAGCGATTGCTTGACCGCTTTCACCGCATCGGCGAGCGCCTGTTTCGGCAGGTCGCCGCGCATGCGCCGCTCGAACTCGGCGCGCTTGTCGAACGATGCGAGTCTCTTGTTCCAGGCGGCACGCGTACTCTTCGAACGCTGTCCCGCCGCCCGCCATGCACTGAGAACGTCTCCTGGCACGTCGAACGGCGCGTGCGTCCAGCCGAGATTCTTGCGCGCGCCGGCGACCTCTTCCGCGCCGAGCGGCGAGCCGTGCGACTTTTCCGAGCCTTGCTTGGTCGGCGCGCCGTAGCCGATTTTGGTCTTGCACGCGATCAGCGTCGGCTTGTCCGACCTCTGCGCCTTCTCGATTGCCGTAGCGATCGCGTCAGGATCATGACCGTCGATGCGCGACGCGTTCCATCCCGCCGCCTCGAAGCGCTTCACCTGATCGACGCTGTCGGACAGCGATAGCGCGCCGTCGATGGAGATGCCGTTGTCGTCGAACAGCACGACGAGTTTCGAAAGCTTCAGGTGGCCGGCGAGAGCAATCGCTTCCTGCGAAATGCCTTCCATCAGGTCGCCGTCGGACGCGAGCACGTACGTTCTATGGTCAACGATAGCGCCGAATTCGGCCGCGAGATGCCGTTCGGCAATCGCCATGCCGACTGCATTGCCGATGCCCTGGCCGAGCGGCCCGGTCGTCGTCTCGATCCCCCTGGTGACGAAATTTTCCGGATGACCGGGAGTGGCAGAGCCGAGCTGACGGAACCGCCTGATCTCGTCGAGGGTCACCGACTCGTAGCCGGTAAGATAGAGCAACGCGTAGATCAGCATCGAGCCGTGGCCGGCCGATAGCACGAAGCGGTCGCGGTCGGGCCAGGCTGGATCGGCCGGATCGAATTTGAGAAAGCGCGTGAAGAGAACGGTGGCGATATCCGCCGCGCCCATCGGCAGACCGGGATGCCCAGATTTCGCCTGTTCGACGGCATCCATGGCCAGTGCGCGAATGGCGTTTGCCATCCGCTCGTGCGTGACGGCGGCTGCGGCGTCCGGTCGCTCAAGGCGCTCTGCGGGCGCCATGGCTGCCGTCGGCGAGGCGTTTGCGGTCATGGAAAAAGGCCTTTTGCGCCGGCTGGATAGCATGTGAGCCCCTTGAGTCAATGTGACGCTCCCTTGATCGCCCCGCCATGCACAGGGCTGCGAAAACATCGGGGCAAAAGATCATGCAACCGTTGACGTAAGGGTCGCGCAGCACGTAAGCTTCTTTGCCTAAGCATCTGCCGTCGCAACATTTTTTTCGCGCGGAGAAGGCGATGACGGAGCCGAGCGCGCTCGATTTGGCGGTCAAGCGCCTGGCGCTGGCCCTTGACGCCCTGGACGCTGCCGTCGAGCGCCGCCGCGAGGCCGACCGCAGCGAAGAAGGGCTCGCCAAGCAGTTGCAGGCGCTCGGTGTGGATCGCACCCGGCTTGCCGAAGCTCTCGACAAGGAAGCTGAGCGGTCGCGAAGGCTCGCGGACGTCAACCGCGAGATTGCCGGCCGGCTCGACGCCGCCATGCAAAGCATCCGCAGCGTCGTCGACGGCAAAGGGGCCTGAGGCCATGGCGCAGATCAACGTCGTCATCAATGGACGCCAGTTCCGCGTCGCCTGCGACGACGGACAGGAAGAGAATCTCGAGGCGCTTGCGAGAAATCTCGATGAGCGCATCAATGAGTTGCGCCGGAAATTCGGCGAGATCGGCGACACCCGCCTGACCGTCATGGCTGCAATTCAAATCGGCGACGATCTGGCCGACGCGAAGCTGCAGATTCGCCGATTGCAGGAAGATTTGCGCCAGCTGCATGATGCGCGCGCGCTTGCGGCGGACCGTGCGCATGCCGCCCAGGAAGCCGTCATCGGCGCTTTCAATTCCGCGGCAGAGCGGCTCGAGGGGATTACCCGTAGATTGAACGAGACGCTGAGCGACGGCGTCGCGATCGGTTAGGGGTGTCTCGTACGAGAGTCGCGCGTCTCCCGCTGCCAGCGGGCTGCGCGCCTCGCCCAGGCGGACAGGTGCGTAGCGCGCCTTTGGCAGAAGCACTACATTGCCCACGCGGAGCTGCGGGGTGCGTCAGGAGACCATATCCCCGGGGCCTTATCGATCCTTGAGGGAGCTGTCCCTGACCGGGCTCGTGGGCCCGGACATATGGCGCCCACCTACTTTCGTAGGGAACCCGGGATCGAGCGCTCCAACGGCCATCGCGGCTCCGCACCTGTTTAGCGTGCCCGGCGCCGCGCAACTGAAGTGGTGCGCTGCCGATCCGCGACCATTATAGTAATGTTGCGGTCCCGGATCAGCGGTGCATCGCTTCGCAAGTGCCACGTGCTGCACCACATCCGGGACACGAGCTTTTACGTTGGCTTCCTCTTCCGTTATTTCCGACCAAAAATCGCAGTTGCGCACCGAAGCGCTCGCGCGCCGCGACGCCTTGTCGGCTGCGGAGCGCGCGTCGGCCGTTGAAACGATTGCCGCGCGGCCCTTTCCCGTTCCGGTACCCGCCGGCGCAATCGTGTCCGGCTTCATGCCGCTGAAGACCGAGATCAATCCGCTGCCGCTGATGCGCAAGCTCGCCGATGCCGGCGCGAAGCTTGCGTTGCCGGCAATCGCCGGGCGCGGCAAACCGCTCGTGATGCGCGCCTATACGTTCGGCGACGAGTTCGCGCGCGGCCAGTGGGGCATCCGCGAGCCGAAACCGGAGCGGCCTGAGGTTTTCCCGGACATCATGATCGTGCCGCTCGCCTGCTTCGACCGCAAGGGCCACCGCATCGGTTACGGCGCGGGCTATTACGACATGACCATTCATCGTCTGCGATTGATGAAAAAGATCGTCGCCATCGGCTTCGCCTTCGCTGTGCAGGAAATTCCGACTGTCCCTGCCACGGAGCGCGACGAGCAACTCGATCTCGTGCTAACGGAACGCGAAGTGATCGATTTGCGCGGGCGCTAGCGGCATGCGGATTCTGTTCATCGGCGACGTGGTGGGACGTTCGGGGCGCACGATTGTCTACGAGCGATTGCCCGGTCTCATCGCCGACTGGACGCTCGATCTGGTCGTCGTCAACGGCGAGAACGCCGCCGGCGGCTTCGGCATCACCGAGACGATCTACAACGAACTGATCGACGCCGGCGCCGACGCCATCACGCTCGGCAATCATGCCTGGGATCAGCGCGAGGCGCTTGTCTTCATCGAGCGCGCGCCGCGGCTCATTCGTCCGCTGAACTTTCCGGTCGGCACCCCGGGCCGCGGCGCGGCGCTGATCGACACCAGGAACGGCAAGCGTGCCCTTGTCATCAATGCGATGGGCCGCATCTTCATGGACCCGCTCGACGATCCGTTCGCCGCGGTCGAGCGCGAGATCGCCGCCTGCCCGCTCGGCTCTGACGCCGACGCGATCATTGTGGACATCCATTGCGAGGCGACGAGCGAGAAACAGTCGATGGGTTTTTTCGCGGACGGTCGCGCTTCTCTCGTCGTCGGCACGCACACCCACGCGCCCACGGCGGATCATCGCATCCTGGCGGGCGGCACCGCCTTCGTCACCGACGTCGGCATGACCGGCGACTATGATTCGATCATCGGCATGACCAAGGACGAGCCGCTCGGCCGCTTCCTGCGCAAAATTCCCAACGGGCGGTTTGCGCCGGCGGACGGCGCTGCCACGTTGTGCGCTGTGGCGGTGGAGACAGATGACAAGACGGGACTTGCCGTGCGCATCGCCGCGGTTCGTCTCGGCGGCATTCTGGAACAGGCCTGCCCGCCGTTCTGGAGCTGACTTAGGATTTTGCAAACCATCTCGCGAGAAGAGTGCCCCGGCCGCACGCCCTGTTGTTGGAAAAATATCCTATCCACAAGCGCGAGCTGCAAATTTGCCGACTGCGATTTTACCGGATGGCAAGAGTTGCCTCTTATTGAGATTGCACGATTGTCGCGGCGGTAATGCACCTTGGACCCTCAGCGCTCACTCATCGAAGAAGTCGAACGCGTCATGGCGGCAGGGTCCGCCGATCAACGCGTCAATATTCTTCGGCGCGTCACCGACCTTTTCATGGTCGGTCCCGACAAGTACTCCGAGCTGCAGGTCGAGATTTTCGGCGACGTCATCGGACGGCTTGCCGAGCAGATCGAGTTGAAGGCCCGCGCGGAACTCGCGAATCGGCTTGCGCCGGTGACCAATGCGCCGGTCTCGGTCGTCCGCGCGCTTGCGCACGATCCCTCGATCGAGGTTGCCGGGCCTGTGCTCAGCCAGTCGCCCCGCCTGACGGAACAGGACCTGATCGAGGCTGCCGAAGGCAAGGGGCAGGACCGGCTTCTCGCCATTTCCAAGCGCACCTCGATCAGCGAAGCGATCTCCGATCTGCTGGTCGCGCACGGCGATTACGAGGTGCTGCGGTCGGTCGCGCGCAACGAGGGCGCGCGGTTTTCGCGGGCGGGCTATGGCCGGCTGGTCGAGAAATCGATCGACGACGAAGATCTCGCCGTCAGCGTCGGGCTGCGCAAGGATATCTCGAAGGAGCACTTTCACGCGCTGGTTGCGAGAGCCTCGGAAGCGGTCTTCAAGAAGCTTGCCGCGGCCAATCCGGACAGCGCCGAGGAAGTCAACCGCGTCCTGTTCGATCTGACCGGTCGCAAGGTCCAGCCGGACATCAAGCGGGATTACACCGAGGCCAAGAAAGAATTCGAGCGGCTTCAGCGCGCCGGCAAGCCGATTGAACAGATGATCCAGCAGTTCGCCATCAACGGCAGGCTCGAGGAGACGATCTACGCGATCGCTTCCGTCTGCAGCGTGCCGACGGAAATGGTGGAGCGCACGCTTTGCGACCGCAATGCCGACATCGACGCGCTGCTGCTGCTGCTGAAGGCGGCCGATCTCGAATGGCCTGTCGCCAAGCTTGTTCTCGGCATGCGCCGGGGGTCCGTCGGCGTTCCGACGCAGAGCGCAGCCGACGCCGGCCGCAACTACGCGCGGCTGCAGGCTTCGACCGCGAAGCGGGTGATCCGGTTCTACCAGGTGCGGCAGGCCTCCGGCGCAGGCGACTAGCTCGAGGCTGCTCCGGCTTGCCGATCCATCGCGGCATTTCTGGATTTTGCCGAGGACCGGCCTTATAAGGCGCCTCAATCAGGCCAATTAAGGATCGCGGATCCTGCGAGCGGAGCGGGCGCGGACGGTTGTCGGTGGGCGAGGGCCATGGCGGGTCATTCACAATTCAAGAACATCATGCACAAGAAGGGGCGCGCGGATAAGGCGCGTTCCAAGCTGTTCAGCAAGCTCGCGCGCGAAATCACGGTCGCCGCCAAGCTCGGCATGCCGGACCCGGCCTTCAATCCGCGTCTGCGCGGCGCGGTCCTTGCCGCCCGCGCAGAGAACATGCCGAAGGAAAACATCGAGCGCGCGATCAAGAAATCGCAAGGCGGCGATTCCGAGAGCTACGACGAAATTCGCTACGAGGGTTACGGTCCGGGCGGCGTTGCCGTGATCGTCGAAGCGCTCACGGACAATCGAAACCGCACGGCCGGCGAGGTGCGCGCGATTTTCACGAAGAGCGGGGGTAACCTGGCGGAGACCGGCGCCGTATCGTTCATGTTCAATCACGTCGGCACCGTCGAATACGACGCGGGCGTTGCAAGCGCCGACGCAATGCTCGAAGCGGCGATCGAAGCGGGCGCTGAAGACGTGACCTCTGACAACGACGGCCACCAAATCCTGACCACGCCGGAAACGCTGCGTGACGTGACAAAGGCGCTGGAAGCGAAATTCGGCGAGCCGCGAAAGTCCGCGCTGTTGTGGAAGCCGCAGAACACGGTCGCGCTCGACGACGTGACCGGCGAAAAAATGCTGAACCTGATCGAGTCGCTCGACGACAACGACGACGTGCAGAACGTCTACGCGAACTTCGAGGTCTCCGATGCGCTGATGCAGAAAATGAGCGCGTGAGAACGGCCTTTTCCGTCAGCTGATCGCGAACAGCCCAAGCGCCACGACACCGGCCACAAGGCCGTAGCGTTTGCGCCAGTTCAGCTTCTCGCCAAAGGCTGCGGCGCCCACGAGTGCGGTCGGCACGAAGCTCATCTGCGCCACCGGCACCAGCACGCTTGCGGGACCGCGCGCTAGCGCGTGCACCAGCAGCACGAAACTGGTCACCAGCACAATCGCGGCCGGCGCCGAATAGGGCCAGATCTCCGGCGCGAGCCTCAGTCGCTTGTCGCGGCAGAGCACGATCAGCGTCGCGGTGGTCGTGAACACCCACGCCTGCATGGCGATCATCGTTTCGGGAATCGCCCCGGCACGCAGGCCGAATTTCAGGAACAGGTTGGCGAGCCCGAGGGCGACAGTCGCGATCAGCACGCGTGCAAGCGAACGCTTGTCGGGGCGCGCGCCGCCGGGCTCGGCCAACAGCAGCCAGACAGCGAGCAGCGCGCAGGCAAGCGCGGCGAGTTTCGCCGCCGTCACCGCTTCACCCAGCAGAACAATCGCGAGCGCGGCGGTTAGCGTGAAATTCAATCTGAAAATCGGCGCATTGGTGCTGACGGCGCCGCTCTCGAGACTGCGGGCAAAATTGTAGAAGGCCGTGAACGAAAAGAAGCCTGCCAACGAGCCCCACAGCGCGGCTGCATTCGGCTCCAGCGTGCCGGTCAGCCAGGCGTACAGCGTGATCGACGGGCAATAGACCCATGCTTGCAGCATGATGAACAGCGCGGATTCACCTCCGGCGGCCGCCGCGCGCTTGTAGATCAGGTCGCCGATGCCGAAGCACAGCATGGCGCCGAGCGCGAGGCCTATTCCCGGAGTCATGCAGGTCCGTGCGGCTGAAAGCTCCGGCGGGAATTAGCCCGCAGGGACAGTGATGTACAGCCGGGCTTTTTCACCGCAGCCATGCGCGCGCTAGGCTTGGCGTGTGGGCGGGGCTATCAACGAGGCCATGGGCAGGCGACCGATTCGCATCCTCGGCATTGACCCCGGGCTCCGCCGGACCGGCTGGGGCCTGGTCGAATCGGAAGGCAACCGCCTGATCTACGTCGCTTGCGGCTCACTCGAGACGAGCGAGCGGCTGGGGCTCGGCGAGCGGCTGCTCGCGATTCACGACGGCCTGAGCCGGATCGTCGACGAGTTCCGGCCCGACGAAGCCGCGGTGGAAGCGACCTTCGTCAACGTCAACGGTGCGGCGACGCTCAAGCTCGGCCAGGCGCGTGGCATTGCCATGCTGGTGCCCGCCAAGGCTGGCATCGTTATTGCGGAGTACGCGCCCAACCTCGTGAAGAAAACCATCGTCGGGGCCGGGCATGGCGAGAAGACTCAAATCCGCATGATGATTGGTGTGCTGCTGCCGAAAGCCGATCCGCAGAGCGAGGACGCGGCCGACGCGCTCGCCATTGCGGTGTGTCACGCGCACCACCGGCAGAGCGCGGTGTTGAGGGTGGCGGCGCGATGATGATCCGCAAGCTTTACTCCTTCATCATTCCGGGGCGTCCGCTGAAGCCCAAAGGGCGAAAGCGGACGAACCCGGAATCCATAACCCCGGCCCGTGTTTATGGATTCCGGGTTCGCGGCCTTACGGCCGCGCCCCGGAATGACATCGGGGCGGCGCCATGATCGGCAAGCTCAAAGGCATCATCGATTCCTACGGCGAGGATTTCGTCATCCTCGACGTGAATGGCGTCGGCTATCAGGTGCATTGCTCGGCACGCACGATGCAGGCGCTGCCGTCGCCCGGTGCGCCGGCGACGCTGTCGATCGAGACGCATGTACGCGAAGATCAGATCAGGCTGTTCGGCTTTGCGAGCGATATCGAGCGCGAATGGTTCCGGCTCCTGCAAACGGTGCAGGGCGTTGGCGCCAAAGTCGCGCTCTCGGTGCTTGGCACCTTGAAAGTTTCCGAGCTCGCCTCCGCCGTCGCCATGCGCGACAAGGCGATGGTCGCGCGTACGCCGGGTGTCGGCCCGAAAGTTGCCGAACGCATCGTCACCGAACTGAAGGACAAGGCGCCGGCGTTCGCGAATGTTGATCCGGCGGTCGTGCATCTGGCCGGCGCGCTCGACGAGAAGCGCGCGCCGAAGCCGGTGAGCGATGCGGTCTCCGCGCTGGTCAATCTCGGCTACGGCCAGCCGCAAGCGGCGGCCGCGATTGCCGCCGCCGCGCGCAGCGCGGGCGAGGGCGCCGACACGGCGACGCTCATCCGGCAGGGCCTGAAGGAGCTGGCGAAATGAGCGGAAGGCTCTCTTTCTTTACCTCTCCCCCGTGGGGAGAGGTCGACCGAGCGAA
>DASSRW010000009.1:0-10995 GCA_035701545.1 Pseudolabrys sp.
GAGATCGTTGCCGGGTTTGCTGTCGCCGTAAAGATAATGATACCAGCCGATGATCGAGGCGTTCACGAAGCGCTGGACGAGATCGGGTTTCTTCTCGACCAGATCGCGCCGCGTTTCGATCAGCGTCGAATAAGAATTGAAGCCGTGATCGGCCAGCAGGAATACGCTCGGCTTGAAATGCGCGCGCTGCTCGATGGCGTAAGGCTCGGAGGTGACGTAGCCCTGCATCGCGGAATTCTTGTCGGCCAGGAACGGCTGCGGATTGAACGTGTAGGGCTTCACCTTGCTTTCGTCGAAGCCGTACTCAGACTTGAGCCACTGGAAATAGGTGGCCATGCCTTCCTTGGAGACGAACAGCGTGAGCTTCCTGAGGTCCTCGAACTTCTTGACGTTCGGGCGCGCGATCAGGACCTGCGGGTCCTTCTGGAAGCACGCCGCGACGGCGACGGTCGGAATGTTGTTCTCGACCGCGTCGAACGATTGCAGCGTGTTAGCACTCATGAAGAAGTCGAGCTTGCCGACCGGCAGCAGGATGCGGTTGTTCACGTTCGGCCCGCCAGGCACGATCGTCACGTCGAGGCCGTATTTTTTGTAAGTGCCGTCGGCGAGCGCCTGATAGAAGCCGCCGTGCTCGCCTTCCGCGACCCAGTTGGTCCCGAAGCGCACCTTGTCGAGCGCCTGGGCATGCGCTGCGCCGAGGCACAGCGCAAGCAGCGTGGCGACAGATCGTGGTCCGACGTGCGTCATTTGTTGTCATTGCCGGGCTTGACCCGGCAATCCCGACCGATCGTGACTGTCGTGCCTACCTAAGCAAGATCGCATCGGAGGCCGGGCTTGCCCGACCTCCGCATTATTACATGCCACAAGTCGGGTAAACCCGACTTGTGGTCACAAGGCCGGCG
The DNA here is from genome assembly GCA_035701545.1 of Pseudolabrys sp. GTDB lineage: Bacteria > Pseudomonadota > Alphaproteobacteria > Rhizobiales > Xanthobacteraceae > Pseudolabrys. The sequence continues at coordinate 903 of DASSRW010000009.1, forward strand.
ATGACAATAGAGCGGTTACTGCTCAAACCGGTCCACGAACCACTTGAGCAGCTTCATCCAGATCTCGTCCTTGCCGACCGTATCCTCGATGCCGTGCTCGAGATTGGGATTGTCGTTGACCTCCATCACCACAATACCGCTGTCGGATTGCTTGAGGTCGACGCCGTAGAAGCCCTGCCCGATCGGCCTTGCCGCGCGGACAGCGATTTCGATCACGTCGCGCGGGGCCTGATCAAGATCGAAGGCGCGGAAGCCGCCCTCACGCGAAGAGCCGTCGGCGCGATATTTGACGATCTGCCAGTGGCCGCGCGCCATGCGGTACTGGCAGACGAATAGCGGCTCACCGTTTAGAATGCCGACGCGCCAGTCGAAGTCCGTCGGCATGAATTTCTGGGCAAGGATGAGGTCCGTCTCCTCGAACAATTCCTCGGCGATGCGGCGGAACTGCTCTTCGGTGTCGACCTTGTGCACGCCGCGCGAGAACGAGCCGTCCGGAATTTTCACGATCAGCGGCAGCGCCAACTCGTCGATCGCGCGCGTCAGATCGCTCTCCTCCGCCAAGATCACCGTCGGTGGGGTCGGCACCTGGCTCGATTCGAACATCTCCATCAGAAACACCTTGTTCGCGCAGCGGATCATCGAAATCGGATCGTCGATGACCGGCATGCCTTCCTGCCAGGCGCGGCGCGCGAAACGATAGGTGTGGTTGTCGATGGAGGTCGTCTCGCGAATGAACAGGCCGTCGTATTCGGCAAGCTCATCAAGCTGCCGCCGCGTGATGGGCTCGATATCGACCGACATCTTTTCGGCAATGCGCGCGAAATATTTAAGCGTCGAAACAGATGACGGCGGCACCTTCTCATTGGGATCGTGCAGCACGGCGAGGTCGTACTTCGCGACGCTGCGCGCCTTGGGATCGCGCCATTCGCGCTTGGTGTGCTGATGCAGGCATTCGCGCAGGAACGCGCCCTCGCCGTTCACCAGGCGCGTGAGGCTGCGCGGCCGGATGCGCTCGATCGTAAGCCATGCGCCCGGCTCGATGGTCACCTCGAGCGCGGGACAGCGGAACCAGTCGAACAGCAGGCGGCCGAACTGCTCGAAACGCGGGTCATGCGCGATGCCGAAGCAGAACAGCAGCTTGAGCTCGTCTTCCGGCTGGAAGTCCGCCTTGCGCGCGCACCTGTTGAGCTCGTCCTCGAGCTCGGGCAACGCATGCTCGTAAAGCTTCGCTTCGCGCAGTTCCAGCATGGTCTCGACCGTCGGCACCACGCGGTGGCCGCGCGCCTCGGCGAGGAGCGACGCGTAGTAGCCCTTCGACTGGTACGCATAGGAGCGCGAGAGATTGACCAGCTTCGGCCGCCCGAGGTCGAACAGATGCGGGCGGGCAAGATACTCGCTGGTTGTAATGACCTTGTGCGGCGTGTCCGCGTTCGGCAGGTCCTTGGGTTGGTCGACCAGGATGACCCAGCCTGTCATGACCGGGCTCCCGAGCCGCCATACCACGCAGGAATGTATCGACTGCAACTAGGCATTTGACGCAGAGGCGAACGGCAGAGGCATCGGCTTATTGGCCCGCGCGACCTTGTCGACCGGCGCATGAACAACCGATCATCCGATTCCGGCCGAATTGAGCATAACACTCTCCGATGCGCTGAAAACCATCCGGGACTCAAGCCGCGGCACGCGGTGGATAAAGCGGCCTTTCGAATCTGAGCGCATCGGCGCCATCGCCGTAATAGCGAGCGTAGCGGCCGAACTGCCGGTACCCGGCCTTCCGGTAGAGCGCGATCGCAGCCGTGTTGTCCACATGCACCTCAAGACGAAGCGAGCGGCAATGGCGCTCGCATGCAGCGGCTTCGGCGGCGTCCAGCAGCAGCAACCCTGCGCCGAGACCAGCAAACCGGGGGTTAACGGCGATCGAATAGAGTCGGGCGGCCGTGGAACGCGGACGGAACAAGGCCAATGCATAGCCGGCAAGGGTGCCCACCCGTTCCGCCACAACCAGGGCCGCGCCCGGCGAAGTCAGGAAATGCCGGATGCTGCGCCGGGAGATGCGGTCGGTTGCGAACACCTCATTCTCCAGCGCCTGAAGCCCACCCAGATCACCGAGGGTGCCGTACCGCGTTGCGAAAGCAGGCATGAGTTGGCCCCGAGCGCATCGTTCCGATCATCAATGGGTGCAATGGAACGCGCAAGCCCTATTACAAAACCCGACGCACGTGCGGCCGATCAACATCCGGCAGGGCGTTAAAGCCTGCCCGGCCGCCTCGAAGGTCCCCAGCGGACGGGCCGTTCATCCTGCCGCCAGCGTCTGCTTGCGTTGCCCACCTCAATTTGCATTGATTGTCGCAAGAAAACCGCCGCCAAGAACGGAAGGCGGGCCTTAAGAACCCGTTGGGAGGATGCTCATGACATTCGTCAGAAGCCTGCTTTCGATCAGCTTTGCACTGGCGCTCACGGCCGGCTCGGCTCTGGCGCAAACCGAAATCAAGTTCGGCCATGTCGGCGAGCCGGGCTCGCTGTTCGATCAGTCGGCGCAGGAATTCGCCAAGCGCGCCAACGCCAAGCTCGGCAACAAGGCCAAGGTCGTCGTCTACGGCTCGAGCCAGCTCGGCGGCGACGGCGAGATGCTGAAGAAGCTCAAGCTCGGCACCATCGATCTCGCCCTGCCCTCGACCGTGATGTCGTCGCAGGTGCCGGCGTTCGGCCTGTTCGAGATGCCCTATCTCGTGAAGAGCCGCGAGCACATGGCAAAAATCCGCGATCAGATCGTGGTGCCGACGCTGGAGCCGATCGCGCTAAAGGCGGGATATCGCATCATCGGCGTATGGGAAAACGGCTTCCGCCAGATCACCAACAACAAGCGCCCGATCAACACGCCGGACGACCTCAAGGGCATCAAGCTGCGCACGCCAAAAGGCACCTGGCGCGTCAAGATGTTCAAGGCCTATGGCGCCAATCCGAGCCCGCTGGCTTTCTCGGAAGTCTTTGTCGCGTTGCAAACCGGCGTGATGGACGGCGAGGAGAATCCACTCGCTCAAATCTACCCGGCGCGCTTTTATGAAGTGCAGAAGTATCTGTCGATGACCGGCCACGTCTACACGCCGGCCTATGTCACCGCCGGTGCAAGCTGGTCGCGTTTTCCCGCGGACGTGCAAAAGATTCTTTCCGACACCGCGAAAGAAATGCAGCCGGTGGTCTACAAGATCGCCGCCGGGCTCGACGACAGCCTGCTCCAGAAGTTGAAGGATGCCGGCATGAAGGTGAACGTCGCCAACAAGGAAGCCTTCATCAAGGCGAGCAAGCCGATCTACGACGAATTTGCCAAGGAAGTCCCCGGAGGCAAGGAACTGATCGACAAATCGCTTGCGCTCGGCAAGTAATCCCGTAACGAGTAAGAGGCCGCCGGAAGGAGCGGCCTCTTTTTCGGGAGTCTGAACCTTTGAATCTCGACCGCGTGCGCGCGGGTTTCGAGCGGCTGCTCGAAGCCATCGTCGTGATCCTGGTGGCGGCGCTGACGCTGCTGGTCATTTGCGGCTTTTGCTTCCGCTATATTGGACACGCGCTGTCCTGGTACGACGAGATCGCCTCGGTCGGTCTCGTCTGGCTGACCTACTACGGCTCGGCGCTTGCCGCTTTGCGCGGCGCTCATATCGGCGTGCCCGGGTTTGTCAACGCGATGCCGCCAGGCGCGCGCGTCGCAGCGACGCTGTTCGCCGAAGCGGTCTTCTTCATTTTTTTCATCATGCTGGCCTGGACTGGGTTTGAGGTGATGGCCGTTTTGGGCAACGACAGCCTCATCAGCGTTGAATGGATACCGCAGCGGGTTACGTCATCGGCGGTGCCGATCGGTGCGGTGCTTGTGATTGTCGCAGAAGCGCTGCGAATCCCGCGTCTGCTAAAAGACGCCCGTGGCAAAGGCTTCATCGATACTGAAGCGATCGAGGCGATGTCGCACGGCGCACCCGATGCGAGCGGCAGCACGGAGCCCGCGCGATGACCATCACGCTGATGCTGTTCGGCATGATCGGCCTCGCGGTCCTCAACGTGCCGATCGCGGTGGCGCTCGGCTTCGTCGCGATGGTGGCAGTCGTCTTCATCCAGGGGACGCATATGCTGCCCAACGTGGCGCTGGAGATGTACGACGGCGCCTCCAGTTTCCCGCTGCTCGCCATTCCGCTGTTCATCCTCTCCGGCGCGATCATGAATGCGTCGTCGATCTCCCGGCGGCTGATCGCGTTCGCGACCGCCGTGGTCGGCTGGGTGCGCGGCGGCCTGTCGATGGTGGCGATCGGCACATCGGTGTTCTTCGCCGAGATTTCCGGCTCGGCCGTCGCCGACGTTGCTGCGTTGGGAACGATCCTCATCCCGGCGATGAAAAGCCGCGGCTATTCAAAGGAAGTCGCCGCCGCCACGATGTCCTCGGCGGCAAGCCTCGCGATCATCATTCCACCGTCCATTCCGATGGTCCTTTATGCCGTGATGGCGCAGACCTCGGTGGTCAAGCTGTTCGTTGCCGGCATCGTGCCCGGACTGATCGGCGCACTCTGCATGGCCGGTGCGGCCTACTATCACGCCGTGAAATACAACTTCCCGCGCGAGCAGGCTTTCCGCCTTGCGGAAGTGTGGCGGACGTTCAAGGAGGCGCTCTGGGCCTTCATCCTGCCGGTCGCCATTCTCGGCAGTATTTTCGGCGGAATCGTCACCGCGACGGAAGGCGCCGGCATGGCGGTGGTCGCGGCCATTGTGGTCGGCGGACTGATCTACCGCGATCTCGATTTCCGTGAACTGAAAAAGGCCTGCGTTGACGGCGGCATCCAGACGGCGGTTGTCATGCTGCTGGTCGCCGCGTCGGCGCTGATCGGCACGTTCCTGACCGAGGCGCAGCTACCGCAGGCGCTGGGGCACGCCATCACGCAGATTACCGACAACAAATACGTTGTGCTGCTGCTGCTCAATTTCGCGTTTCTGATCCTGGGCATGTTTCTGCATTCGGCGGCGGCGATCATCCTGGTCATCCCGATCGTGATGCCGATGGTGCAGGCCGTCGGCATCGATCCGGTCCATTTCGGGCTGGTGGTGACGCTCAATCTCGCCATCGGTCAGCAGACGCCGCCGGTCGCCAGCGTGCTGATGACGTCCTGCGCCATCGCCAAAGCGGACATCTGGGAGACGACCAAGGACAACATCCCCTATCTCGTCGCGCTGCTGTTCGTGCTGTTCCTGTCCACCTACGTGCCGATTGTGCCATTAGCCTTGGTGCATTTGTTCTACGGCGGGTGAAGGCTTAGCGCAGGATGCGCGGGTCAAGCTCGCATGACAGGGCTATGTCTTCCCCGCTTCCAGGCTCATCGCCAGCACCCGCGCGACATGCAGCGCCGCGCGGCCGGTGCCATCGTGAATCTGATGGCGGCATGAGGTGCCGTCGGCGACGATAAGCGCATCCGGCGCGCCTTTGCGCACCGCCGGGAGCAATGACAGCTCGCCCATCTTGAGCGACACGTCGATGGTGTCGGCGTCATAGCCGAAGGCGCCGGCCATTCCGCAGCAACTGGATTCGATGGTTTCGACCTCCAGATCGGGAATCATCTTCAGAACCGACTGCACGCTGCTCATGTCACCGAATGCCTTTTGGTGGCAATGACCGTGCAGCAGCGCTTTCTTGCGCAAGGATCCAAGCGGCAACTTGAATTGGTCTTCCTTCTGCTCGCGCGCGAGAAACTCCTCAAACAGGAACGAGTTTGCGGCCAACGTGCGCGCCTCGTCGCTTTTCATCAGCGCCGGCAATTCGTCGCGGAACGTATAGATGCAGCTCGGCTCAAGCCCGATCACCGGCACGCCACGGCTGACATAAGGCGACAACGCCGCCAGCACGCGTTCGCTCTCCCGCTTTGCCTCGGCAATATTGCCGATGGCGAGAAAGGTGCGGCCGCAGCAGAGTGGACGCGATGGCCCATTTGCGGGACGCGCAATGTGGACACGGTAGCCGGCGGCTGCGAGCACGTTGAGCGCAGCGTCCAGGTTCTCGCGCTCGAAGTAGCGGTTGAACGTATCGGCGAAGAGAACGACCTCTGCGCTGTCATGCCCGGGCTTGACCCGGGCATCCATCATCTCGCGCAAATGAATGGATTTCCGGGTCAAGCCCGGCAATGACGGTGCACTTCGCTCATGGAAAACATCGGACCGCCAGCGCGGCAACGATCGGCGCGCACTGAATCGGGCAAGCGCTTCCGACAGTTTCGCTGCGCCGGGCAACCGGTCGCGCAGATTGAACAGCCACGGCACCTTGGCCGCATAAGGCGCATAGCGCGGCAGCCAGCCCACCAGCCGGTCGTGCAGCGAATAGCCGTGCCTGGCCGCGCGCGCGACCTGCACCTCGATCTTCATGCGAGCCATGTCGACGCCGGTCGGGCATTCGCGCTTGCACGCCTTGCAGGAGACGCACAGCGACAAAGTCTGCGCGACCTCATCCGAGGTGAGCGCGTCAGGACCAAGCTGACCGGTGACCGCAAGGCGCAGCGTATTGGCGCGGCCGCGCGTCACGTCGCGCTCGTCGCGCGTCGCGCGATAGCTCGGGCACATGGCGCCGCCGGCAAGCTTGCGGCACGCGCCGTTGTTGTTGCACATCTCGATCGCGCCCTGAAAGCCGCCGCCGGCGCCGGGATAAGCCGACCAGTCGAGCTGCGTCCTGATTTCCTCGCCGCGGTAGCCGGGCGCGTAGCGAAACAGGCTGCGGTCATCGAATTTCCGCGGCCGCACGACCTTGCCGGGGTTGAACAGCCCGTTCGGGTCGAAGCGGTCCTTTACTTCCTCGAACGCGCGCGCAAGCCGCGAGCCGAACATCGGCTCGTTGAATTCCGAGCGCACGAGGCCGTCGCCGTGCTCGCCGGAATGCGAGCCCTTGTATTCGCGCACCATCGCGAACGCCTCCTCGGCGATGGCGCGCATGGCCCGCACGTCCTTTTCCAGGCGCAAATTGAGCACCGGCCGCACATGCAAACAGCCGGAGCCGGCGTGCGCGTACCAGGTGCCGCGCGTGCCGTGCTTTTCGAACACCTGCGTCAGCCGCGCGGTGTAGTCGGCAAGGTGCTCGAGCGGCACCGCGCAATCCTCGACAAATGAGACCGGCTTTCCCTCGTCCTTCATCGACATCATGATGTTGAGGCCGGACGTGCGGACCTCGGTGATCGCCGCCTGCAATTCGGGGCTGAGCACCTCGACCACGCCGCCCCATTTCGACCCGGTTTTGTCCCAGGCAAAGCCGAGATCGCCAATGAGGTCCTTGAGCTGCTTCAGGCGGCGCAGATTTTCCTCGTGATCTTCCTCGCCAAACTCGACCAGCAGAATCGCTTCCGGCGCCTCGCGCACGAATTGCTCCAGCGTCGGCCGGAACATGGCGATCTCGCGCGCAAGCTCGATCATGGTGCGATCGATCAATTCGACACCGATCGGCGCGAGCTTCACGATGTGCTGCGCCGCGTTCATTGCTTCGTAGAAGCTGCCGAAATGAATGGCCCCGACGGCGCGGCGTCCGAGCAGCGGCCACAGCTTCAGCTCGATGCGCGTCGAGAACGCGAGCGTCCCCTCGCCGCCGACGAGGATGTGCGCGAGATTGGTGTCGTTCCTGCCGGGAACGAGGGCGTCGAGATTGTAGCCGCCGACCCGCCGCTGCACTTTGGGAAAGCGCGCGGCGATCTCGTCCTTCTCGCGCGCGCCGATGGCGAGCAGATCGGTTGCCAAGGCTTCCAGCGGCTCCGGAATATCGGAAGCGCTGCCCCCGATGCTGCCGAAATGCGCAGCCGTCCCATCCGCCATCATCGCGTCGATCGAAATCACGTTGTCGCGCATGGTTCCGAAGCGCATCGAGCGCGCGCCGCAGGAATTGTTGGCGGCCATGCCGCCGATGGTCGCGCGCGAGGCGGTCGAGATATCGACCGGAAACCAGAGGCCGTGGGGCTTGAGCGCGCGATTGACCTCGTCGAGCACGATGCCCGGCTCGACCGTACAGCGCCGGCCCTCGACATCAATGTCGAGAATGCGCGTCAGATATTTCGAGCAATCGATGACGAGAGACGAATTGACGGTCTGCCCGGCCTGCGAGGTGCCGCCGCCGCGCGCCAGCACGGTGACGCCCTCCTCGCGCGCAAGCGCAATGGCGCGTACCGCTTCGTCGGTGGAACGCGGAGCAACAACGCCGAGGGGCATGATCTGGTAGTGCGAGGCATCCGTGGCGTAGCGGCCGCGGGTAAAGCGGTCGAACCACACCTCGCCGCTCAGTGCATTCCGTAACCGCCGCTCAAAACCGGGCATCCGCGCCGCCATTGGTCCTAACGTCCGGTCTTTAAGCACGCCAAAGCGCTTGTTTGCACTGCGGAAAAATGCTTGACCCGACTGTTGCATTCATAGTTCAACGCCACAAGCGCTCCGCCCGTGCGGGCCCGGCGCGGTTAACAACCAAAATCCTTAATGGCTGCCGTTTAGGAGCGCACTGGCAATGGCTAAGAATTCTTCGCGACCGGTCGGGCGACACTTCCTGCACATACCGGGCCCCACACCGCTGCCCGACCGCGTGTTGCGGGCGATGGATACGCCGATCATCGACCACCGCGGGCCGGAGTTCGCCAACCTCGCCAAGAAGTGCCTCGAAGGCATCAAGACGATCTTCAAGACCGCGAACCCGGTCATCATGTACACCGCGACCGGCACCGGCGCCTGGGAAGCGGCGCTGGTCAATACGCTGTCGCCCGGCGACCGTGTCGTCATGGTGGAGACCGGCCAGTTCGCCACGCTGTGGAAAAAGATGGCCGAGAAGCTCGGCCTGAAGGCCGAGTTCATCCCGACCGACTGGCGCACCGGCGCCGATCCCGCCGCGATCGAAGCCAAATTGCGCGAAGACAGGAACAAGGAGATCAAGGCGGTCTGCGTGCTGCACAACGAGACGTCGACCGGTTGCCTGTCGAACATCACCGAAGTGCGCAAGGCGATCGACCGCGCCGGTCATCCGGCCATGCTGTTCGTCGACACGATCTCGTCGCTTGCCTCAACCGACTACCGCCACGATGAATGGGGCGTGGACGTGACGGTCGGCGGCGCGCAGAAGGGCCTGATGCTGCCACCCGGCATGTCGTTCAACGCGCTGAGCGACAAGGCGCTGAAAGCGGCGCAGACATCCAAACTGCCGAAGTCGTTCTGGGCGTGGGACGACATGCTGAACATGAACAAGATCGGTTTCTTCCCCTACACGCCGGCGACGCAAATGCTGCAAGGCCTCGCGGTCTCGATCGAGATGCTGCACGAGGAAGGGCTCGAAAACGTGTTCGCCCGTCACCAACGCCTGGCGGAGGCGACGCGGCGCGCGGTGAAAACGTGGGGTCTCGATACCGTCTGCCGCGACCCGAAATACTTCTCGCCGACGCTCACCGCCGTGCTGCTGCCCGAGGGGCACAACGCGGATGCCTTCCGCGCGCTGGCGCTCGACACGTTCAACATCTCATACGGCTCGAGCTTCGGCCCGTTCGCTGGCCGGTATTTCCGCATCGGCCACCTCGGCGACATCAACGAGACGATGCTGATGGGCGCGCTGGCGGCGACCGAAATGACCTTGTCGCTTGCGAACGTGCCGCACAAGAAGGGCGGCGTGCAGGCGGCGATGGATTATCTGGTCAGCCAGCGGGGCGCCGCGGCCAAGCAGGCGGCGGAGTAGGAGACAGAAGCTGTCGTCCCGGCCGAGCGCCAGCGAGGGCCGGGACCCATACTCCGCAGTTTCTCGGTGGCTCACGGCGTATGGGTCCCCGCCTTCGCGGGGACGACAAAAGCATCATTCCACCCATTCGCCGCGATCACTCGTTCGACAAAGCCCGTGATCGCGCCGAGGGTTGCTTCCGGCGCATCACGCTGCGGTGAATGCCGCGCATCCGGCACCAGAGCGACCTCGACCGGGCAGTAACACTCCTCGCGCGCAACCTCGATCTGCTTCACGGTGCCGTACTGATCGTCTTCACCCTGCACGATCAGGATCGGCACGCGAATGTAGGCAAGCTGCTCGGTGATATCCCACTTGCGGAAGCCGGGATCGAGCCAGGCGCCGTTCCAG
>DASSRW010000010.1:0-5095 GCA_035701545.1 Pseudolabrys sp.
TTGTAGTAGCGGAGCCCCGCCGGCGTGGGTGTTACGCCGCCGGCTGTGCGGTCGAACAGCTTGACGCCCAGCTTGCGTTCCACGGCGCCGACATGCTGCGAAATGCCTGATTGGGTGGCGTTTTCACGCTCGGCCGCGCGCGTAAACGAGCCCTCCTCGCAAACGGCGATGACGGCGCGCACCTGTCGAAGCGGAATGTTACGCACGGTACCTCGAACATTAGAAAACGTAATAACGAAGGCCAGAATATATTATTTTGTTCAGTGCCGCCACCCGCATAACATTTTGCGCACGGCAAATAAGAACGGCGCGGCACTTGCGCCGGCGGGAGGACGCCATGGGTGCGAATTTCGGCATCGCGGGGATGGATTGGCAGCAGCGGGTCAACTGGGACCGGTTGCGCGAATACCGCATCGAGCGCGCACGGCAGATGATGAAGAAGCATGGCCTCGGCGCCATGCTCTGCATGTACGACGAAAACATCCGCTACATCACAGGAACACTGACGCCGGGCTGGTGCAGGCTCAAGCCGGGCCTGCGCTACGCGATGCTGTGCGGCGACGGGCGGCCGATCGTGTTCGAGCAAGGCGACATCGGCTTCCAGATCGAGCGGCATAGCCCGTGGATTCCGAAGGAGAACGTGCGGCACTCGTTTGCGTGGATCAAAGGCGCGGCGGGTCCCGCCTCGACGCAACAGGTGCAGAAGTTCGTCAAGGCCGTGATCCAGGCGATGAAGGACAACGGCGTGGCCGGGCAGAAGCTCGGCTGCGACTTCATTGACATCAACATGATCAACGTCTTCCGCGAGAACAACATCAACTGGACAGACGGCATGACACCGATGATGGAGGCGCGCGCCGTCAAGTCGCCGGACGAGCAGGAGTGTTTCCGCATCGTCGGCGCGATCGGCGACGCCACACACTGGGAGTGCATGAAATTCCTGCGCCCCGGCATCACCGAGAACCAGGTGACCGCGCACCTGATGGAGTATCTCTACTCAATTCCCGGCATGGAAGACGTCGAGGACGTCATCGTGTCGTCCGGGCCCAACACCTGGCCGAACTGGCGCAATTTCTCCGACCGCATCATCCAGCCCGGCGACATCGTGTTCATGGATTTGGCCGCGCTCACCTGGAACGGCTACAAATCCTGCTATTACCGCACCTATTGCGTCGGCAAGGAGCCGACGCAGGAGCAGAAGGACACCTACGAAACCGCGCTCAAGTGGCTCTACGATTCGATCGGCGCGGTGAAGAAGGGCGCCACCACACGCGACATCGCCTCGAAGTGGCCGTCTGCGATGGAGACCTGGGGCTACGAGGACGAAGATCAGGCCGCCGCCAATCTGTGGGGCCATGGTCTCGGCCTCGCACAATACGATCCACCGGTCATCTCGCGCATCTGGTCGCTCGACCATCCGATCCCGATCCAAGAGGGCATGACGTTCGCGCTCGAGACGCAGCACGGCAAGCGCTACCGCTACGGCGTGCGCATCGAGGAAATGCTGATCGTGAAGAACGATGGCATCGAGATCGTTTCCAATTTCCCGGTGAAACAGATCACCGTCGTCGATCCGCTGCCGGGTTACGGGGATCATGTGAAGTAGCGTTGCCGCGAGCACCAGCCAGGACCCGTCATCCTGAGGTGCGAGCGAGTGAAACGAGCGAGCCTCGAAGGATGAACGGCCGCGGCCGTCGACCCTTCGAGGGCCGCCTTCGGCGGCCACCTCAGGGTGACGGATCGAGACAAGAGTCTATGGCCGAATTCATCTTGCCCCTTAGTGACCCGCGCGCAACCGACGCCGAAAACGTCGGGCCGAAGGCGGCTAATCTCGCGGCTCTCATGCGCGCGGGCTTGCCGACGCCGGGCGGGTTTTCGCTGACGGCTGAGGCTTATCGCGCACAGGCGCGTCATCTCGGCGTCGAGGAGACGATCCGCGCCTACGACGATGCCGATTCGTCCGCTTCGCGTCGAATGTCTGTCGCCATCCGCCTCGCACTCTATCAGCAGCCGATCGCGCCGGAGATTCTCGAACCGCTGCTCCACGTTTGGCGCTCGATCCGCGCCAGTGGGGCGCTTTGCGTGGTGCGCTCCTCGGCGCTGATCGAGGATCGGAAGGGCGCGAACTTCGCCGGGCAATTCGAAAGCTTCCTGGGCATCGCCGACGAAACCGAATTCCTGACCGCGGTGCGCGCCTGCTGGGCGGCGCTGTGGACATCGCACGCGCGCCGCTACATGGAGAACAACAATCTTTCGCCGGCGGACACGGCCATGGCGGTCCTGATCCAGCCGCTGGTTTCGGCACGCGCTTCAGGCGGCGGCTTGAGTGAGACGGCGGAAGGCCAGATGCTGCTCTCGGCAACGTGGGGCCTCGGCTCATCGATTGCGCAAGGCGAGGTGGTCCCCGATCGCATCGTGCTCAACAAAACCGGCTTTCTGCGCACGATCGAAGCGGGCCGCAAGAATCATCGCGAGACCTGCGAGCATGGCGTCGCCGCGCCGCAGCTTGTGCCCGACGATCTCGTCAACGAACCGTGCCTGAGCGCAGGTGAGGCGGTCACGCTCGGCCGTCTGCTGCGCAAGACCGAAGCGGCGCTCAGCTGCCCTGTTGAAATCGAATGGGCGCTGGACGAGAGCGGATTCAGGCTGCTGCAGGCGCGGCCACTGCACGTCGAGCCCGCGCATGTGCCGGACGACATCTGGCTCGCGCATCCCGGCCTCAACGGCCATCCGGCCGGCATCGGCTGGGGCTCCGGTCGGGCGGTGGTGGTCAACTGCGAATGCGAATTGTCGCGCGTCGCGCCCGGCGACGTTCTGGTCACCAAAGTCGCGGGGCCAGCGCTCAGCCAAATCCTGCCGCGCGTGTCAGGCGTCGTCGCCGAGCTTGGCGGCTCAACCTCGCATCTTGCGTCACTCGCGCGTGAGCGTGGCATTCCGATGGTGCTCGGCGTGCTCGATGCGACGCGCAAAATTCCCGATGGCACCCAATGTGCGGTCGACGGCGTCGCCGGAATCGTGCGGTGGATGCGTTGACAACCCGCCCGCGCGTCTTTGTCAGCCAGCCGATCACGCCGCGCGCGCTCGAGCGCCTGCGCGCCATCGCCGACGTCAAGATCAACACGGATTCGAGCAAGATCATCGCCAAGCCGAAGCTGATCGCGGCGGTGAAAAAATGCGACATTCTGTTTTCCCTGCTGCACGACAGGATCGACCGCGCCGTGCTTGCGGCCAACAGGAACTTGCGCGCCGTCACATCCATGTCGATCACGCCGGACAATATCGATGTGGCGGAGGCGACCAGGCGCGGCATCCCGGTGACGGTGGTGCCGCCGATCGTGGCGGAAGCGACGGCCGACATCCATTTCGGGCTGATGATCGCGGTTGCCCGCAACATGATCGTAGGCGACCGCATGGTGCGCGCCGGGAAATTTCCCGGCTCGCAGTCCAATCATCTCGGCGGCGCGGCCGTCTATGGCAAGACCATCGGCCTGGTCGGCGGCGGGGGACGCATCGGCAAAGCAACTGCGCGCCGCGCGCGCGGTTTCGGCATGAAGCTCCTCTACTGGAGCCCGCGGGCGAAGCCCGAGGCCGAGGCCGAGCTCGGCATGGTGCGGGTTTCGCTCGATGAATTGCTGCGCGAATCCGACTTCGTCTCGCTGCATCCGCCGCTCAATGCCGAGACGCGCCACATGATCGGCGACAAGCAATTTGCGCTGATGAAGCCGACGGCCTTTATCGTCAACACCGCGCGCGGACCGATCATCGACGAAGCGGCGCTGCTGCGTGCGCTCAGGAAAAAGCAGATCGCCGGCGCCGGCCTCGACGTGTTCGAGCACGAGCCGAAGGTTTCGCCGGCCTTGCTCAAGATGAAGAATGTGGTGGCGACTCCGCATCTCGGCAGCGGGGTGCTCGAGGTGCGCGACCAGATGGCGAATATCGTGGTCGATAATATCGAAGCCTTGCTCGAAGGCCGCGCGCCGCCGAATTGCGTCAATCCGGAGGTGCTGGGCAAGCGCGCTTAGCCATCACTTCCCGCCATTGCAATTGGATTCCGGGCGGAATTCAATAACGCACCCGGCCTGTGCCGGAGGGGAGGGTGCAATGGCGGACTTGCCCAGACTCGACGTGGTGATCGCCAACAATTTCGGCCATCTGCCGATGTTCGTTGGCGCCGAGAAGGGTTTCTTCAAGGCGCATGGCGTCGATGCCAGTTTCAGGGTTGTCGATACCGGCACCGACATGGTCAACGCCTTGCACAACGGCGAGGCGCAGGTCGGCGACATGAGCACCACGACCTATCTGAAGGCGGTGCATGCCGGCAACCCGTTCCAGGTGATCGGCCTGATCATGAACGATGCCACCGACGATCATTGCGACACGCCGCTTGCCATCGTCACGAAAAAGGGCACAGGCGTCAATGTCGGCGAGATCGGTGATCTGCGCGGCAAGAAAGTCGGGCTCGCGCGCGGCCAGACCTCGGACGAATATTTCAAGATGGTACTGCGCCGCGCCGGCGTGAAGTACGACGATGTCGCCATCGAGAACATCTGGTCGCAGTTCGGGCTTGCGCCGGCGCTGAAGGAAGGCAAGGTCGATGCCATCGTCACCTGGGAGCCCTACGTGACGCAGGCGCTGACCCAGGTGCCGGACTCATATGAAGTGATCCGTGGCGGACAGCACATGTCCTATGTGATGGTCGCGGTCGCGCACGGCCCGACGGTCGAGACCAAGCCCGGCGTGATCAAGAGCATCGCTGCGGGCCTTGCGCAATCCTCGCATTTCACCCGCAACAACCGCGACGAGGCGGTCGAGATCTTCGCCAAATGGGTGCCCGGCACCGATGTGGCGGTCGGCAAGAAGGGCATCAAGCACATCCATTTCGATCCGCGCATGTCGGCGAACGTGCTGCGCGCCTTCGAGAATGCCGAGGACGAGGTGCTCACGAATACACTGAAGGGCGCGCCACCGCTCAACGTGCCGAGCCTGTTCCGGCCGGAGTTCATGCAGCAGGTCGAGAAAGAGCACCCGGATTATTTTGCGGATCTGCCGAGGCTGAAGTAACGGGAGCGGTCGCTCGTTACGATCGCCGGCGGTC
>DASSRW010000011.1:0-6538 GCA_035701545.1 Pseudolabrys sp.
CGTCCGGCGCGGCCTACGCGGATTTGAACGCCAGCTTCTATCAGCAGATCCAGAGCGTCTACGGCGATCCCGGGTCCGATGGATCGCTCGAGACGATCTTCAACAACTTCACCACGGCCCTGCAGGCGCTCACCACGAGTCCCGACGATCCATCGAGCCAGGGCGCGGTGATCGGCGCCGCTCAGGTGCTGGCGCAGCAGCTCAACACGATGACGAACGGCATCCAGACGCTGCGCGGGCAGGCCGAGCTGGGGCTGTCTGCCGACATCGGCGCGGCCAACTCCGCGCTTCAGCAGATCGCCTCGCTGAACCAGCAGATCAGCGGCTCGACGCGAAGCGACGCGACCACCGCGGCGCTCGAGGACCAGCGCGACCGCTGCATCGACCAGCTGTCGCAGCTGATGGACATCAAGGTCATCACCAACAGCAGCAACCAGGTGTCGGTCTTCACCACGTCCGGCGTCCAGCTCGTCGGCCTGAGCGCGGCGCAATTGTCCTTCAATGCGCAAGGCGCCGTGACGGCGCAGTCGCAATGGAACGCCGATCCGGCGAAGTCGACGCTCGGCACCATCACGCTGACCGCGCCGAACGGCTCGACCACCGATCTCATCGCGACCGGCGGCATTCATTCCGGCGAGATTGCCGCCTATTTGCAGATGCGCGACCAGACGCTGGTGCAGGCGCAGACGCAGCTCGACCAGCTGGCGGCGGCGATGTCGAGCGCGCTCTCCGACCAGCAGACGGCGGGGAGCCAGGTCACCGGCCCTCCGGCGGGTTTCAATGTCGATGTCGGCTCTTTGGCCAACGGCAATTCGGTCAACCTCACCTACACCGACACGACGACGGGCACGCAGCACACGGTCACGCTCGTGCGCGTGGACGATCCCACCGCCCTGCCGCTGTCGAACGACGCGACGGCCGACCCGAACGACACGGTGGTCGGCATCGATTTTTCCGGCGGCATGACGTCCGTCGTCAGCCAGATCAACGCCGCGATCGGCGCCGACAAGCTCGTCGCCTCCTCGCCGGGCGGCACCACGCTGCAAATCGTCGACGACGGCAGCGGCGACGCCACGGTGGACGGCCTGTCGACGACCGCCACCACGGCATCGCTCGCAAGCGGCAGCCCGTCGCTGCCCTTCTTTCTCGACGGCAACAACCTTTATACCGGCGCGATCACCGGCGCCGGGCCGGAAAGCGTCGGCCTTGCCGGCCGCATCACGGTCAACCCGGCGCTGATCGACGATCCGACCGCGCTGGTGTCGTATCAGGCGGGCACCGCGGCGGCCGACGACACGCGCCCCCAGTTCATCTTCGATCAGATGACGAGCGCGGCGCTGCAATATTCGCCGTCCTCCGGCATCGGAACCGCGGCCTCGCCGTTCAGCGGATCGCTCGGCACCTATCTCCAGCACGTCATCGGCCAGCAAGCGCAGGCCGCCACCGACGCGAACAGCCTCAAGCAGGGTCAGGACGTGGTGCTCAACTCGTTGCAGCAGCGTTTCAACGCGGGCTCCGGCGTCAACATCGACGAGGAAATGACCAACCTGCTCAACCTGCAAAACGAATACGCCGCCAATGCGCGCGTGATGTCCGCGGTCAAGGACATGATCGCCACCTTGTTGCAGATGTGAGGACGTAGATGACCGTCTCCGGAGTCGGCAGCGTTTCGTCGGGCATGTTGCAGTCGATCCTCGACATGCGCTCGCAGCTCGACGACCTGCAGCGCCAGCTCGGCACCGGCGAAAAGTCGGACACCTATTCCGGCCTCGGCCTCGACAGCGGCTTGACCGTCAGCCTCAACGCGCAGCTCGCCGCGCTCAACAGCTATGGCAGCACCATCAATATGGTCACCACGCGGATTGGCGTGGCCTCGACCGCGCTCCAGCAGATGTCGTCCTATGCCGGCGACGTGAAAAGCGCGACGCTTTCGACGCCCTTCGATCCCGACGACACCGGTCAGACCACGACGCAGAAAATCGCGCTCGCCGATCTCGGCAGCTTTCTGGGCCTGCTGAACACGCAGGTGGCCAACCGCTACATCTTTTCCGGCCAGGCGACCGATCAGCCGGCGGTCGACACCATGGATCACATTCTCAACGGCAACGGCCCGCAGGCCGGGCTGAAGCAGGTCATCCAGGAACGCAACGAGGCGGACCTCGGCGCGGACGGCCTCGGCCGCCTGGCCATCGGCGCGCCCACGACGAGCTCGGTGACGCTCGCCGAAACGCCCGACGGCACCGCCTCGCCCTTCGGGCTCAAGCTCGCCGGCGTCACCTCGAACCTGACCGGCGCAACGGTTACCGGCCCGACCGGCTCGCCGCCGGCGATTTCGGTCGACTTTTCCGGCACGCCGGCCGACGGCCAAACGATCAAATACACATTCACGCTGCCGGATGGCACGAGCGACAGCGTCACGCTGGAGGCGGTCTCCGGCACGCCGACCAGCCCGAACCAGTTTGTCATCGGCGCCACGCCGGATCAGACGGCGGCGAATATGAAAGCCTCGCTCAGCGCCGCGCTCACGACCTTCGGGCAAACCACGTTGAGCGCCGCCTCGGCGGTGGCCGCCTCCGACAACTTCTTCGACAACCCGCCGCAGCGCGTGAACGGCGCGCCGCCGAGCGCGTCCACGGCGCTGGTCGACGGCACTGCGGCCGACACCGTCATCTGGTACACCGGCGGCGACACCGCCGGCTCCGCCCGCTCCACCGCGACGGCGAAGATCGATCAATCCATTACCGTGTCTTATGGAACGCAGGCCAACGAGCAAGGCATCCGGCAGGCCCTGCAGGGCATTGCGACGGCCGCCGCCGTCACCTACTCGGCGGCCGATCCCAACGCGGCGGCGCGCAATCAGGCGCTGAGCACACGGCTCAACACCGCGCTCAGCGCCCCGCCCGGCACCCAGTCCATCCAGGGCATCGAGACGGATCTCGCCAACGCGCAATCCGCCATGAAAGCCGCGAGCACGCGCCAGCAGCAGACGACGAACACGCTGACCGACCTGTTGCAGAAAGTGTCCACCGTGCCGCCCGAGCAGGTCGGCGCGCAGATCCTCGCGCTGCAAACGTCGTTGCAGGCGTCGCTTCAGACGACGGCGATGCTGTCGCAGATCAGCCTGATCAACTATTTGCCGGCGTAAGTTCCCACGGCCGTCATTCCGGACGCCGCCAACGGGTCCGCGCGAAGCGCGGCCCGATGACAGGCTCCGCGGCGATCCGGAATCCATAATCCCTGTCGCAGTTTCGTACGCGATACTGGGAGTATGGATTCCGGGTTCGCGCCTTCGGCGCGCCCCGGAATGACTATTGAGGGATTTCGTCGATCTGGTACGCAGCATCGTGCAGGCCTCTCCCTGTCATCACCGGGCCTGTCACCACAAGTCGGGTTTACCCGACTTGTGGCGGTAATTCGTACGGAAGTCGGGCAAGCCCGACTTCCGATGTGATCCCGCTTGGGCTGGCACGACGGTGCGTTCCTAAGCGAGATGGCCGGGACATAGGCGTGCAAGCACGCCGTTCTTCGAACGGCTATGCCGGCCATGACGAAGAGACAGCGCTTCAGCGGGAATCAGGAGCGGCCATTAAGCCGCGTCGCGCAGGCCGGCGGCGAGCTCGCGGTTGATCGAGATCAGCGAGTTGAGCTGCTTGGGCTGCGGATTGCTCAGCACGGCAAGCGTCTGCTTGACGACGAACAGGCCGATGTTGGCGACGTTTTGCCGGATATCGGCCGGCAGCGGATTGGCGGCGGAGGTCACCTCGCTCAGGAAGAGCGTCCACAGCTTGCGGTTATAGTGAAGTGCCTCGTTGAGATCGCCGCGCCTGGATTCCCACGAATCGCGAACCGCCTGCAATCGCGACGCCGCCTTGAGCAGCAGATCGGCCTCGAGCGCCCTTCGGCTAACGCTCGTTCTGGCGATTTTTTCGTAGGTCTTCGCGCCGCTTTGCATGATCGAGGAGCTCCTGTTCGTAGGTGATCAGATTTCGGGCATCTTTCAGCGCGTTATACATTTGCCCCGTTAATATTTTGTTGTTGATAATCTCGATTTGCGGCCAGACGCTGGGTACGGCATCGAGCAGGTCCTTCACCAGCGCGAAATAGGTCTGGTGATGAGGCTGAGGATCGCGTGCCGTGTACATCAGCTGGATCGCCAGATAGAGGCGCTTGGCCGGGCTGTCCGCCCGCGCCTTGGTCATGATGTCCTTTTCGCGCAGGATCGGCGCGGCGCCGTCGATCAGGAAACGCGTGCGCTGATTGCCGTTGGTGATGACGCTCTCGCCGATAAGGATGCGCTCGCCGGGCTTCAGCTCAACCTTGAGGGCCATGACGTTCTCCTCGGATCAAAATGGAAGCTTTGTACCGAAACGTTCGCCGCAGCGGCGGCGCGCTCCCTCCCCTTGCAACGGGGAGGGTTGGGGAGGGGATCGGACGGGCCGCAAGATTGATCCCCACCCGGCTCGCTGAGTTTACCATCGGGCCGCGCGTCGCGCGGACCCGTTGGCTCGCCGACCCTCGGGTCAAGCCCGAGGGCGGGCTCTCCCCTTTTCAAGGGGAGGCAACCACCAAAAGCAAAACGGCGGGGCCGAGGCCCCGCCGTTTCTTTTTTCATCGTGCCGGCGGCGACTAGCCGAACAGGCGGAGCACCGACTGGTCGGCCTGCGCGGACAGCGACAGCGCCGTGGTGGACAGCGACTGACGGGTCTGCAAGGCGAGCAGGTTGGCGCTCTCCTCGTTGGTGTCGGCGAGGACGAGATTGTCCGAACCGACCTGCAACGTGTTGATCATGTTCTTCGTGAAGTCCTGGCGGGTCTGCACGATCGACAGCTGCGAACCGAGAGACGAAGCCTGCGTGCGCAATGTCGTCAGCGCCTCATTGAGCGTCGAAGACAGTGTGTCGAGCGTCGAGTTGCTGGCGAACTCGGCGTCGGTCTGGGTGTTGATGCCGAGATCGGCGCTGTTGATCACGAAGGCGTTGCCGGCCGAATCTTTCGCCTGCACGTCGATCGAGCTCGAACCGTCGGCGTTGAACTTGACGGTCAGTTTGTCGCCGTTGAGCAGGTTGACGCCGTTGAAGCCGGAGTCCTTCGCCACGCCGTCGATCTGCGTGATGAGGTTGTTGAACTGCTGCTCCAGGTTCTTGCGCACGTCGCTCAGCGTGTTGGTTGTCCCGGCGGCGAGAGTGCCCGTGTTGGCGGTATCACCGCTGATGTTGCCGCCGCTGACGCCGTCTATAGTGATCGCCGTCGTGGTCAGGTTCTGGATGAGCAGGTGGTTGGTGCCAGAGTCAATCGAGGCCTTCACCTTACCGGACAGCGACGCGTTGGTGTTGATCGCGGTGACCAGGTCACTGAGTGAGGTGTTCGAAACGGACGCTGGCGTGCCGTTGGTTGAGCTGAGAGTGGAGAAGCCCAGGGTGGCGGCGGTGGTGCCGCCGGACTCTGCGACCGTAATATCTTGGCCGGTACTGTTGACGAGCTCAAGATTTCCACTGCCGTCGTCTTGTGCGACAACAGTCGAGCCGCCACCTGTTAGAGCGTTATTGATTGCGGTGATCTTGGCGGCCAAGGTAAGGTCGGTGCCGGCGAAGGTGACCGAAACCGGACCGTTTCCAGAGCCGTCGTCGATGGTGAATCCGTTGGCTGAGAGGTCCGTCGTGTAAGTGCCGCCGGTCGTGTCCAACGTCGTGGGCGTTGCGGCGGTCGTCGTGCCCGTGCTGACATCGACGTTGTTGCCGCCGATGACGAACCGCAGCGTTGTTTTGCCGGCCGTCGAGTTGTTGGCGGCGATGTCGGTCGCCGTGCCGGCGGTAACGCTAGGCGCGGTCGAGTCGGCTCGCGTCTGCGAGACCGTCGATTGCAACTGCTGCACCAGCGACGTGATCGAGGTGATGCCGTTGTTGGCCGCCTGAATCGTCTGAATGCCGTTCGCCATCGAGTCGAGCAGGTTGCTCAGGTCGTTCGCCTGCGCGCTCAAGGTCTGCGAGGTGAAGAAGTTCAGCGGATTGTCGAGGGCCGAGTTGACCTTCTTGCCGGTGGCAAGACGGTTTTCCGTCGTAGCCATCAGTTGAGCCGTGTTCTGCAGAGAGAGCAGGTTCTGCCGAACGCCGGCCGAGAGCGTAATGTCGGACATGTCCGTAACCTTTCTGGTTGCCGTACTGGCGCTAGTACCCGTGCCGATCCCCCTGATCGGCGCGATGTGCCGCGAACGTTACCCATGGCGGCGTAATGCAGCGTAAAAGAATATGGTTAATGAATACCGGCGCTTGCGCGCGCGCGCTGAAACGGTTTGCTAACACTGTCGTTTAAGCTTTTGGTAACGGTCGGGCCTCGCCAGCCTTGTAGGGTGGCGCTGAGCGAAGCGAAGCCCACCACGGACCTCACAGCGCGTGTATGCACTGCGGTGGGCGGCGCTGGCGCGCCGTAAGCCCGCCGTACGGACTGCCCTACAGCACCCGGCTCAGCGCCAGCGGGCGGCCGGCTTTGGGGCCTGGCGAATTGGCGCGGCCGGACGCGCCGTAGGTCTGCGGCACGTGCTT
>DASSRW010000012.1:0-21251 GCA_035701545.1 Pseudolabrys sp.
GGACTAACCATCTACAAGCGCAGCCAGTTCGGTGGCCCGCTCAATCTCTCGAACAAGATCGAGTTCTATTACATCTGCCTGGCACTGCTTCTTGCCTGCATCTATCTTGTGTGGCGGCTGATCAATTCCCGCTTCGGCATGGTCATCCAGGGCGCACGCTCGAACGACCTGCGCATGCGCGCGATTGGCTTTCCGACCTATCGCTACAGGCTCGCGTGCTTCGTCATCGCCGGCACGATGGGCGGGCTCGCGGGCGCGCTGCTCGCCAACCACACAGATTTCGTGAGCCCGGCGATGATGTACTGGACACGCTCCGGCGACCTCATCGTCATGGTGGTGCTCGGCGGCATGGGCTCGACGTTTGGGCCGCTGATCGGCGCGGTCGCGCTGCTGGTACTGGAAGAGGCGCTCTCCGGCATTACCGAATACTGGCAGATCATCCTCGGTCCGCTGCTGCTGCTGGTTGTGCTGTTCGCGCGCGGCGGCATCGACGGCCTGCTCGCAAAGGTGCGGGCATGAGCGCGCCGCTCCTGCAGGTCGACTCGCTGTCGAAGCGGTTTGGCGGCATCGTCGCCACCGACAATCTGTCGCTGGCGATCGAAAAGGGCGAGCTGCACGCCATCATCGGCCCGAACGGCGCCGGCAAGACTACGCTCATCGCGCAGCTTGCCGGCCAGCTCACGCCCGATTCCGGCAGCATCTGTTTTGCCGGCGAGGACATCGGCATTTTGCCGATGCACCGGCGCAGCCAGCTCGGACTGGCGCGCTCGTTCCAGATCACGTCGCTGTTTCTTGACCTGAGCGTGCTCGATAATGTGGCGCTGGCGGTGCAGGCGCGCGCCGGGCATTCGTTTCGATTCTGGCAGGATGCGCGGCGTGAGCCGGCATTGCGCGATCCCGGCCGCGCCGCCCTCGAACGCGTCGGGCTTCTGCCACGCGCCGAGCTGCCGGCGTCTGCCTTGAGTCACGGCGAGCACCGGCTACTCGAGCTGGCGATGGCGCTGGCCGGCAATCCGCGCATGCTGCTCCTCGACGAGCCGATGGCAGGCCTCGGCCCCGAAGAATCGGCGCGCATGGTGACCATGCTGCGCGCGCTCAAAAGCGGGCTGACGATTCTTTTGGTCGAGCACGACATGGAAGCGGTGTTTGCGCTCGCCGAGCGCATCACTGTGCTGGTCTACGGCCGCGTGATCGCGTCGGGAATCCCGCAGGAGATTCGCGCCAATGCGCAGGTGCGCGACGCCTATCTCGGTGAGGCGGAAGTCGCGGGAGCAAATCATGGCTGAGCCCTTGCTCGAGGTACAAGACATCGAGACCTGCTACGGCTTGAGCCAGGTGCTGTTCGGAATTTCGCTTTCCATCGCGGCGGGCGAGATGGTGACATTGATGGGCCGCAACGGCATGGGCAAGACCACGACCGTGCGCTCGATCATGGGGTTGACGCCTGCGCGCGCCGGCGCGATCCGTCTCGGCGGCGAAGACATTCGCGCGCTGCCCGCCTACAAAATCGCCAAGCGGGGCATCGGGCTGGTCCCGGAAGGCCGGCAGATCTTTCCGAATTTGAGCGTGCGGGAAAACCTGCTGGCGACGGCGGCCGGCGACGGCGGCTGGACGCTCGGCAGGATTTACGAGCTCTTTCCGGGCCTCTCCGCGCGCGGCGACAACATGGGCAACCAGCTCTCCGGCGGCGAGCAGCAGATGCTGGCGATCGGCCGCGCGCTGATGACCAACCCGCGCCTGCTTATTCTCGATGAGGCGACGGAGGGGCTTGCGCCGCTGATCCGCACCGAAATCTGGCGCTGCCTTGCGCGGCTGAAGGCGCAAGGTCTTTCGATCCTGGTGATCGACAAGAACGTCGGCGCGCTGACGCAGATCGCCGACCGGCATTTTCTGATCGAGCGCGGCCGCGTGGTGTGGAAGGGATCGTCAGCGGAGCTCGCCGCCGCGCCGGACGTGCAGCACCGCTACCTCGGCGTGTAGCGCGCCATCGCCGCCTGGCGGTCGCGGCGGCCCCACGGAACGATCGCCCAGATGCGCTCGTGGAAATAATAAAGCGCGACCTTGGTCATGATTTCCGTCGCCGCGATTGATCCGGCGATCTTGAGATGGCCGGTGAGAATATAGCTGATGATGAACGTATCGATCGAACCGGTAGCCCGCCAGCTGATCGCTTTGACAAGCGAGCGATGATGTCCTTCCAATCCCCAGAACCAGTTCACTGCGGCCTCGCTCGTTTGTTGCGCTGTCCTGATCCTACAGGGCGCGCGTCTGCCATGTCATCGCAATTCGGCGCGGATGCGGAAAAACGAAAGATTTTCGATTGCGCTTTTTCGTTGACGAGCGCCGCGTCCTGCCGCCGCCGTTATCGGCAAAATATTATTCCGCCGGCTCCGGCAGCGGAGGGTCACACGCCTGTCGGTCACGTCGCGTGGGCTTCACTCGGGTGTCTGCCCGCCCGTTGAGGCAGCAGCACAATGCAGCCGACGATGAACGCCGCGATGACCGCCGACGCGATCGGACGGCTCAGGTTAAATCCGCCGTGGCTTGTCGGCTTGTCGAGCAGATCGCCGATCGTGGCGCCGAGCGGGCGCGTGAGAATGAACGCAGCCCAAAACAACGCGACCCTGGAGACGTCCGTCCAGCAATAAATGGCGGCGAGCACCGCTAGGCCCGTGCCAAAGACAACCGCTCCACCCTCGTAGCCGAGGCCTCCGGTGTCGGCCAGCCAGTCGCCCAGCGCGGTACCGAGCGTTTGCGAGAACGTGATCGCGGCCCAGTAGAACGCCTCGACTTTCGGTGTGGTCACCGTATTTACGGAAATCGTGCCTTGCGACCAGTACCAAAGGCCGAGCACGGTCATCAGGCATAAAAACAGCAGCGTTGAGCCGCCCGTATAACCGATGCCCAGCGAGCGGTCGGCAAAATCGGCCATGGTCGTACCAAACGTCGTGGACGCCACGATCGTCGCCCAATACAGGAATCGATGAAATTTATTCGCACTGATCTGCCAGACAACCAACGCGATCAGCAGTGAAACAAAGATGGCGGTGCCGATTAGGTAGCCCCAATTCAATGTCATCGTCACCGAGTCGCCGCCGGTTTCGCCAAGCGTCGTGGCGGCGATCTTGATGATCCAAAAGACCAGCGTGACCTCGGGCACCTTGCTCAAAGTTGCCGTCGCAGCCGTGTTCATGCTTGCGCTTCCTGGCCGCAGTCTGGATGCGGCGCCTTCGCGAGAGCTAACATTCGCCACAGACAATGGTTCGTGCGCGGCTGAGCGGCGGCTCTGAAAAGATGAAAGATCGGTAATCTTTTCGCGGCTTTCTGCCGGATCGGTCGGCGCGCCGTCGCTGCGGCGGCGACGTTTGCGGTCGAGAGAGCCGGATGCCTGCACCTATTCCGCCGGCTCCGGCAGCGGCGGGCGGCGGAAAAATGTGTGCGACCGCCCGCCGAGGCGGCGGTGCAGACGGTCGAGCATCAGGTAAATGACCGGGGTCGTGTAAAGCGTCAGCACCTGCGAGACGATGAGCCCGCCGATGATCGTGATGCCGAGCGGTCGGCGCAGCTCCGAGCCCGGCCCGCTTGCGATCACCAGCGGGAGTGCGCCGAGCGCCGCCGCGAGCGTCGTCATCATGATCGGCCGAAAGCGTTCGAGGCAGGCCTCGTGAATGGCGCGTGCCGGCGGCAGCCCGCGCCGCCGTTCGGCATCGAGCGCAAAGTCGACCATCATGATGCCGTTCTTCTTCACGATGCCAATCAGCAGAATGATGCCGATGAAGGCGATCACGGTGAGCTCGGTATTGAATATCTGCAGGGCGAGCAGCGCGCCGAGGCCGGCGGAGGGCAGCGTCGAAATGATCGTGAGCGGGTGCGCCAGGCTCTCGTACAGAACGCCGAGCACGATGTAGACCGCGATCAGCGCCGCCACGATCAGCAGCGGCTGCGCGCCGATCGATTGCCGGAACGCCTTGATGTCGCCGGCAAAGTCGGTGTGCAGCGTGTCGGGCAGGTGCATTTCCGCGACCGCTTTCTGGATATCGGCGGCCGCTGTTTCGAGCGGCATGCCGGCTGCCAGATTGTAGCTGATGGTCGTGGAGGGGAATTGGCCCTGATGGTTCACCACCAGCGGCGCGATCGAGCGTTCGAAATGCGCGACCGTCGACAGCGGCACCTGCGTGTCGCCTTTTCCCGAGACGTAAAGCTGCGTGAGGTCGGTCGGATCGCGCCGGAATTGCGGGTCGACCTCCAGGATGACGCGATACTGGTTGCGTTGCGTGTAGATGGTCGAAATCTGCCGCTGCGAGAAAGCATCGTTGAGCGCATTGTCGATGTCCTGGATGCGCACGCCGAGCCGCGCGGCCGCCTTGCGGTCGATGACGATATCGGCCTGCAAGCCGCCCTGCTCGCGGTCGGTGGTGACATCGACAATGCCGGGGATCTGCTTCACGCGGTCGAGCACCAGCGGGACGAAGTGCTGCAATTCATTGATGTCCGAATCCCACAGCGTGAACTGATATTGCGAATCGGTCTGTCGCCCGCCGACGCGCAGGTCCTGCGACGGCACCATGAACACGCGGATGCCGGGGATCATGTTGAGCTTCTTGCGCAGGCGCGCGATCACCTGCTGGCTGCTGAGCCCGCCGCGCTCATCGAGCGGCTTGAGGCTGATGAACAGGCGCCCGTGGTTGACCGAAGCGTTGAAGCCCGATGCGCCGACCGATGAGCCGAGGCCGGCGACCGCCGGGTCGGCCAGCACCACGTCCATCGCCTGCAATTGCAGCTTTTCCATCGCCTCGTAGGAGATGTCGGTCGAAGCCTGCGTGCCGCCGAAGATCAGGCCGGTGTCGTCCTGCGGGAAGTAGCCTTTCGGCGTCTTGAGGTAGAGGCCGGCGGTCAGCGCGATGGTCGCCACGAACACGATCAGTGTCAGGCCGCGGTGCGCGATGACGACGTCGAGCGTGCGCGAATAGAAACGAATGAGACGGGTGAGCGCGCGCTCGACCGCGCGATCCAGCCAGGTCGCATCGGGGCTCGGTCCCTGCTTCACGAAATAGGCGCACACCATCGGCGTCACCGACAGCGACACCACCGTGGAGACGGCAATCGCGAAGGCGAGCGTCACGGAGAACTCGCGGAACAGGCGGCCGACGATGCCGCCCATGAACAGCAGCGGAATGAAGGCGGCGATCAGCGAGATGCTGATCGACACAACGGTAAAGCCGATTTGTCTGGCGCCCTTGAGCGCCGCGCGCAGCGGCCGGTCGCCGCTTTCGAGATTGCGGAAGACGTTCTCGATCATGACAATGGCGTCGTCGACCACAAAGCCGACGCTCACCGCGAGCGCCATTAGCGAAAGATTGTCGATGGAAAACCCCGCTGCCCACATCGCCGCGCAGGTGCCGGCGAGCGACAGCGGCACGGTGATGCCGGCGGCGACGGTCGCCGCCGTCCGGCGCAGGAACAGGAATACGACCACCATCACCAGGCACACCGTCGCCGCCAGCGTGAGCTGCATGTCCTGCACGCTGGCGCGGATCGTCTGCGTGCGGTCCGCCAGCACCGAAATGTCGAGGCCCGCCGGAATCCACTGCCGCAGCTCCGGCAGCAGGGCATAGATGCCGTCGACGGTGTCAATGACATTGGCGTCGGCCTGCTTGGTGATGATCAGCAGCACCGACGGATCGCGGTTGTACCAGCCGGCCGAGCGGGTGCTGCGAACCCCGGGCGTGATCGAGGCGATATCGGTGAGGCGGATGACGTTGCCGTCCACGGTCTTGACCACGACGGGGTCGTAATCGTTCGGCGCGCGCAATTGATCGTTGATGCCGATCGTGACGGCGCGCGCGCCGCCGTCGAAAGTGCCGAGCGGCCCGACGGCGTTGGCATTCGTGATGGCGGTGCGCACGTCTTCGAGGTTCAGCCCCATCGACGCGAGCTTGGTCGGATCGACCTGCACCCGGATCGCGGGCTGCTCGGAGCCCGCAACCGTGACATCGGCGACGCCGTCCACCTGTGACAGGCGCTGGGCGATCACCGTATCCGCGGCGTCGTATATCGCGCTCGCCGGGATCACCTTGGAGGTGAGCGCCAGGATCAGGATCGGGGAGGCCGCCGGGTTGCGCTTGCGGAAGGTCGGCAGCGTCGGCATGTCGCTTGGCAAATCCGTCAGTGCGGCATTGAGCGCCGCCTGCACGTCGCGCGCAGCGCCCTCGATGCTGCGGCTCAAATCGAATTGCACCGTAATGCGCGAGGAGCCGAGCGAGCTCACCGAGCTCATCTCGGTGACGCCGGAAATCTCGCCCAGCCGCCGCTCGATCGGGGCAGCGACTGTTGCCGCCATGATGTTCGGATCGGCGCCGGGCCGGCTTGCCGAAATGCTGATGGTCGGGAATTCGACGGTCGGCAGGCTGGCGACGGGCAAATGGAAATAGGCCGCCGCGCCGACAAGAAAGAGGCCGATCGCCAGCAGCGTCGTGGCAATCGGTCGGCGGATGAACGGGTAGGAGAAGTTCATCGAATTGCTCTGTCATTCCGGACGCTGCGAAGCAGCGATCCGGAATCCAGAAACACGCAAGAAAGATGCAGCTGGTTTCCGGGTTCGCTCGCGGAGTTTACCATCGGGCCGCGCTTCGCGCGGACCCGTTGGCGAGCGCCCCGGAATGACGGCTCCTTGGGTTTGCGTAACATGCCGCTACTCCGCCGGATGCGGCCGGTAGCGTTCGCGCGGGGTGAGCCATACGCGCAGGCGCTCCATGTACAGGTAGATCACCGGCGTCGTGTAGAGCGTGAGCAATTGCGACAGCAGCAGGCCGCCGATGATGGTGACGCCGAGCGGGTTGCGCAGCTCCGAGCCGGTGCCGCCTTCAAGCGCGAGCGGCAGCGCCCCGAACAGCGCAGCGAGCGTGGTCATCATGATTGGACGGAATCGGAGGAGGGCGGCTTGCACGATCGAGGCGCGTGGCGACAGGCCCTGCTCGCGCTCGGCGTCGAGCGCGAAGTCGATCATCATGATCGCGTTCTTCTTCACGATGCCCATCAGCAGCACGATGCCGATCAGCGCGATCACGGAGAGATCATAGCCGAACAGCATCAGGGCGAGCAGCGCGCCAACGCCGGCGGACGGCAGCGTCGAAAGAATCGTCAGGGGATGAATGAAGCTCTCATAGAGAACGCCCAGCACAATGTAGATCGTGATTGCGGCGGCAAGGATCAGCCACGGCTCGCTGGCCAGCGATTTCGAGAACTCGGCCGCATCGCCCGAGAACGTGCCGAGCACGGACGACGGCATCCCGATCTCGCGCTGGGCCTGCGAGATCGCGCGCACGGCGTCGCTCAGCGCCGCGCCGGGCGCGAGATCGAAGCTTATCGTGACGGCGGGAAACTGCTCCTTGTGCGCGATCGCCAGCGGCGCCGAGGTGTACTCGAAGTGCGCGAAAGCCGAGAGCGGCACCTGCGCGTTGCCGGTGACCGCGTTGGGCGTCGCTGTTGTATTGGTGTTCGTCGTCCCGGTCGCCGTATTGCCGACCGTCGCGACCGTCCCGGTCGAGGTGGTCGCGCCGGTCACGTAGATTTTCGTCAGCGAGGTCGGGTCCTGCTGGTAGCGCGGCTGCGCTTCCAGAATGACGCGATACTGGTTGGACTGCCCGTAGATGGTCGAAATCTGCCGCTGCCCATAGGCATCGTCGAGCGTGTCGGTCACGCTTTGCATGGAGATGCCGAGGCGGCCGGCCTGCTCGCGGTCGACGTTGACCATCATGCGCGGCCCGCCTTCCTGCGCTTCCGAGGCGACCTCGCGCATCACCGGGTCCTCACGCAGCTGGCGCGCCAACTTGTCCGCCCAGTTGATGACTTCGTTGGCGTCGGTCGAGGTCAGCGTGTACTGATATTGGGCGCGGCTGGAGACCGTTGAAATCTGGATATCCTGCACCGCCTGGAAATAGACTGTCATGCCGGGAATGTGCGCGACCTTGCGCTTGAGCCGCTCGATGATCTGATCCACGCGGGCTTTGCGCTGGTCGCTCGGCTTGAGCGAAATCGACAGCTTGCCGGCATTGGGCGTGGCATTGACCGGACTGACGCCGAGCACCGAGACGATGCCGGTGACATCGGGATCGCTGCGGATCGCGTCCTCGACCACGTGCTGCCGGCGCTGCATCTCGGCAAAGGAAACGTCGGTGCCGGCTTCGGTTACGGCCGTGATGAGAGCGGTGTCCTGCAGCGGCAGGAAACCCTTCGGCACCACGAGGTAAAGCGCGATGGTCGCGGCGAGCGTGATGAGCGTCACCATCAGCGTCCCGAACTGGTGACCGAGCACCCATTCGAGGCTGCGGTGATAGGCATTGACCGTGCGGTCGACGGCGCCCGTGAAGACGCGGGTCCATCGGGCGCCGCCGCCTTCGGAGGGTTCCGCCCGCAGCAATCGGCTGCACATCATCGGCGTCAGCGTCAGCGATACGATGGCCGAAGCCACAACCGCGATCGTGAGGGTGAGCGCGAATTCGCGGAACATGCGGCCGACGAGACCGGTCATGAACAACAGCGGAATGAACACGGCGATCAGCGACAGCGTCAGCGATATGACGGTGAAGCCGATCTCTTTGGCGCCGCGCAGCGCCGCCTCCAGAGCGTTTTCGCCGTTCTCCATGTGACGGACGATGTTCTCGATCATCACGATGGCATCGTCGACGACAAAGCCGGTGCCGATGGTCAGCGCCATCAGCGACAGATTGTCGAGCGAAAAGTCGCAGAACCACATCACCCCGAACGTCGCGATCAGCGACAGCGGCAAGGCCACGCCGGCAATGACGGTGGCGCGGATCGTGCGCAGGAAAATCAGCACGACCAGTACGACCAGCGCCACGCTCAGGATCAGCGTGAACTGAACGTCATGGATGGAAGCGCGGATGGTGTTGGTGCGGTCGTCGACGACCGTGAGCTTGACGCCGGCCGGCATGCTGCGCGTGAGGCGCGGCAATTCCTGGCGGACGCGCTGCACGGTCTCAATCACGTTCGCGCCGGGCTGGCGCTGCACGTCCACGACCACCGCGGGCTTGCCCTCGAACCACGCGCCGACCCTGGTGTTCTCCAGCCCTTCGACCACGTCGGCGACGTCGCTGACGCGCACGGGCGCGCCGTTGCGGAAGGCGACGACGACCGGCTTGTAGGCGTCCGCGCTGCTGATCTGGTCGTTGGCGGCGATGGTGTAGGACTGATGCGTGCCGTCGAACGCGCCTTTCGCCCCCGCGACGTTCGCCCCGACGATGGCCGTGCGCAAGTCCTCGAGCCCGATGCCGTAGGCGGCAAGCCGCGACAGATCGGCTTGGATGCGGATCGCCGGGCGGATGCCACCTTGCACCGAGACGTGGCCAACGCCGGTGAGCTCGGAGAGCCGCGGCGTCATCATGGTGTCGGCCATGTCGCTCAGCGTGCGCAGGTCGATGGTGTCGGAGGTGAGCGCGAGCGTGATGATCGGCACGTCAGCCGGGTTCACCTTCGAATAGAGCGGCGGATAGGGGAGATTGCGCGGCAGCGTCGAGCCGGCGGCGTTGATCGCCGATTGCACGTCCTGCGCGGCGGCGTCGATGTCGCGGTTCAAGTCGAATTGCAGCGTGATCTGGCTGATGCCGAAGCTCGATGACGAGGTCATCGTTTGGAGCGCCGGGATCTGCCCGAACTGCCGCTCGAGCGGCGCCGTCACCAGTTTCGCCATCGTGTCCGGGTTCGCGCCGGGAAGCTGGGTGACGACCTGGATGGTCGGGAAGTCCACCTGCGGCAGCGCGGACACGGGCAGCCACCAGTAGCCGAGCGCGCCCGCCAGCATCACCGCGACGCCGAGCAGGGAGGTCGCAATCGGCCGGTGGATAAAAGGCGAAGAGACGCTCATCGCGGCGGCGAGTTACCCGGACTCTGTTGTTGCTGGCGCCGCTTTCCCCGCTGACGCGACGGCGGCTGCGCCGGCGGCGCCTGGCCCGGCGTTTCGACCGCCACGGTGCTGCCATCCGTCAGCCGCGCGAAGCCGGTCGTGACCACGCGATCGGGCGGCGCGACGCCTTTCGCGACGACTGCCTGCGATTCATCCTGCTTCGAAATGGTGACGGGATTCATCTTCACTTTGTTGTCGTTGCCGACAACAAAGACGAAGGTGCCATTCGGGCCGCGCTGCACGGCGCCGGTCGGAATGACGGTGACTTGCTTCAGCGTATTGACCAGCACGCGCACGTTGACGAATTGGCCCGGCCAGAGTTGCAGCCTGGCGTTCGGAAATTCCGCCTTGAGCTTGACCGTGCCGGTGGTCGGATCGACCTGATTGTCGACGACCGTGAGCTTGCCGCGATCGATCAGCGAATCGTCGTCGGACTTGAGGGCGTCGACCTGGATCGGCCCTTTCGCGAAGGCGCTGTTGACCTGATCGAGATTCTGCTGCGGCAGATTGAACAGCACCGAGATCGGCTTCACCTGCGTGATGACGACGATGCCGGTCGAGTCGGAAGCGTGCACGATATTGCCTTCATCGACCTGCCGGATGCCGGTGCGGCCGTCGATCGGCGCGCGGATGGTCGTGTAGTTCAGCACTGCCTGCGCGTTCTCGATCGCGGCCTGATCGGACTGGACCTGCGCCGTCAGCTGCGCGACCAGCGCTTTCTGCGTGTCGGCCTGCTGGCGATTGATCGAGTTGGTCGCCGCCAGCTTTTCATAGCGGGCAAGGTCGATTTTGGCATTGGCGAGCTGCGCCTCGTCCTGCGCCTTCTTGGCGACCGCCTGATCGAGCGCGGCCTGGAACGTGGTCGGATCGATGCGTGCGAGCACGTCGCCTTTCTTGACGTCCTGCCCCTCGTTGAAATTGACGCTCAGCAATTTGCCGTCGACCTGCGGCCGCACGGTGACCGTGTTGAGCGCGCGCGTCGTGCCGACGGCGTCGAGATACACCGGAACGTCCGCCTTTGCAGCGGTTGCAACGATCACCGGCACCGGCCCTTCGGCGGCGAATCGACTCCGGCGCTGCTGTTTCGGCGCGCCACCGGAAAACGCGTAATAAAGCGCGCCGCCGATGACGGCGAAGATCAGCGCGATCACGAGATAGCGCCGCGCGCGGCTCCGCGGCGGCGCCTTCGCCTTGTCTTTTTCCTTCACGATGCCGGGCAGCTCACCGTGCATTGTCGGCCACCACCGGCTTCGGGGACCAGCCGCCGCCGAGCGCCTGGTAGAGGCTCACAACGGCAAGCAGGCGCGCGAGCCGTGCCTGCGCCAGCGCGTCCTCGGCCTGGAACAACGTCTGCTGCGTCTGCAGAACGGTGACGAGATCGACGGTGCCTTCGTTGAGGCGCCGTTCCGAAATGTCGAATGCGCGCCGCGAGCTGTTCACGACTTCGGTTTGCAACCGAACCGTCTCGGCCGTCTGCCGCACCGCGATCAGCGCCTTGTCAACGTCGGTGAATCCGGAAATCACCGCCTTGCGGTAATCTTGCAGCAATTCGTCCTGCAAGCCTTTTTGCAGGTCGAGATTTCCCTGCAAGCGGAAACCGTCGAAGATCGGCTGCGTCAGCCCGGCGGTAAGATCGTAGAACGCGGACTCAGGCCGCAGCAGCGCCTTGAGCACGGCGCTCTGGAAACCGCCTTGCGCCGTCAAGGCGATACTGGGCAACATCTGCGCGCGCGCGTTCTCGACGTTGGCGTCGGCGGCGGCGAGCCGCGCTTCCGCCTCGCGGATATCCGGCCGCTGAGCGATCAATTCCGACGGCAGCCCGGGCGTCACGCGTGGAACGGTGACGCTGGTCAGGCTGCCGCCGCGGATGCTCACCCGCTCGTAAGGCCGGGCAATCAGCAGCGCCAGCGCCGCCTTGTTCTGCTGCAAGATCTGCTCGAGCGGCGGGATACTCGCCCGCTCCGTATTCACCAGGCTTTCCTGCTGTGCGACTTCGAGTTCCGATGCCGTGCCGGCGGCAAGCCGCTGCTTGATGACATTCAGAATACGCGTGGCGCTTTTGACATTGTCGCGGGCGACGTTGAGACGGTCTTGAGCGGCCAGCACCTGGAAATAAGCGTTGGCGACGCTCACGACCGTGGTCAGCCCGACGACTTCCCGGTCATAGCGGCTGGCGACGGCGTTTTCTTCAGCGGCGCGCAAGGCCGACCGGTTCTTGCCCCAGAAGTCGATCTCGTAGCTTGCGGTAAGCGAAGCGGAGAACAGATTACGTTCCGAGCCGCCAAGCGATCCCGTAGTGCCGCCGCTTGCGGTTGATTGCGATGTACGCACGCGCGAGGCGTTCGCATCGAGATCGACGGCCGGCAGCAACGGCGCGCCCGCGATGCGCGCCTGCGCGTCCGCCTGCACGATGCGCGCAATGGCGGCAGCGATGTCGAGATTGGCCTCGCGCGCTTCATCGATCAGCTTGGTCAATTCGCGCGAATGGAAACTGCGCCACCAGTCGAGCGGCGGCAGTTTGGCTTGCGCGGCCGCAGGCTTGCGCGGGCCGTCGCGATAAAACAGCGGAATGTCGAGCGCGGGATTCGACCTGTCCGTCAGGAGGCATCCGCCAAGGGGCTGCATCAGCACAACACCATACACAACCGTCAAAATCCGGCGCGCGCGCCGATTCGTCCCCCTATTCAGAATCCATGACCCCGAACCCATGTAGCGACTTTCAATTGCGGCGAATCAGAGCCCAACTCTGATCGCCGCATATTTTAGCCGTTATTTCTTGCGGTCGGGCGGCCAGTCTGCGAGCGCCCTGCGGCCGGCTGGGGACATTTCCGCCGCCGCGAGCGCCACCACGGACTGGATGGCTTGATCGAAATTCTGCCGGGCGGCGCGGGTCCGGACCATCGCCGCGCGCATGGCGTTCTCGTCGAAGGGTTCCTGCCGGAGCGTTGCGCGAATGGCGTCCTGCGCGGCGCGATAGTTGGTCTGCGCCGCCGCGACCGAATCGTGATGGGCGGCGATTTCGGCGCGCATCTTGGCGCCGTCCGACGGAGGAAGGGTCGCTGCCAGCCGGTCGATGCGCACGAAAACGTTGCGGTCGTAAGTTGGCTTGGCGGGCGCGCGCACCAGCAGGGCGACCGCGACGCCGATGAAGAACAGATTGACGGCGAGCGAGGCGAGCAGCAGCCAGCGCGGCGAAGACGTATGGAGCGATGATGTCGCGTGCGTGATCGTCATGGCCGTATCCCGGTCAAGGGCTCAGGCTCGAATACCGCGCTGGCAAAGCTGGGCGCCTGTGCCGCCTCGGCGCTCAGGCCGTCGATGCTGCGGTCGAGCCCTGAAAATCCGATCAGAAGCCCGAGCGCCGCGCAGCAGGCGAGCGCGGCGACGCGCGGCCATGCCGGCGCGAATTGCCAGTCGAGCAGCAGCTCGGGCAGGCTGCCGAACAGGCCGCTTTTCTGCCGCGGCAAAGGCCGCGCCAGTGCCGTCAGCACGCGCGCGACGGCGGCCTCGTCGGGCTTGCTTGCGGCATCGAAATGGCGCGCCAGAAGCTCATCGATGCGCCGGTCCTCTTTCATCTCTCAATCCTCACTCATCAGGTGACGGAGCTGCCCGCGCAGGCTTTGCCGCGCCCGCACCAGCAGCGTTTCGACGGCGGAGACTGACGTTTCGAGCACTTCCGCAACCTGCGCATTGCTCATGCCCTCATCATACGTGAGAGCGATTGCCGCGCGCTGCCGTGCCGGCAACTTTGCAATTGCTGCCGCAATCTGCCGGTCGCGTTCGCTCGCGGCGATCTCTCGTTCCGCGCCGGGTGCAGGGTCGACGATTTCGCCGGCCACCTCAAGCTCAACCCATCGCGCACGGCGCTTCCGGTCGAGGCAAAGATTGACCACGACACGCGTAAGCCACGTGCGGACAGACGCCAGCGGCCGCCAGCGCGGCGCATTGGTCCAGACGCGCAGCATGGCTTCCTGTGCCACATCCTCGGCGTCCGCGGCGTTTCCGACGATGTGGCGGGCGAGCGCGAGCATCGCCGGGACGTGCCGGTGCGAGAGTTCGCGGAATGCCGCCTGGTCCCCCCGTGCCACACGGGCCATAAGCGCTTCGTCGCTGTCTTCCATGCGATGACGGTCGCCATCGGAAAAGCCTTCGCAAGGTGAGGTTGGCCTATCCGATAAAACGGGCGAAGGCCCTTAATCCTGCGGTTCCGGCGTACCGGCGAATCCCGGATCAAGGACGCTCAGCCTGGTTCTAATCCCTTGAATTGTCGAAGCTAGTTACCCCGCAAGAGCGCCATAGCCGTTCCGGCCCGCTCTCTGACAAGATAGCGCAGTTGGCAGTCGATCAAAACGAGAGGATTGGAAGGTCATGGATAAGGCCCGTTACGACCGCGGCATGGCCATGCGCCGCAAGGTGCTCGGCGATGACTATGTCGATCGCAACCTGAACAACGTCGACGACTTCAATCGCGAATTCCAGCGTCTGCTGACGGAATTTGCCTGGGGCGAGGTGTGGGGCGACGAGGCGTTGAAGCCGCGCGACCGCAGCATCCTCAATCTCGGCATGATCGCCTGCCTCGGCAAGATGCATGAATTTGAAACGCATTTTCGCGGCGCGCTGCGCAACGGGCTCACCCAGGACGAGCTGCGCGCAATCCTGACGCAGATTGCGATCTATTGCGGCTTTCCCGTCGCGGTGGATTGCTTCCGCACGGCGCGCAAGGTCCTTGCCGAGCACGGAAAATCATGAGCCTGCAATAGCTTCGCCGGCGCGAAGGCGGGAACCTTCGCCAGTCGTGGTCATTGATTCCGCGGGCTTTCGGACCTCCGCGGGACGATCGTCGCATGGCACTAACCGAGCAGGATCAGAAGCGTCGGCAAGCGGAGGCGGAGAAAAACAGGCATCTAAGACCGATTGCCGATCCGTCCGCAGAAAAGCGCGAACCCGATCAGCGAAGACCAGATCAACGCGACGGCGACCGCGACGCGCGGGCGCCCGAGCAGCAAAAGGCGCGCGGGCTTGAGGCCGTGCGGCGCCATCCCTGGATTGCTGCCTTGGTTGTCATCGTCATCGCCGGGATTGTGGCCGCTGCCGTGATCTGGTGGCTGAACGCGCGCCAGTTCGAATCGACCGACGATGCCTTCATCGACGCGCGGACCGTCCAGATCAGCGCGCAGGTCGCCGGGATGATCGTCGACGTTCCGGTCACCGACAATCAGCTCGTCTCCGCCGGCTCGCCGCTTGTGCGCATCGATCCGCGCGACTATCAGGCCGCCGTGGCGCAGGCCAAGGCGCAGGTGGAGCAGGCGCAGGCGAGCGTCGCCAATCTTGACGCGCAGATCGATGCGCAGGCCGCCAAGGTCGATCAGGCGCAGAAGCAGGTTGTCGAAGCGCAAGCGGCGCTGAAATTCTCGCAGGAAGAGCAAGCGCGCTATCAGGCCCTTTCGCGCACAGGCGCGGGAACGATCCAGCGCGCGCAGCAAGCTGCGTCTGACCTGAAGCAGAAACAGGCCGCTTTCGCCGGCGCTCAAGCCAATGCGACGGCGGCGCAAAAGCAGCTTGCGGTCTTGCGCGCGCAGCGCCAGAGCGCCGTCGCGCAAGTCGACCAGGCGCGCGCCGCGCTGACGCAGGCGACGACCAACCTGAGCCGCACAGTGATTGCTGCGCCGGTGGAAAGCCGTGTCGCCAATTTGCGGGCCGCCAAAGGCAGCTATGTCCAGTCCGGCCAGGCGCTGATGACGCTTGTGCCGCGCACCGTGTGGGTGACCGCCAATTTCAAGGAGACGCAGCTAAGCGACATCCGCGTCGGCCAGCCGGTCGACATCGCGGTCGATGCGTACGGCGGACGCGTATTTCATGGTCACGTCGACAGCATTCAAGCGGGCAGCGGCTCGGCCTTCAGCCTGCTGCCGCCGGAAAACGCCACCGGCAACTATGTGAAAGTCGTGCAGCGCGTGCCCGTGAAGATCGTGTTCGACAAGCCGCCGGACGTCTATCTCGGCCCGGGCATGTCGGTCGTGCCGTCGGTCAAGGTGCAATGAGCGACGCCGGCGGTCCGCACTTCGATCGCAGCCGCTCGGCCGCGGGCGACCGCAATCCGTGGCTGATTGCGATTGTCGTGTCGATTGCGACCTTCATGCTGGTGCTCGACACCTCGATCGCGAACGTCGCGCTGCGGCAGATTGCCGGCGAGCTCGCCGCGGGGCCCGACGAGGCGACGTGGATCATCACGACCTATCTCATCGCCAATGCGGTGGTCATTCCGGTGAGCGGCTGGCTTTCCGGCGTGATCGGCCGCAAGCGCTATTACATGCTGTGCGTTGCGACTTTCACGGCCGCTTCGTTCCTGTGCGGCATTGCGTGGAATCTGCAGGCGCTCATCCTGTTCCGCATCCTGCAAGGCCTGGGCGGCGGCGGCATGGCGCCGAGCGAGCAGGCGATCCTCGCCGACAGCTTTCCGCCTGAGAAACGAGGGCAGGCGTTCGCACTTTACGGCGTCGCGGTCATCATCGCGCCGACGGTCGGCCCGACATTGGGCGGATGGATAACGGACAATGCATCCTGGCACTGGATTTTCTTCATCAATCTGCCTTTCGGGCTGCTTTCGCTCGGGCTTGTGCACTGGCTGCTCGTCGAGCCGGAGGCGCTCGAGCGCGAGCGGCGCGAGCGACTCGCGCGCGGCCTTAATGTGGACTGGATCGGCTTCGTGCTGGTCGCGCTCTTTCTCGGCTGTCTCGAAATCGTGCTCGACAAAGGTCAGCGCGAGGACTGGTTCAATTCGAACTTCATCCTCTTCTTTTCTGCCGCTTCAATTGTCGCATTCCTGCTGTTTCTGCCCTGGGAATTCTCGCGCGAGGACCCGATCGTCGACGTGCGGCTGTTGTTCCGGCGGCAGTTCGGGACAGCGTTTGTCATCATGATGGCGGTCGGCGCCATTCTTTTCGCGTCAACGCAGCTCCTGCCGCAGCTCTTGCAAACCAATTTTTCCTACACCGCCTATTTGTCCGGATTGGCGTTGATGCCCGGTGGTGTCGCAATGCTCATGGTGACGCCGCTTGCGGGCGCCATATCGGGCCGCATTCGGGCGAAATATCTCATCGCGTTCGGCATGGCGGTGATCGCGCTTGCGATGTGGCACATGACGTCGCTCTCGCCCGATGCCAGCTTCGGGTTTTTCACGTGGGCGCGCGTGTTCCAGATGGTCGCGCTGCCGCTTCTGTTCATCCCGATCAACACGGCGGCCTATGCGGGCCTGCCGCCGGAAAAAACAAGTCAGGCGTCAGCGCTCATCAACGTCGCGCGCAATATCGGCGGCAGCATCGGTATCTCGCTCGCCAATACCGAGCTTGCGCAGCGCGCGCAGTTTCACCAGGCACGGCTGACGGAGCACATCTTTGCCGCCTCTCCGGCCTATCAGGACATCAGCCGCCAGGCGGTGCAGCATTTCGAGGCGCAGGGTGCTTCCGCCGCGAATGCAAAGCAGCTTGCGATTGCGTGGATCGGGCAAGTGGTCGGCCAGCAGTCGGCTCTGCTGGCCTACATCGACGTGTTCTGGCTGGCCGCCGTGTTCGTGGCCGTGATGGTCCCGCTGGTGCTGCTGCTGTTGCGCCCGGCCCACACCCCCCGGCATTCCGCCGCCCATTCGCCCTGATGGCCCTGCCTCGCCCCGCCAGCCGTAATATGGTCTTGAATGTGCCGCTATCCGGGGGCAATTAGGCGGCCGCAAGGATGATTCTGACCAAATCGGGTGGGTAATGATGCTCCGGGCCGGTGCCGCCGTGGCGGCGTTGCTGCTGTTTGTCGCCGCGGCTGCCGGTGAAGCTGCCGCCCAGTATTACGGCCCGCCCCAGAAGGTTTATCGCGGCTCTCCGCCGCCGCCAGCCTCCGACTACGGTCCGCCGCCCTCCGGTTATTTTGTGGACAACGAGCAGGCGCCCCCGCCGCCCGCCTTTGCGACGCGCAACGGACAGCCGATGCCCGATGCCTATGGTCACCAGCTCGGCCCGGCCTCGGCGCCGGCAGATGACCCCGATGTGGTGCGGCCGCCGGGGGCGGTTGGCGTTGCGCCCGCGGCAGCGCCTGCCGATGCTGCGCAGCTGCCGCCGGAGGACCAGCCCGAGCAGGGCACGCCCAGGGAATTGCCGCCGGAGCTCAGGCGGCAGCTGGTGAACTACACCACGCGGCAGCCTGCGGGCACGATCGTCATCGATACGCCGCACACCTTCCTTTATCTCGTGCTGGGCGGCGGCAAGGCGATCCGGTACGGCATCGGCGTCGGCCGCGAAGGTTTCACCTGGAGCGGCACCGAACGCATCTCGCGCATGGCGGAGTGGCCCGACTGGTATCCGCCGGCGGAAATGATCGAGCGTCAGCCCTATCTGCCGCGCGTCATGGCGGGCGGTCCCACCAATCCGCTCGGCGCGCGCGCGCTCTATCTCGGCCACACGCTTTACCGCATTCACGGCACCAACCAGCCGTCGACGATCGGGACGTTTGTTTCGTCGGGCTGCATCCGGTTGCTGAACTCGGATATCGAAGATCTCTACGATCGCGTGCAGGTCGGCACCCGCGTCGTTGTTTTGCCGGGGGAGAAGCCGCCGGAGGTGGCGAGTGCCGCGGCGGCTTCATCCGGCTCTGTGCAACCGGCGGCGATTCCGATGCGGTCAAGCGCGACCGGTTCGATCACCAGCAGCACGCTGCCGCCGCCGCCAAGGCGGTAGAACTTGCCGCCCGATCTTACCTCCCCTGCATGGGGGTGGTCGCCCGCCGTTGGCGGGCGGGTGGGGGTCTTCTTGTGTATGAAGGCAAGACCCCCTCCCTGACCCTCCCCCTTTCAGGGGGAGGGAAAAGAGCCCTGATGTGCCTTCACCGTCGCCAGGCGCGTGATCGCTTCGACCATATTGCCGTGATCGGCGACACCCTTGCCGGCAATGTCGTGCGCGCTGCCGTGCGCGACCGATGAGAACAGGATCGGCGAGCCGATCGACAGCCCGGCAGTGCGGTTGAACGCCTGCAGCTTGGCGGCGATGTGGCCCTGGTCGTGCAGCATGGCGATGTAGGCGTCGCAGCCTTTTTTGCGGAACATTGTGTCGGCGCCGAACGGACCCGACGCATCAATGCCGCCTTTCGCGGCGCTCTCAATCGCGGGAATGATGATCTCGATCTCCTCGCGGCCGAACAGGCCTTCCTCGCCGGCGTGTGGATTGAGGCCGCTGACGAAAATCTTCGGTTTCGCGATTCCGAGTTTCTTCAGCGACGCGTCGGTCACGCGGATCACGCGCTCGACACTTTCGCGCGTGATGAGGGCGATCGCTTCACGCACACTCACATGCAGCGTTGCATGCACGATTCGTTTATCGTCGAAACAGATCATCAGATAGACGTCGTTGACCGGCGTACCGGTCTCGCGCGCGACGAATGAGGGATAGCCGTCGAAACGGATTCCGGCCGCGGCGATCGATCGTTCGGTTTGCGGCGCGGCGACCACCGCATCGACGTCTCTGGCGAGCGCCGCCTTGATCGCGCGCCGCGCGGCGGCCAGCGAAGCGCGCCCACAGGCGGCGTCGACCGTGCCGATCTTTACAGGCGTGTTCGTTCCGTCGCGCGCGTCGAGCAGGTTGACCGCCCCGTTCGACCAGTCGGCGTCCGCCACCTTCGCAATGACATTCACGTGCGGCGAAAGCCCGGCCGCTTTTGCGTGCATCTCCACCACCGCCGGATCGCCCACCAGCAGCGGCCGGCACAGCGCCGCCACGCGAGGATCGAGCGCCGCCTTCAGCGCGATCTCCGGCCCGATCCCCGCCGGGTCTCCCGTTGCAATGGCGATGCGCGGCAGAGGCATTGCTGTTGTCTTTTCCGGGTTTAACGGCTGCCTATAATGGCGCACCCGCAAGGCCCCGCAAAGCAAGGAAACTGCCCGCCATGATGTCGCGTGAACAGAACGATCAGCTAAGCCGTATCGGCCCCGGCACCCTGATGGGCAAATTGCTCAGGCGCTACTGGGCGCCGTTCCTGCTGGCGGAGGAGATTGCCGAGCCCGATTGTCCGCCGGTCAAGGTCACACTGATGGGTGAGAAGCTGATCGCGTTCCGCGACAGCGAAGGCCGCATCGGGTTGATCGACGAATTCTGTGCGCACCGCGGCGTCTCGCTCTGGTTCGGCGAGAACAAGGATTGCGGCATCCGCTGTCACTATCACGGCTGGAAATATGACGTGACTGGCCAGTGCACCGACCTGCCGTCCGAGCCGGAGGAGAGCGGCTTCCGCAAGAACATCAGGCTGAAGTCCTATCCGTGCATCGAAAAGGCCGGCATCGTCTGGGCCTATATGGGTCCGCCGGAATTGCAGCCGCCGCCGCCCGCGCTGGAATGGACCGATGTCAAGCCGGAGCAGCGCTTCGTGTCGAAGCGCTTGCAGGAATGC
This sequence comes from Pseudolabrys sp., assembly GCA_035701545.1. GTDB lineage: Bacteria > Pseudomonadota > Alphaproteobacteria > Rhizobiales > Xanthobacteraceae > Pseudolabrys. The sequence continues at coordinate 20,345 of DASSRW010000012.1, forward strand.
AACTGGCTGCAGGCGATGGAAGGCGGCATCGATTCAAGTCACGTGTCGTGGTTGCACGGCTCGGAGCTCAACAAGGACCCGCTGTTCAAGGGTTCGAAAGGCAACAAGTACAACGAGCAGGACCGCATGCCGCTGTTCGAGATCGAGGAATTCCCCGGCGGCTTGCTGATCGGCGCGCGCCGCAATGCCGACGCCGACAGATACTACTGGCGCATCACACCCTGGATCATGCCCTGGTACACGATCATCCCGCCGCGCGCCGGGCATCCGCTCGGTGCGCACGCCTGGGTGCCGATCGACGATGAAAATTGCTGGGCATGGAGCATCAACTATCACCCCAGCCGCGCGTTGAAGGATTCAGAAGTCACCGCCATGCGCGAAGGGGAGGGCATCCACGTCAAATACGTGCCGGGCACCTTCATCCCGCTCGCCAACAAGGCGAACAACTATTTGATGGACCGCGAGGCGCAGCGGCACGGCCATAGCGCGACCGGCGTCGACGGCATCGCCATGCAGGATGCTTCCATTCAGGAAAGCATGGGCCCGATCCAGGACCGCACGAAAGAGCATCTGTGCGCGACCGACAAGGGCATTGTCATGACGCGCCGCATGATGCTGCGCGCGGCGGAAGCCGCCTCACAAGGCAAGCCGGTGCCGGCGACCGAGCCTGACGCGCAGCGCGTGCGCTCGGTGTCGATCGAACTGGCGCAGAACGAAGCGTTCGCCGATGGCGCGCGGCACGGGCTCTATCGCGAGCTCGGCACCGAGCCGGTGTCGGTGTAGTTCGGCCGGGCAGCAATCTCTCTTTACCTCTCCCCTTGGGGGAGAGGCCGGCGCGCGGTAGCGCGCCGGGTGAGGGGGGCAAGCATACGAGAGTCATTTGCCCCCTCACCCCAACCCTCTCCCC
>DASSRW010000013.1:0-2351 GCA_035701545.1 Pseudolabrys sp.
AGCCCGCTCGGGCTTCGCGTGTTGCGGAAGGTCGAGGCCATCGTGCGCGAGGAGATGGATCGCGCCGGGGCGCAGGAGATCCTGATGCCCACCATCTGCCCGGCCGAGCTGTGGCAGGAGACCGGCCGCTGGGAGCACTACGGCACGGAGCTGCTGCGTTTCAAGGACCGTCATGAGCGCGACTTTTGTCTCGGGCCGACGCACGAGGAGATCGTCACCGATCTCGTGCGCCGTTCGGTGCGCTCCTACCGGGAACTGCCGTTGAATCTTTACCAGATCCAGACCAAGTTTCGCGACGAGGTGCGGCCGCGCTTCGGCCTGATGCGCGGCCGCGAGTTCATCATGAAAGATGCTTACAGTTTTCACGCCGACGTGGCCGATTGCCGCCGCGAATACGACAACATGTACGAGACCTACAAGCGAATCTTCTCTCGCTCCGGCTTGCGCTTTCGACCGGTGGAGGCCGACACCGGCGCCATCGGCGGCAGCCAGTCGCACGAGTTCCAAGTCCTGGCCGATTCCGGTGAAGACGCCATCGTCAGCTGCAACAGTTGCGACTACGCCGCCAACGTCGAGAAGGCCGAGGTGAAGGCGCGCCGGCCCGCCGGCCGGGATATTACCGAAGAGTCGCCGGAGCTTACCAAAGTTTCAACGCCCGGAAAGAAGAGCGTCGCCGAGGTCGCCGAGTTTCTCAAACTTCCCGCCGACAACTTCATCAAGACCCTCGTTTACAAGACCGAGGGCGATGAGTTGGTCGCGGCGCTGGTGCGCGGCGACCAAGAGATCAACGAGCTCAAGCTCAGGGCCGTTTTGAAATGCACCGATCTTACTCTCGCCGACGAAGCGGCGGTGGCGTCGGCCACCGGTGTGATTCCGGGATTTTTGGGGCCGATCGGTTTGAAACTTCGGATCGTCGCCGATCTCGGCATTCACGGCATGCGCGGCGCCGTGACCGGCGCCAACGAGACCGACGCTCACTTCATCCAAGTCGATCAAGAACGCGATTTCACTCCCGCGGCCTTTGCCGATCTGCGCCTGGCTGCCGCTGGAGATGCCTGCCCGCGGTGCGAGCGCGGCGTGCTCGAAGCGCATCGCGGCATCGAAGTGGGCCAGGTGTTTTATCTTGGCACTAAATACAGCGAAGCCATGGGCGCGACCTATCTTGACGCCGAGGGACGCGAACGGCCGATCGAAATGGGTTGTTACGGCATCGGCATCAGCCGCATGGTTGCCGCGGCGGTGGAGCAAAACCACGACGCCAACGGGATCATCTGGCCGTTTTCCATCGCGCCGTTTCCGGTTCTGCTCCTGCCGATCAATTACCAAGACGAAAAGACTCGGGAAGCGACCGATCGACTCTATCGCGAGCTGGAGGCGCGCGGCGTCGAAGTGTTGCTCGACGATCGGGACGAACGCCCCGGGGTGAAATTCAAGGACGGCGATCTCGTGGGCATTCCCTTGCGGGTCACGATCGGCCCCAAGGGCTTGGAAAAAAATAGCTTTGAGCTGCGCCGGCGCGCCGACGGTCGAGTCGATGAAATTTCGATCGCCGAGGCGGCGGACACAATTCAGCAGATCCTCGGCGCAGCGCTTCAGGCATAGAAGATGGCGTCAAAGCTCGAGCTGGTGCGTAAACGAGGTTCCATGCGCGACCGGCTGATCGTCGCCCTCGATGTCGACTCCCTCGAGCAAGCCAAACAGTTGGTGCAACTCCTTGCCGGCGAAGTCGGCATGTTCAAGATCGGCAAACAGCTCTTCACCCATGCCGGCCCGCAGGCGGTGCAGCTCATTCAGAATCTTGGCGGAGAAATTTTTCTCGATCTAAAATTTCACGATATTCCCAACACCGTCGCCAAGGCGTCCATCGAAGCCACGCGTCTGGGCGTCAAGATGTTCAACGTTCATGCGTCCGGCAGTCTGGAAATGATGCGCACGACGGTAAAGGAAGTCGAGCGCGTTTGCCGCCAGGAAAAATTGCGCCGACCGATCATGCTGGCGGTTACGGTGCTGACGAGCCTGAACCAAGATGATTTGCAGCGCGTCGGCGTCGAGCATGAAGTCGCCGATCAGGTCGTGCGCCTCGCGCTTCTAACCAAGCGCGCGGCGATGGATGGGGTGGTTGCGTCACCGCACGAAGTCGCCGACATTCGCGCCGCCTGCGGCCGCAGGTTTGTGATTGTCACGCCGGGAATCCGCCCGGCCGACGGCAAAGCCAACGATCAGCAGCGGGTCATGACCCCCTCGGAAGCGGTGTGCGCCGGGGTGGATTACATCGTCGTCGGCAGGCCGATTCTCGAAGCCGGCGACCCGGTCGACGCCGCGCGCAGGATCGTCGCCGATATGGAGCGGGC
>DASSRW010000014.1:0-15646 GCA_035701545.1 Pseudolabrys sp.
GCCCCCGTTTCCTCAACAGCGCGTCCGGTGTCGGCAACCGTCCGCGAAAGGCTTTGTACGCCTCCGCCGGATCGCGCAGGTTGCCCGCACTATACACAAACTCGCGCAGGCGCTTCGCGGTCGCCGGGTCGAAAGCATCGCCGGTCTCCTCGAAGGTCTCGAAGGCATCGGCGTCCAGCACCTCCGACCACATGTAGGAGTAATAGCCCGCGGCGTAGCCGCCGCCGGAAAACAGATGCTGGAAATGCGGCAGGCGGTGACGCATGACGATCTCCGCCGGCATGCCGATGCGGTCGAGGCTCCTGCGCTCGATGCCGACGACATCGAGAGCGCCCGGCTCCTTCAATCCGTGCAGATCGAGGTCGACCAGCGCGCAGGCGGTGTACTCGACCGTCATGAAGCCCTGGTTGAACGTGCGTGTGGCCAGCACGCGATCGAGCAACGCCTGCGGTATCGGCGCGTTCGTGCGCGCATGGCGCGCGTATTCTTTCAGGATCTCCGGCACCTCCAGCCAGTGCTCGTAAAGCTGTGAGGGCAATTCGACAAAGTCGCTCGGCACGGCCGTCCCGGCCAGCAAGGGATAGGTCACATTTGACAAAAGCCCGTGCAGCGCGTGGCCGAATTCATGAAACAGCGTGCGCGCGTCCTCGAACGAGAGCAGCGCCGGCTCACCGGCGGCCGGCTTCGAGAAGTTGCAGATGTTGAGAATGATCGGCGTTACCGTTCCCGTCAGCCTCTGCTGGTCGCGCAGCGAGGTCATCCAGGCGCCGCTGTGCTTCGACGCGCGCGCAAAGTAATCGCCGATGAACAAGCCGACGTGGAGGCCATCAGCGTCGGTTACCTCCCACGCCCGCGCGTCCGGATGGTAGAGCGGCACGTCCACCGGCCTGAACGAAAGCCCGAACAGCCGGTACGCCGATTCGAACGCCGCCTCGATCATGCGGTCGAGCTGGAAGTACGGCTTGATCTCGGCTTCGTCGAGATCGTACTTCGCCTTGCGCAGCTTCTCGGCGTAGTAGCGCCAGTCCCAGGGCGCGAGCGCGAAGTTGCCGCCCTCCTGCGCAATCACGTCCTGCAAGGCGTCGCGCTCCGCCTTCGCCTTTGCGAGAGCGCGCTCCCAGACCTCGTCCAGCAGCTTGCGCGCGGCGGCAGGCGTCTTCGCCATCTGATCGGCGAGCCGGTAGTCGGCAAAGGTGTCATACCCGAGAAGCTTCGCCCGTTCGGCGCGCAGCCGCACCATTTCCGCGATGATCGCGCGGTTGTCGGTCTTGCCGCCACCCTGCCCGCGCATGATCCAGGCGCTGAATATCTTCTCGCGCAGGTCGCGGCGCGCCGAAAATTGCAGAAACGTCTCGACCGACGAGCGCGCCAGCGTGATGACGTGCTTGCCCTTGTGCCCGCGTTCCTCGGCCGCTTCGCGCGCGGCCGCCCGCGCGAATTCCGGCAGGCCGGCCAGATCGTTTTCCTCCAGGACGAGCGCGTAAGCCTTCTCGTCGGCGAGGACGTTCTGGCCGAACTGCGTGCCGAGGGTCGCCAGCCGCTCGTTGATGGCGGCCAGCCGTTCCTTGTCCTCATCGCCGAGCGCGGCGCCCGCGCGCATGAAGCGGATGTGATAGCGCTCGAGCACGCGCGATTGCTCCGCGGAAAGGCCGAGGGCCTCACGCCGCCGGTGCAGGGCGTCAATACGGCTGAATAATGCGTTGTTCAGGTAGAGAGCATCGTTGTGCCGCGCGAGCAACGGCGCGATCTCGCGCTCGATTTCCTCGATTGCGTCGCCGGTGTCGGCGCCTGCCAGCACGAAAAACAGGTTTCCGAGCCGCTCAAGCTGCTGCCCGCCACGCTCCAGCGCCTCGACGGTATTGGCGAAAGTCGGCGCAGAATCGGCTGTAATTGCCGCGATTTCCGCCCGATGCGCCGCAAAAGCATGGTCGAAAGCCGGGCGAAAGTGCTCGGGCTTGACCGCCTCGAACGGCGGCAGGCCGAAATCGCCCGCCCACGTAGCCAAGAGGGGATTTGCGGAATTGGCAGGGGAAACTGTGGAAGCCATGCGGCTTATCTAGTCAGGAAGTGCCGGGTTGTCATGCCGCGTCCGGCGGGCTTGATCCGCCAGCCGGATTGGGCTTGATTGCCGCCGTCGCACGGAGAGAACGCCTTGCCCAAAAGCCGCCGCATCGTTTGGCTGAACGCCGTCACCGTCATCAGCGCCACGATCCTGATCGGCGCGGAAGTGTTCGGCGCCGCTTTCGCCGGAAGCTGGGCGATCGCCACGCTGTTCAGTCTCGGAGCGCTCGGAGCCCGCATCCTCGATATCCTGCTGATGCTCTGCGGCGTCGCCATCATGGTGCAGTTCGTGCGCAACGCGCACCGCATCGAGCCGTTCACCGAGTAGGCGCAGGCGACGCAGACGCGCCGCTCTCACAAAAAGTTAAGGATCATTTTGCGCGGCGTGAACTAAATCGCTTGCATTCCTGCCGGAATGGATTATTTCGGCAATTGCCCAATTTCGCACGTGCCTGTGGCCGTGTGTCGATCGGTGGGGTTCGGACAAGAGGCCGAGCAGCCGCCTACGGAAGAGAGACCTCTTCCTTGCTAGGTGTCCCACGGGACGCCGATGCGATCGGCAGCCGGAGGCGAAACCGGCGCACCCCGCGCTCAACGGGGGACGCGGCTTAAAGCAACGACGGATCGGGCTTTTTTGGGACTGCCGGCGCAAATGCCGGGGACACCGAAGAGGCTTGTCCATCTTGCCGAGGCGCGGAGCGGGGTCATCCCCGAACCAAACCAAAGCAGCAATCGGGTGTGATCGTCGGAAACGGCGTCGTCCGTTCCATCAATCACATCCATAGCGCGAGGACGGCGGCGCGTGGCCGCCGACGATTGAGGGGAACCATGAGAGATGACGGAGCGCATTCGCGAGTTCCTTAAGAACCGCAAAGACGACGGGCCCTGCCTGGTGCTCGACCTCGACGTCGTCCGCGACAACTACAACGCGTTTGCCAAGTGCCTGCCCGACACGCGCGTGTACTACGCCGTGAAGGCGAACCCGCAGCCGGAAATCCTCGCGCTGCTGGCCAGGCTCGGCTCGTGCTTCGACGTCGCCTCCATCAGCGAGACCGAGGCGGTGCTGGCGGCCGGCTGTACGCCGGACCGCATCTCGTACGGCAATACCATCAAGAAAGAGCGTGAGATCGCCGCCGCCTACAAGCTCGGCGTCTCGATGTTCGCTGTGGACTGCGAGGCAGAGGTCGACAAGATCGCCCGCGCGGCCCCCGGCAGCCGCGTGATCTGCCGCATCCGCTGCGATGGCACCGGCGCGGAATGGCCGCTGTCGCGCAAGTTCGGCTGCGAGCCGGAATTCGCCAGCGACATCCTCGAGCACGCGCAAAAATCGGGGCTGATCGCGCACGGCATCTCGTTCCACGTCGGATCGCAGCAGCACAACGTGGAGGCGTGGGACCGCGCGCTCGCATCCACCGCGGCGATCTTCCGCGCCTGCGCCGAGCGCGGGATCAACCTGGCCATGGTCAATCTCGGCGGCGGCTTTCCGGCGAAATATCTGCGCAAGACGCCGAAGCTGGAATCCTACGGCAAGGCGATCTTCCGCTCGCTGCGCCGTCATTTCGGCAACCGCCTGCCCGAGACGATCGTCGAACCCGGCCGCGGCCTCGTCGGCAATGCCGGCATGATCGAGGCCGAGGTTGTGCTGATCGCCAAGCGCAGTCCGGAGGACGACACGCGCTGGGTCTATCTCGACATCGGCAAATTCCACGGGCTTGCCGAGACGATCGGAGAGTCGATCCGCTATCCGATCCGCACCCGCCGCGACCGTGACGAGACCGGACCCTGCATCGTCGCCGGGCCGACCTGCGATTCGGTCGACGTGCTCTATGAGAAGACGCTCTATCCGCTGCCGGTGTCGCTCGCGATCGGCGACAAGGTGCTGATCGAGGCGACGGGCGCCTACACGTCGACTTACTCCTCGGTCGGCTTCAACGGGTACCCGCCCTTGAAGTCTTACGTCCTCGACACGTCGCCGGTGGCAGCCGCGGCGTAAGCCATCCGAAGATCCAAATAAGGGCGGCGCCCGCAAGCGCCGCCCTTATGTTTTCAAGGCACGACTTTATCGGCCGCCCATCTCGGCGCCGCCGCCGGGGGCAGCACCGCCGCGATGGCGCTCCATTGCCGGCCCGGCCGCTCCGCGTCCGCCCGGCGCGTGGCCGCGTGCGCGCGGCTCGACGGCAGGGCCGCCCCGGCCCTCGGTTGCCGCACCGCCGCGACCCATGGCGGGCCGAGACTCGTGTTGCACGGCCGGTCGATGCGACTCGATCGGAGCGCGACCCGCGGCTTGCCCCGGAGCGGCGCCGGGCGCGCGGCCGCTGTCGCGTTGCTCCAAGCGTCCAGGACCCGCCCGGCCTTCGGAGGGCGCACCACGGCCTTCCGTTTGCCGGGAAGACGGTCGTTGCTCGACCGCGCTTCCGCGCTGGCCGCGGCCGGGCGCTTCGGCGCCCGCGCGACTACGCTGCGGCCGCGACTGCCCGAGAGCACGGCTTCCGCTGCCGGTCGTGCGTTCTTGCGCGCGCGGCTCGGACCTATTGCCATTGCCCGACTCCTGCTGCCGCTTGCTTCCGGCACGTTCGTTGATGCGTTGGCCCGCCTTCTCTCCGGCGGACTCTCGCTGGCCGTTCTTGCCGGCTCGGTTGCCTCTGGATTCTTCGCGGCCTTTCTTGTTGGCCTTGTTGGCCCGCTCCCCGGATTTCTGCCCGGCCTTCTCTCGGGCGTTCTGCGGAGCATTCTCTCGCGCGTTTTGCCGGTTATTTTCCCGATTGCCTTTTCCGGTCGACTCCTGCCGGCGGTTGCTCCCCGCTCGCTGGCCGGTGGACTCCTGCCGGCCCTTGTTGCCGACCCGCTCCTGCGTTTTCTGTCCGGCGTTTTGACCGGCTTGCTCGCGGCCGCCCCGCTGCTCCTGCTGCTGCGCCTGCGCGCGCGCAGCCTGCGGCGGATGATCGCCCAGCCGGCCTTTCTCGCCCGCCGAAAGCTGCTCGGGCTTGGGAACGCTCTTGGCGGCCTGGATCACGTTGTCCGTTCTGCGCACCGAGATGTTTGTCCGCTCACGGGTCTTCGTGCGCAACTCGTTCGCGCTGACTTCGACAGCGCCCCTGATCCTTGCCGTGCCGGCGAGCACGCGTGGCCGCACGTCATACGCATGCAGCGGATGTCCCACTCGCGCTGCAATGATCGTCGGAGCAATGCCCGGATTGACGGCGAGATGCGGGCCGTGCTCGACAAGCACGGTCCGGTTCACGACCACCGTCTTCCTGATGTAGACGTCTTCTTCGCGCGGCGGCAGGATCACGCTGACCACACGCGGCGCGGTCAGATCGCGTGTCCGCACAAACATCCAGACATCCGGCTGGTCGCGATATTCGGTAACGATCTGATCGGGCGGAAGCGGCGCCCAGCCGACGTGCTCGGAGCCGCGGCGCCATGTCACCCACGCCGGTCCCCACTCGTTGCCGGGAACCCACACCCAGCCGAGATCGGCATCGAGCACCCAGCGCCCGTAGTGATAGACGATCCAGCCCCAGTCGGCTTCCGTATCGGCCGACACCCAGTACCAGCCCCAGTCGTCGGTGTAGACCCAGTGACCGACGGTGTAGGGCCGCCAGGCTTTCTCCACGTGCGCCGGGATCCAAACCTCGCCCCAACGCGAGCTGCGCTCCCATCGCCCGAATGGGCTGAGCGCTGTCTGGAATTCCGCCGTTACCGTGACTTCCGCTTTGGCTTGCGAACATGTGCCACTGACAACGGGAGCAAAGACCAGCAGCGTTGCTGCGACCGCTCCCGCGATGAGATATCGGGCGCCTGTGCGGCGCGGATCGTTGTTAGACATGGTGTTCCCTTCTGGCTGCATTGTTCTGAAAACGACAAGGCATCCGGCCATGTTCCGCGCGCCAGGCCGCAACACCATGTCACTGGTGCCGAGGGAACAATTCTTTCCATGAATGATCAGACAGGATCGACGGCGGACAGCGCGCCGCCGCGGCAACGAAGTTCACAGCTGCGCAACGCCGCCGGCCCCGTCCTCGCATCCGATGGCGAGCATCATCCCGTCAGCGCTCCAGCCGAGCGCGGTGACAGGCGCGTCACCGGGGCGGCGCACCAGAATCTCGGCGCCGTCTTCGACGCGCACCAGCAGCACCATGCCGTCGGCAAAACCGGCAGCGACCACAGGCTGCTTCGGATGACAGGCAACCACCGACACCCGCGACGGTGAGGGCGCGAGCAGCCGCGGCTGCTTGCCCATGGGGCCGTCCTTGCCCTCATACGGCCACAGGATGACCTGCTCCGAGCCGGAGGTCGCAAGGAACGCGCCGTCGTTCGTCCAGCCCAGCGAGCGCACGCGCGCCGAATAGCCGGACATGCGCATGTGCTTGCCGTCGGCGAGGCGCCAGCCGTGCAGCATGGGCTCCTGCATGGTGGTGACTAGAAATTTGCCGTCGAGACTGAACGCGACGCCGAGATGCGAGCCCTTCCATTCGAGCTTTTCCGGCGCGGCACCCGTCGCATTCGGAAACCAGAGGGTTACGCCGTTGTAATGCGCGACCGCGAGGCGGAATCCCTTTGGGGCGAATGCGAGGCCTGCCACCGTCGAGGGTGCGTCGAATGTCCGTTGCTCTCCTTTGCCGGTGCGGACCAGGGCCGATTTGCCGGCGGACCAGGCGATTGCACCGTCTGGTCCGAGCGCGACATGATCGATCCAGCGTTTCTTGCCGTCGGTTGCAACCGTCTGCTGCGCGCCCGCTCTATCCGTCGCAACTACGTTGCCATCGTCACCGCCGGTGATGATGCGTCTTTCATCGGCCGCGCTTTCGAGAATGGCGCCGCCATGCGCCGCGATGCGCCGCTCGTTTCCCTCTTCCGCGAACAGCAGTTCCTGCTCGCCAAGGACGAACACGGGGATCGAGCCGAGGAAGTGAACGGCAACAATGGGCGCTCCGGCGGCAACAGGATGGACCCGGTCGATGATGGATGCGGAAGTGGCGCGGGTGTCGGTCACACTCTTGTCATTGCCGGGCTTGACCCGGCAATCCATCGAAAATGTAAAGCAGGTATTTCGAAGGGATGGATGCCCGGGTCAAGCCCGGGCATGACTCGGAATGCGTGGCACGTGAGCACTAAGCCACGCAAGCTTCGAAACCTTCGCGGATTTTATCTTCCGGCAAATTGCGGCCAATGAAGACGATGCGGCTGTCGCGCGTCTCGTCTTCCTTCCACGCGCGCTGATGATCGCCGTCGAGGATCATGTGCACGCCCTGGAACACGAAGCGCTGCGGGTCGTCCTTGAACGAGAGAATGCCCTTGCAGCGCAGGATGTTCGGGCCTTCCTTCGCCACCAGGTCCTGCACCCAGGGAAAAAACTTGTCCGGGCTCAGCGCCTTGTCGGTGCGCAGCGCGACCGACTGCATGTCTTCATCGTGGTAGTGCTTGAGACCGTGGCCATGGCTATCGTGATCGTGGCCATTGCCGTGATCGCGATGATGATCGTGATCGTGGTGATGATGCTCATGCTTGTCACTCTCCAGAAATTGCGGCTCGATGTCGAGAATGCGGTCGAGATCGAAGGCGTTGCGGCCGAGCACCTCGTCGATCTTGACCCTGGCGCGTTCGGTGCGGTGCAGCCGCGCGTACCGGTTGATGGCGCGGATGCGGCCTTCCACGTCCGCCAGCTCATCCGGCGTCACCAGGTCGGTCTTGTTGATGATGATGACGTCGGCAAACGCGATCTGGTTCTTCGCTTCCGGCGCATCCTTCAGGCGATCCTTCAGCCATTTGGCGTCGGCGACCGTCACCACGGCATCGAGCCTGGTCTTGGCCCCGACCTGCTCGTCGACGAAAAACGTCTGCGCGACCGGCGCAGGATCGGCAAGCCCGGTGGTCTCCACGATAATGGCGTCGAATTTCCCCTTGCGGCGCATGAGCCCGTCGATGATGCGCACCAGATCGCCGCGCACGGTGCAGCAGATGCAGCCGTTGTTCATCTCGAACACTTCTTCATCGGCATTGACCACGAGCTCGTTGTCGATGCCGATCTCGCCGAATTCATTGACAATGACGGCGAACTTCTTGCCGTGCGGCTCGGACAATATGCGGTTCAAAAGCGTGGTCTTGCCGGCGCCGAGATAGCCGGTAAGCACGGTCACGGGTATTTTGTCGGGCTGAGTGGTCATAGGCGCTCCGGGGGAACTGACGCCAAGATATATTCACCGCAGCCCTAAAACGGAAGCGCGGGTCAGGCCTCCAGATGGCGGCCTGGAAAGGCGCGCCAAACGACGCCACCCACCGGCCCGACGGCGACCGAAGCAAGGTACAAAACGCCGGCCGACAGCGTAACCGCGGGCCCGGCCGGGATTCGGGCGTGAAACGAGATCAGCACGCCGGCCACTCCGGCGATCAGCGCGCTCGCGGCCGAGACGGCGATCAGCTTGCTGATGTCGCGGGCCCAGAAACGGCTGATCGCCGCGGGAATAATCATGATGCCGACCCCCAGCAGCGTGCCGAGCGCGTGGAATCCGCTGACGAGGTTGAGCACCAGCAGCGCGAGGAAGACCAGGTGCGCGGCGCCGCCGGCCGGGCTGACCGACCGCAGGAAATGCGGGTCGACGCATTCAAGGACAAGCGGCCTGTAGATCAGGGCGAGACCGATCAGGCTGATCGTCGTGTTGACGGCGATCACCAGCACCTTTTCGCCGCTCATCCTGGCCTCGGTCTCGCCGAAGAGGAATTCCATCAGGTGCTCGATGTCGATGCCCTGCGCGGTGACAAGCACAATCCCGAGAGCAAGCGAGAGCAGGAGGAACACCGCAAACGAGGCATCCTCCTGCAACTCGGTCCCGCGGCTGATCACGCCGGACAAAAGCGCAACGATGATCCCGGCGATCAAGCCGCCGATGGTCATGGAAAACACGCTCAAGCCCGCGGCGAGAAAACCGATCGCCACGCCGGGAAGAATGGCATGCGACATCGCATCGCCGACCAGGCTCATGCGGCGCAGCATCAGAAATACGCCGATCGGGCCGGCGCTCAAGGCGAGCGCCAGCACGGCAACCAGCGAGTGGCGCACGTTTGCATCGCGCAACGGATCGATGAAAAATTCAACCGGCATGTCACGCGGCGCGCGTCTCGACGCACTCCTGCGCTTCCTCGTCGAAGGCCTCGCACATCTGCCGCGCCCTCAGCAGGTTGGCGGGCCTGAGGACATCGGCGGTGTCCCCCCACGCAACCGGCTCGCGCGCCAGCAGCAGGGCTTGCGGAAAATTCGCTCTCACCAGTTCAATATCGTGTAGCGCGGCCAGCACCGTTCGTTTCTCCCGGTGCCAGCGGCCGACGAGTGCAAGCAGATCTTCGACGGTCTTGTCGTCGATCGCATTGAACGGCTCGTCGAGCACGATGATGCGCGCGTCCTGCAGCAACAGCCGCGCAAACAGCATCCGCTGCATCTGCCCGCCCGAGAGGCCGCCGATGGCGCGCTGCTCGAAGCCGGTCAGTCCCACCGCGGCGATCGCGTTGCGGATTTTCTTGTGCGCGCTTCCGTTGACGCTGCCGAAGACGCCGGCCTGCCGCCACAGGCCCATCGCGATCATGTCGTAAACCGTGATCGGAAAGCGGCGGTCGATGTCGCTGACCTGCGGCAGGTAGGCGATGTCCCGCCGGTTCGTCCGCTCCAGCACGATGCTGCCGGCGAGCGGCTGGATGACGCCGACGATCCCCTTCAGCAAGGTCGATTTGCCGGCACCGTTCGGACCGACGATGGCGAGCAGCGCCCCCTGCTCCACGGCGCCGTTCAAATGGTGCACGGCGGGATGGCGGTCGTAGCCGAGCGTCAGGTTGCTGAACTGAATTTGCGTGGTCATGGACCTGGGCTCACCCGGACGCCCACAACACGGCAAGCCACAGCAACGCACTGAGCGCGGCCGCGACGGCCAGGCGCGACCAGACCGAAAGCCGCAGCAAGGACGGCGAGACAATGGCCGGCGGGTGCGTATGGCCGGGATGATGATGATGCTGATGCGCCATGAAAAACTGCCGCTTGCGACTTTTGTTACATTATAACATTTGGCCGCCTTTGCAATCCGCGCTAGGTTCGCGGCCGATGGAGATGGGGTTCCTCCGATAACCGCCCTGCGGTCACGAACCGAATGGGCTGATGACTCCTACCGCGTCAACCAGCGGTAGGACTCCGTCCAGGCCGCCGCGGGCGGCTTTTTTGTTGCCCGCGTACAGATGTGAGGCGACGAATGAACTATCTGATTGTTTTTGCGGGCGGGGGGCTCGGCGCGGCGCTGCGCCACGGCTTCAACGTGTTGTTCACACGCTGGCTCGGCACCGCGTTCCCGTATGCGACTTTGTTCGAGAACGCGACCGGCTCACTCGTCATGGGGCTGCTTGCTGCAACATTCGCTTTCAAGGGCGACATGCCCCAACATCTGCGCCTGTTTCTCACCACCGGCATCCTCGGCGGCTATACGACCTTCTCGACGTTTTCGCTGGATACCGCAGTGCTCTACGAACGCGGCGAAGTCGGCACGGCGGCGCTTTACGTGCTGCTGTCGATGGCGCTGTCGATCGGCGGGCTCTTCGCCGGTCTCGCGGCGGTCAGGAGTTTCTCGTAAGCGCAACAGCGGTTTTGCGGCGCGCATTACGGCTCGACGTTATTCCATCGGCCGCATGCCGAGCTTGTCCAGCAGCGTCCTGTCGCGGTCCCGGTTCGGATTGGGAGTCGTGAGCAGCTTCGGCCCGTAGAAGATCGAATTCGCGCCGGCGAGGAAACACAACGCCTGCGTTTCCTCGCTCATGTCCTCGCGGCCGGCCGACAGCCGCACCACCGAGGCCGGCATGCAGATGCGCGCGACCGCAATCGTGCGCACGAAGTCGAGCGGCTCGAGCCTGTTGCTGCCGCCGAGCGGCGTGCCTTCGATTGTCATGAGCATGTTGATCGGCACGCTTTCCGGGTGCACCGGCAGGCTTGCAAGCGCCGCGATCATGCCGACGCGGTCCTCGAGGCTCTCGCCCATGCCGACGATGCCGCCGCAGCAGACATGGATGCCGGCCTCGCGCACGTGCGCAAGCGTGTCGAGGCGGTCCTGATAGGTGCGCGTGGTGATGATTTCGCCGTAATACTCCGGCGAGGTATCGAGATTGTGGTTGTAGTAGTCGAGGCCGGACTGTTTCAGACGCCGCGCCTGCTGGTCCGTCAGCATCCCGAGCGTGACGCAGGTCTCCAGGCCGAGCGCCTTCACGCCTTCGACCATCGCGCAGACCTTGTCGAGATCGCGGTCCTTCGGCGAGCGCCACGCGGCACCCATGCAGAATCGCGAGGCGCCGCCCGCCTTGGCGGCGCGCGCCTCGGCAAGAACCGCATCGAGGCCCATCAGCTTTTCGGCCCTGACCCCCGTCTCGTAGTGCGAGGATTGCGAGCAATAGGCGCAATCCTCCGGGCAGCCGCCGGTCTTGATGGACAGGAGCGTGGAAATCTGCACTTCGGCCGGGTCGAAGTTCTCGCGATGCACCTGCGCGGCGCGAAAAACCAGCTCCGGGAACGGCAAATCGAACAACGCGCGCACGTCCTGGCGCGTCCAGTCGTGGCGCGGTGTTGACAACGTGGTCGGATGATCGAGGACGAGCGACATTCAGCCTCGTTTCACAAGCTCCCGGTCCCATAGCATATCCGCGGAGCCCGGTGGAGCGAGCGGCCCTGGACGGGGCGCGGCGCTCCATTCCCGAGGAGCACCGCCAAGACGGCCGGTCGA
Source organism: Pseudolabrys sp. (assembly GCA_035701545.1). Classification (GTDB taxonomy): domain Bacteria; phylum Pseudomonadota; class Alphaproteobacteria; order Rhizobiales; family Xanthobacteraceae; genus Pseudolabrys. The sequence continues at coordinate 11,808 of DASSRW010000014.1, forward strand.
TGCTTCGCTGCTATCGCCACGCGGACGTCAGCGCCTGGCCGTGTTGGAGGCCGGCGCGCGCATATTGGCCCATGGATCGTTGAGCGGCGCCTCTTTGTGCAGCGGCGTCGTGTTCTTGATCGTTTCCTCGTAGGCCTGGTTGACCTGCTTGTACTTTTTCGCCGCCTGCTGCTCGGGGCTCAGGTGCTTGTCGGGATCGCTTTGCGCGGCAGCTTGCGCAAGCGGCACGGCGGCAACGGCCGCGATGATGACGGCGGTTCTCAAAAGGCGCATGGCAACTCCCTCCCTTGCCATGCCTTATTCTATTTCATCGAGCAGAAAAAGCGCTAGTTTGCCGGTGGACGGTTCCGCGGGCTCAGCGGCGCGATTTTTTTCGCCTGCGGGGCACCTTCTTGCCCTTTTTACGGGCTTCGGAAAGACCGATCGCGATCGCCTGTTTACGGCTTTTTACCTTGCCGCCTCTTCCCTTCCTGCCGCGCTTGAGCGTTCCGCGTTTGCGCTTGTGCATCGCGCGCTTCACGTCTTTGGATGCACTGCGCGAATATCTGCGTGCCATACGGATGATCTCCGGGTTGTTGACGCTACATCGAAAACCCGCGGCAGTTGAGGGAGTTCCGCGGCGCTTGACCGGATGGCGGCTCTAAAGCGAAAACATGATCGACATGACCGATCGTCCGCCCGACCGTCTCTCTTCCGATCCGCGCAGCCCGTATTATGACGCGGACGTTCTGGCGCGCGACGTCGGCGTTCGCTTCAAAGGCGTCGAGAAGACGAACGTCGAGGAGTATTGCGTCAGTGAGGGCTGGATTCGTGTCGCTGCCGGCAATGCGAAAGACCGTCACGGGAATCCTTTGACGATCAAGCTGACCGGCACGGTCGAGCCGTATTTCAAGACCCCCAAGCCGGCCTGACCGCGGCACTCCATGACAGAATTCATCACCGGCCGTCACAAGCGCTTCGTCAGGGTGACGTCGGCGCGCTGGCAGCAGCGTGCGATCTTTCTGTTCGGCGGCATTACCGTTGGGGCAGCCGCGGTCGTTCTTGCATTGCTCGCCAATGAAGCGCAGCTCGCTTTTGCCACACTGATAGACAGGTGGCACTACGCGGCTTTCGTGGTGACGCCGCTCGGCTTCGCACTCACCGTTTTTCTGACCAATCAATTCTTTCCCAATTCGCAAGGCAGCGGCATTCCGCAGGCCATCGCCGCACGCCAGCTCAAGGATCCTGTTGCGCGCGGCAAGCTGGTATCCGCCCGCATTGCAGTCGGAAAAGTCCTGCTCACGTTGTTCGGCCTGCTGTGCGGGGCTTCCGCCGGCCGCGAAGGCCCGACCGTCCAGGTTGGCGCCTCGATCATGTTTGCGATCGGCCGTATGTCGCCGCGCCGCCAGCCCGGACTGATCCTCGCCGGCTCCGCCGCAGGCGTCGCCGCCGCTTTCAATACGCCGCTTGCCGGCATCGTGTTCGGCATTGAGGAGATGAGCCGGACGTTCGAAACCCGCACCAGCGGGCTTGTGATCGCCACCGTGATCGCCGCCGGCCTGACCTCGCTCGCCATCGTCGGCAATTACACGTATTTCGGCACCAGCGCGGCCATGTTGCGCAACGGCCTCGATTGGCTTTCCATTCCGCTGTGCGGCGTTGCGGGCGGACTGCTCGGCGGGCTGTTCAGCCGCCTGGTTGTGATGATGGCGCGCGGACTGCCCGGGAAACTGGGCGGAGCCATCAAACGGCATCGGCTCGCCCTCGCCGTCACATGCGGGCTTGGCGTTGCCTTGTGCGGGCTTGCTTCCGGCGGCATGGTTTACGGCACCGGCTACGTGCAGGTGAAGGCAGCCCTTGAGAGCGGCGTGCCGCTGCCGTTGGGCTTCGGCCTGCTGAAGCTCGTCGCAACTGCGCTGTCGACGATCAGCGGCATTCCGGGTGGCATCTTTTCGCCGTCGCTCGCTGTTGGCGCCGGCGTCGGCGCCACCGTTGCACATCTCTTCCCGCTCGCGCCGGCCGGCGCGATCATTCTGCTCGGCATGGTCGCATATTTCGCCGGTGTGGTGCAGGCGCCGATTACTGCCTTTGTCATCGTAACGGAGATGACGGACAACCACGCCATGGTCGTGCCGCTGATGGCGGCAGCGTTGATCGGTTACGTGACCTCGCGGCTGATTGCGCCAGAAGGCATCTACCACGCGCTATCGCACGGTTTCCTGGAGCGCGCAAAACAAACGGTCGCGAAGGCGTGACGACAGAGACAACGGGCGGCGATTTGAATGACGACATCGCTCTTGTCGAAGCCCGCATCGAAGAACTGGCCGAACAGATCGAACGCTGCCGCAAGATTTCACTCGCAGCGAAGATCGCCGTCGCAGCGGGCGCACTCTGGATCGTATTGACGCTCCTTGGCGCAATCCAATTCATGCCGGCTCCGGTGATTGCCGCGCTCGCCGCGGCCATTGGCGGCACGGTGCTGCTGGGCTCGAACAGAACCACGTGGATGCAAACGCAGGATGCGTTGCGCGCGTCCGAAAACCTGCGCGCAGAGATGATTGAGCGGATAGAGCTAAGGGTGGTTGGTGAAGAACGCCCGACGATTCACTGAGGGTTGGCTCTGATAAACGCAAATGACCGGATTCACTCTGGCCATCGCGTATGGCGAGGACGACAGTGGGCGTCGCCCTTACACTCTACCTGCGCGAACAACACGCTTCCTGCGCATCCGCTGAATATAACGCCAACGAGACACCGAATTTCAGCGTCCTGCGGCGATTTACTTTAACCGCTCAAGAATTTTGTCGCGTACGGTCGGATTGTTCTGCGCGACCTGCAGGATCGCACGGTATTCCGCGACTGACAGGCCATGATCCGTGACCGCTTTGTTCAGAGCTTGATTGCCCTCGTCCGCGAGACGTGACTTTTCGGAATCAGGCGCTTTGTCGATCCGCTGCTCATAATCCTGCTTGACGGTCGCCACATTCCTTATCGCAGCGGCCGCTGCGTCGAGCTTACTATCGGGGATGTTGGCTGACGAATCGGAAGCGCCAGGCGCTGTGGTCGAAGGTGCAGATTGATTCTGCGCGCTCGCCATAGGTATGAGCGCAATCCAAGACGCGGCAAAAACAAGAGCGGGTAGCCTAGCTGACGATTGCATTTTGCATCTCCCTTACTGCAAATCCGGCCATCGCGATTTGTGAGCTGGATGCCTAGCGGTTGCGTTAAGTAGCAGCGCCATCAGACTAGAGCGCGACGACAAGACCGGTCGTTTCAGGCGCGTGCGGCGCGAGACTCGACGTGCGCCCACCGGCCCAGTCGGCGATATTCATTACAACCCCCAAGCGGGCGTCTCCTTGATCTGACTCGGTGGCTTCCACAATGTTCAGTCCATTTTGACCCAGAAAGTAAGTGTGATCGCCAAATATCCGCTTAAGCTGCGGAACGATTGGATTATCCTCTGGAACTACAGCCACCTCACCTTCGAACTGGTCGACCGCCTGTTCGATCTGCGCAGAATTCAGCTTCACGACGCGCTCCTCTCGATTGCTACGTGTCGGATCTCCCACAGACGTGGTCAGTTCACTCGGCCCGTCGTGGTCAGCTAGGACGATTGTTCAGGCGATCAAGCGGCTCGGCGAAATTTCTAACTTGAAGTTCCCGCGGGAACTTTCGCATTCGGCGAAGAAAAAAACAGATTTGGCTCGCGCGCGCTACATCGCCCGCGCGAGAGCGTGACTCAATAAATGCTGACGATATTTATGCCCCGCCTTCATCACGGGACATGACGGTTCGGAGCGTTACTCCGCCGCTTCGCGTTGCGCCGTGGCCGCCTCGACCCGCGCGGCGCAGAACTTGAA
>DASSRW010000015.1:0-10889 GCA_035701545.1 Pseudolabrys sp.
CCTACGAGGCGTCCAAGGAGCAGGCGTTCATGAACGCTGCGCGTGTGCTGAAGGAGACCGGCTGCGGCGCGGTCAAGCTCGAGGGCGGCGCGCGCATGGCGGAGACGATCCGTTTCCTCTGCGAGCGCGGCGTGCCGGTTATGGCGCACGTCGGCCTGACCCCGCAGGCGATCAACGTGCTCGGCTCTTTCCGCGCGCAGGGACGCGAAGAGGCGGATTGGGGACGCATTGAAAACGATGCGCTCGCGGTCGCGCAGGCTGGCGCTTTCTCGCTTGTCATCGAGGCCGTGGCGGAGCCGCTGGCGCGCAAGCTGACGGCCGCGGTTGCGATTCCGACCATCGGCATCGGCGCAAGCGTTGCCTGCGACGGCCAGATTCTTGTGCTGGAAGATATGCTCGGTCTTTCCCCGCGCGTGCCGAAATTCGTCAAACGGTACACGGAGCTCGGACCTTCGATCGACAAGGCGGTTGCCGGCTATGCAGCGGAGGTGCGGGCGCGAACCTTCCCGGCCGTGGAACATGTCTATCCGATGAAGGCGAAAAAGCCCTAAGTGTCTGAATTTTAACGGGTGTGCGGCGATTTTTGCCTTGCCGCCGCCACATGGTTAGGTTACGCCCGCCTTTGCAGGGTGGGATCGTAGCGGAGCCATTCGTGGCCGACATTTTTCACGAAGTCGACGAGGAAGTACGCCGCGAACGGCTGCAAAGGCTGTGGGAGCGGTACAGCATCCACATCATCGCGGTGGCGGTGCTGATCGTCCTCGGAGTCGGCGGCTGGCGCGGTTATCAATGGTGGGAAGCCAAGCGAGCGGCCGAGGCGGGCGCTGCATTTGAAGCGGCCGCGACGCTGAGCGATCAGGGCAAGCACGCCGAAGCCGAAGCGGCGTTCGCGAAAGTCGCCGCCCAGGCGCCGTCAGGTTACCGCGCGCTCGCTCGCCTGCGCGCAGCCGCCGAGCTTGCCGCCACCGATCCGAAGCAGGCGGTCAAGGCCTACGACGCGCTCGCGGCGGATGCCTCGCTCGGACAAACCATGCAGGACCTCGCCGCGGTTCGCGCCGGCATGCTGCTCGTGGACTCCGCTTCTCTTGACGAAATGCGCCGGCGTCTCGAGCCATTGACGCAGTCGGGCCGCGCCTTCCGCCATACCGCGCGCGAACTTCTGGCGCTGGCGGCATGGCGCAATCACGACATCGCCGCGGCCAAGCATTACATCGAGATGATCACCAACGACGCCGAAACCCCAGCCGGCACACGCACGCGCGCCGAGGTTCTCTCCGCTCTGATCGCCGGGACCGGCAAAGGTTGATGCCCATGACTCGTCGGATGAACCGTATTGCCGGCGCCGCCCTTTTGCTGGCGTTCGGACTGGCGCTCGGCTCGTGCGAAGACTTCGACATGGACAAGCTCGACGTCTTCCACCTCAATGAAAAGAAGAAGCTGCCGGGCGAGCGCAAGGACATATTTCCGGGTGGCGTGCCGGGCGTCACGGAAGGCGTGCCGCCGGAGCTGGTGAAAGGGCATCAGCCGCCTCCGGAAACCGCGACGGCGCTGCCGGCCGAGGACGAAGCGGCCAAAAAGGCCGCGGCGGTCGAGCCGGAGCAAGAGGCAAAGCCAAAGCCGAAAAAAGCGGCGAGCAAGCCGAAGGCGCACGTGGCCAAACGCGCTCCGGCGCGCGTCACCGTCAAGCCGGCGGCGCAGCCGGCCGCCCCGCAAGCGCCGGCCCAGCAGACCGAGGCGAGCGGTACGCAGTCGCCGTGGCCAGCGCAAAATCCGCAGCCGCAGGGGACCGGGACGAATGCACCGTGGCCTTCCACGACCGCGCAGCAGCCGTCGCCGTGGCCTTCCGCTCCTGCGTCCGGAACGCCTTCGCAGTGATGCGCACGGACTTGACCTGCGCGACCCGCTGACAAACACATTCAATACCTTTGTTGATCGATTGCGGCTTCGCGCGGCGCGACCTCACCATGAGATTCACCATCGCCATTGTCGGACGGCCGAATGTCGGCAAATCGACGTTGTTCAACCGGCTGGTGGGCCGGCGGCTGGCGCTGGTGGACGATACGCCCGGCGTTACCCGCGACCGCAGAGAAGGAGAAGGCCGGCTGGGCGACCTCGAGTTCACGGTCGTCGACACGGCGGGCCTGGAGGAAGCGGCTGACGAAAGCCTTTCCGGTCGCATGCGCGCGCAAACCGAAACCGCCATTCGCGATGCCGATACGATCTTCTTTCTCATCGATGCGCGCACGGGCCTGACGCCGGCCGATCGTGCATTTGCCGACGTGGTCCGGCGATCCGGCAGGCCCGTGGTTGTCGTTGCCAACAAGAGCGAAGGCTCGGCGGGCGAGGCAGGACGGCTTGAAGCCTATGCGCTTGGGCTCGGCGAGCCGGTGTCGATTTCGGCCGAGCACAACGAGGGCATGGCTGATCTCTACGATGCGTTGCGCGCGGCGGCGCCGGAATTGACGCCACAACCGGAAGGCATCGAGGCGAATATGCCCGCGCCGGAGCATCCGATCCGCGTCGCCATTGTCGGGCGCCCGAATGCCGGCAAGTCGACGCTGATCAATCGACTGATCGGCGAGGAGCGTCTCGTCACCGGACCGGAAGCGGGCATCACACGTGACGCGATCGCGGTCGACCTTTCATGGCAGGGCAGGAAATTTCGTCTTTACGATACCGCCGGCCTGCGCCGACGCTCGCGCATCGACGAAAAGCTGGAAAAGCTGTCCGTCGCCGACGCGCTCAACGCCATCCGTTTCGCCGAAGTCGTCGTCGTGCTGCTCGATCCGCAAAGCGCGTTCGAAGAGCAGGATCAGCGCATCGCCGATCTGGTGGAGCGCGAAGGGCGCGCGCTGGTGATCGCAGTCGGCAAGTGGGATTTGCAGGAGAAGGCGCCCGGAGCGATCGGCAAGCTGCGCGCGCAGGCAGCCGAGAAATTGACGCAAGTGAAAGGCGTGTCGCTGGTTGCGGTGTCGGGTCTCACCGGCGAAGGGCTCGATCGCCTGATGCAGGCGGTGAGCGAGGCCTACGCGGTCTGGAACAAACGCGTGCAGACCAGCGCGCTTAACCGCTGGTTTGAAGAAGCGGTGAGCGCGCATCCGCCGCCAGCGGTTGCGGGGCGTACGCTCAGGCTCAACTACATCACGCAGACAAAGAGCCGCCCGCCGACATTCATCGTGTTCTGCACGCGGGCCGATGCCGTGCCGGAGGCTTACAAGCGTTATCTCGCAAACGGACTACGTGAGACCTTCGATTTCCCGGGTACGCCGATTCGATTGATGCTGCGCGAGAAAGAAAATCCATTCAGAGGCCGCAAAAGAGGGTGGCGCTGACAAGACGGCCAACACCTCCCGGGCTGGCTGCGCCGCCGGGCTGGCGCAAGCGAAGCCCTTGAGGGATAAGAAAAATCCACAAAGCTGTTGCCTGTTGCAGAATTGCAATAACGCTGCTTTTGCGGCCGGTATAATGTTGCAGTGCTTTTGAAAATACAATTTTCCGACGGGCTGAGGGGCATCATGCAAACTTCGTTGAAGTGGCTTTTGCTGACCGCCGCTGTTGCGATCGGCGGCATCGGTTCGGCTCAGGCAACTGACTTGCCGGTCAAGGCGCCCGTCTACAAGGCACCGGCTCTTGCCGTGCCGCCGAGCTGGACCGGCTGGTACGCCGGCGTCAATGCGGGTTATGGCTGGGGCTCGGTCGGGAACACCGTCGTCTTGGATCCCACAACGACAGTTCCGGCGATTGACGCCAGCAATCATTTGAACGGATTCATTGGCGGCGGTCAGGTTGGCTACAATTATCAGATCACGCCCAACTCGTGGGTCGCCGGCATCGAAGCCGATATTCAATATACCAATTTCACGGGATCCGATTCCGTCAGCGGATCCCTCCCGGCGATATTCCGTCCGGGCAGCCAGTTCGTCTACAGCCAGGATCAGCGCGTCGACTGGCTTGCCACTTTGCGCGGCCGCCTCGGTTGGACTCCCGGCGATCACACCTTCCTCATTTATGCGACGGGCGGGCTTGCGGTCGGCGGCGTAAAGGCGTCCAACTCGCTGAGCCTAAGCGGTGGAGGTCCCTTGATTGCGTGGACCGGCGATTCTTCGTCAACGCGAGCAGGCTGGACGGTCGGCGGCGGCATCGAAGCGCGCGTCGCACAGAACTGGACGGCCAAGGTCGAGTATCTCTTTTACGACCTCGGCCATTTGAACGTGACGGGCACTTCCGTTCCGGCGTCGGCTTTCGTGACGACGACGGATTTCGAGTTCCGCGGCAACATCGTTCGCGCGGGCCTCAACTACCACTTCTAGACGGGCAGGTGCGTCGTGCGACAAAGGCCGCCATCAGGACGGCGGGTGAAATTCGAGGAATTTTCCCGCCGCGAACTGATAGATCTTGCCGTTCTCGTGACAATCCGCAACGCACAGCGGCACGACGGCCGTTGCAACGTCTTCGGGCGCCGGCAGCGTGCTCTGGTCGACGCCCGGCCAGCCGCTCTTGTACATGCGCGTCGCCGTCGGGCCGGGGTTGAACAGATTGACGCGCACGTTGCTTGACGCGCACTCGTTCGCATAGGTGCGCGCAAGCATGTTGAGCGCCGCTTTCGAAACGGCATAGCCGCCGCAATAGGGCTTTGCCAGCCAGCTCAGGCCCGACGTGATGAAAACCGCGCGCCCGGCAGGTGCGCGCCTGAGCAGCGGGTCCATGGTGCGGATGAGCTGCCAGTTGGCGGTGACGTTGACGGCGAGAATGTCGTTCCACGCTTTCGGCTCGATGTGGCCGAGCGGCGAGAGCACGCCGAGAATGCCGGCGTTGCCAATGAGAACGTCAAGCTTCTGGTACCGCTCGTTGATCGCGAGCGCGAGCCGCGCGATGCCGTCGGAGTCCTTCACGTCGAGCGGCACGAGCGTCGCGCTGCTGCCCGCCGCGTTGATCTTGTCGTCCAGCTCTTCGAGCCCGCCGACGGTGCGAGCAATGGCAACAATGTGCGCGCCGGCCTGCGCCAGTTGCAGCGCGACGGCTGCGCCGATGCCGCGCGAGGCGCCGGTGACAAGCGCAACAGAGCCGGCGAGGGGTTTGGACATCTTTTTCTCCGTCATTCCGGCCCAGCGCGCAGCGCGAGAGCCGGAATCCATAACCACGGCATTCGCGAATTTCAAACGATTGTGGTTACGGATTCCGGGTTCGCGCTTTCAGCGCGCCCCGGAATGACAGGACTAAATCGCCTCCGCCAAGAGCGACAATTGCCGTGGGGAGGCGTCTCTGGCCGCCTGGTCGGTGAGTGAGGTGGGATAGTCGCCGGTGAAGCAGTGGTCGGTGAACTGCGGATGCTCGGGATCGCGGCCCTTCTCGCCCATGGCGCGATAGATGCCGTCTACCGAGAGAAAGGAAAGCGAATCCGCGCCGATGAACGCGCGCATGCCTTCGAGGTCGTGCGTGGCGGCAAGCAATTTCTCGCGCTCGGGCGTATCGATACCGTAGTAGTCGGGATGCGTGATCGGCGGCGAGGCGATGCGGAAGTGCACTTCCTTGGCGCCGGCATCGCGCATCATTTGCACGATCTTGCGCGAGGTCGTGCCGCGCACGATCGAATCGTCCACCAGCACGATGCGCTTGCCTGAAACCACCGCGCGATTGGCGGAGTGCTTCATGCGCACGCCCTGATCGCGGATCGTCTGCGTCGGCTGGATGAACGTGCGGCCGACATAGTGATTACGGATGATGCCCAGCTCGTAGGGAATTTTCGATTCCTGCGCGTAGCCGATCGCCGCTGGAACGCCGGAGTCGGGGACGGGCACGATCACGTCGGCCTTGGCCGGCGCCTCGCGCGCCAGCTCCGCGCCCATGGTCTTGCGCACGTTGTAGACATGGCGGCCGCCGACGATCGAGTCCGGCCGCGAGAAATAGATGTATTCGAAGATGCAGGGCCGCGCGGTGACCGGCGGAAACGGCTTGTGCGACTGCGCGCCGTCCTCGTCGAAGATCACGACCTCGCCGTTTTCGACATCGCGCACGTATTGCGCGCCGATCATGTCGAGCGCGCAGGTTTCGGAGGCCAGAATAGGGCAGCCGTCGAGCTTGCCGATCACCAGTGGCCGGATGCCGAGCGGATCGCGTGCGCCGACCAGCTTCTTGTTGGTCAGGCCGACAAAGGCGTAGGCGCCTTCGAGCTGGCGCAGGCCCTCGATGAAACGGTCGACGAAGCGATTGCGTCGCGCCCGCGCCACCAGATGCAGGATGACTTCCGTGTCGGTCGTCGACTGCATCATCGCGCCTTCGCGGACCAGTTGGCGGCGCAAGGTGATGCCATTGGTCAGGTTGCCGTTGTGTCCGATGGCGAAGCCACCGCCTTCCAGTTCGGCGAACAGCGGCTGCACGTTGCGGATGATGGTTTCGCCGGTGGTCGAATAGCGCACGTGCCCGATCGCGCTGGTGCCGGGCAGGCGGTCGATGACTTCCCTTTTGGCGAAAGCGTCGCCGACGAGCCCGAGCCGGCGTTCGGAATGGAAGCGCTTGCTGTCGAAGCTGACGATGCCGGCGGCTTCCTGGCCGCGGTGCTGAAGGGCATGCAGGCCGAGCGCGGTAATCGCCGCGGCGTCGGGGTGCCCGAAGATGCCGAACACGCCGCATTCTTCGCGGAGCCGGTCGGCATTCGGATCGAATACCGTCTCGTCTGCGCCGCCATCGTGTGTTTCAGCCATCGGGCCTCGCTTGGTTAACGGCTTGCGCCCTTGGGCGCCGGTTGTGCGGTCTGCTCGGGGCCGGTATCCGGCGGCGCATCCTGGTCCTCAGGCTTGGGCCGCTTCAACCTCTTCAAGATGGTGCTCTCGGGGTCTTCCGGCAACATGGACATCAGCCACTCGCCCGTCCCTTGCAGGACGACCTTGGATTTCGCGCTGCGGACCCATTGCGGCTGGCTGTGCTCGGGAACGAGCCAGGCGAAGAAGAGAAAAGCGATGACGACGATGATGAGGCCGCGCCCGAGCCCGAACAAGAAACCGAGGGTGCGGTCGAGCGCGCCGACGCGGCTGTCGAGCACCATGTCCGAAATTTTGACCGTGATGATCGACACGATGATCAGCGTGCCGAGGAAGACGCCGATCACCGTCACCCCGGCCGCGACCATGTCGCTGTTGAAATAGGGCTTCACGCTGGGCAGCAGCTTTGCATAGGCATAAAGCGTGACCAGCGCGGCGATGCCCCAGGCCGCGATCGACAGGATCTCGCGCATGAAGCCGCGGATCAGCGCGAGCAGCCCCGAGATCAACATGACCGTCAGCAGGATGATGTCGAGGAGCGTGATCGGCATCGGCGCGTCAGCTCTCCGCGGGGCCTGGGACCGCCTGGCAGCACGAATCCGGCCGGAGCCGGCGAGGACCGGGAAGCACGGGCATCATCGGTTCTAGGTCGTTAATCTCACGCCCTTTTTAGGGTGGCGGGGCGACGGCGGCACGGGTCAGGAACCATGCTGGTGGCCCCGTGTATAGCCGCCCGCAACGCGGGCGTCACGGGTCTTGTCCACGGCTTTTGCGGTCCTTGGGTTCCGCCGAATGGGCCTCAAGCCTGCCTGGCGCGCGCCGGCTTGGTGCCGCGCGCAGCGATATCCGCGACCAGGCCTGCAAGATTTCCGATATCGGTGAGCTTGATGCCGGCATCGGTCGCTTCGCCGCGCGCGGATTCCGGCACAAAGGCGCGCGCGAAGCCGAGCTTGGCCGCTTCCTTCAGGCGCGCCGCGCTTTGCGCCACCGGGCGCACCGCGCCGGACAGCGAGACCTCGCCGAAATAGACGGCGTCCGCAGGCAGTGGCGCGTTGGCGAGCGAAGACACCAACGCTGCTGCTGCGGCGAGATCGGCCGCCGGCTCCTGGATGCGCAGTCCGCCCGCGACGTTGAGGTAAACGTCGTGGCCGCCGAGCTTCACGCCGCAGTGGGCTTCCAGCACCGCAAGGACCATGGACAGCCGGCTTTGGTCCCAGCCGACAACAGCCCTTCTGGGCGTGCCCAAAGATGTCGGCGCGACCAGCGCCTGGATTTCCACCAATACGGGCCGCGTGCCTTCGATGCCGGCGAAGACGGCGGTGCCGGGCGAGCCGAGATCACGCTCCGATAAAAACAGCTCGGACGGATTGGCGACCTCGCGCAGGCCCTCGCCGGTCATCTCGAAGACGCCGATCTCGTCCGTCGGGCCGAACCGGTTCTTCACCGCGCGCAGGATGCGGAATTGATGCGAGCCTTCGCCTTCGAACGAAAGCACGGCGTCGACCATGTGCTCGACGACGCGCGGGCCTGCGATCTGGCCGTCCTTGGTGACGTGGCCGACGAGGATGACGGTCGCCCCTGACCGCTTGGCGAAGCGGATGAGAGCCTGCGCGCTGCCGCGCACCTGCGTCACGGTGCCTGGCGCCGATTCAATGGTGTCGGTCCACATGGTTTGGATCGAGTCGATGACGACAAGACGCGGCATCTTGCCTTCGCTCAATGTTGCGACGATGTCCTCGACCGAAGTCTCGGCGGCAAGCTCGACCGCGGCGTTTGACAGGCCGAGCCGTTCTGCGCGCAGCCGCACCTGCGCGACCGCTTCCTCGCCCGAAATGTAAACAGCCCGGTGCCCCGCGCGCGCGAGTGCGGCCGTCGCCTGGATCAACAGCGTCGACTTGCCGATGCCGGGATCGCCGCCGACCAGCAGCACCGAGCCGCGCACGAATCCGCCGCCGGTCACGCGGTCGAGCTCGGCGACGCCGGAAGGAAGGCGCGGCGCTTCATGCGCTTCGCCGGCGAGCGGCTCGAGCGCAAACAGCCGGCCTTTGCCCGGCTTGCGGCCGGAGCCGCTTGTCGGCGCCGCCGCGCCTTCTTCGACCAGCGTGTTCCACTCGCCGCAGGCTTCGCACTTGCCCTGCCAGCGGTTATAGGCGGCGCCACAGTTCTGGCAGACGAAACTTGGCGCGCGGCGGGCCATCATCATCCTCCACGATAAACGCGGTGATAGCGCCGGCCGAGGCTGGTCAGCACCTCGTAGCCGATGGTGCCGGCGGAATCGGCGAGCTCGTCGACGCCAATTCCATCGCCGATCAGCGTCGCCATATCGCCGCGGCGAACGGCGCCTTCGGGCAGGTCGGTGACATCCACCGCCAGCAAATCCATCGAAACGCGGCCGGCGATGGGACAGCGCCTGCCGGAGACGACTGCGTCGCCGCCGGGCGTCTGGTCGCTTGCGCTTGCCGCGCGCAGATAGCCGTCGGCATAACCGACCGCGACGATCGCGACCCGCGTGCTTCGCTTTGCCGTCCACGTTGCGTCATAGCCGATGGTGTCGCCGCGCTGGACGTTGCGCACCTGCACGACACGGCCGCGCAGACCGACGACGGCGTGCACCGGATTGCGCCGCCCGGGCGTCGGATTGACACCGAACAGCGCGGCGCCGGGGCGGACCATGTCGCAATGCGCCGCCGCCCCCAAAAAGATGCCAGAGGAATTGGCGAGCGAGGCGGGGATGCCGCGATAGAGCACGCGCACCTCGCGGAAGAGCTTGATCTGCTTGTCGTTGAGCGGATGCGCCGGCATCTCGGCGCAAGCAAAATGACTCATCAGCAGCACGATGCCGTGATTGCCGGAGCGGATGCGCGGCGCGAGCGCGGCGGCTTCTTCCGCCGAGATGCCGAGCCGGTTCATTCCGGTATCGACGTGCAGCGCCGCGCCGCCGCGCCATTGCTGCGCGCCGCAGAACGCCTCCCATTCGGCCATTTCGAGCATGCTGCCGATAACCGGCCGCGCGTGAATGTCCGCAAATGCGGACGCCGTCGTCGGCATCAGGCCGTTGAGGACGTAGATCGCCGCGCTTTGCGCGACGGCGCGCGTGCGCCGCGCCTCGGCGAGATCGGCGACGAAGAACGTCTTGCAGCCGGCTTTCGTCAGCGCCGCCGCGACCGGCTCGATGCCGCAGCCGTAGGCGTCCGCCTTGATGACGGCCGCGCATTCAGCCGGCATGGCGCGGCGCGCCAGCGCCTGCCAGTTCGCCACAATCGCGGCAAGATCGATCGAGAGCAGGCCGCCGGCTTCGTTCTCAGGCGGGCCGGATGTCGCAACGTGCTGCTGCATCGGCAAGGGTTCGGTCGCTGCCATGGGTTTGGTCATAGCCGTAGCCGCCGAAGCCGTCCATGCGGTCCGATCGTCCCCCCTTCTAGATGCGCTCCGGTAATTGGCCTTCACGCGCGAGCGAGGAGAAGCGCGTGACCGCGCCGTCGAATTGCAGTTCGACCGTACCTGTCGGGCCGTGGCGCTGCTTGCCGATGATCACTTCGGCTTTGCCGTGCACCTTCTCGCCCTCGGCCAGCCATTCGGCAAATTTCTCGCGATTGGTTTCGAGCGGCTTGCGCATCTGGTGATAGTACTCCTCGCGGAAGACGAAGAGCACCACGTCGGCGTCCTGCTCGATCGAGCCGGACTCGCGCAGGTCCGCGAGCTGCGGTCGCGGCGGATCGCGCAGCTCGACCTGGCGCGAGAGCTGCGCCAGCGCGATCACGGGCACCTCGAGCTCGCGCGCCAGCGACTTGAGCGAGCGCGAGATGTTGCTGATCTCCTGCTGGCGGCTCTCCGACTTGGGGAAGGACAGGAGCTGCAGGTAGTCGACCACGATCAGGTCGAGTCCGGTCCGGGCCTTCTGCCGGCGCGCACGGCTCCGCAGCGACATCATCGAGAGCGCCGAGGTGTCGTCTATGAAGATGCTCGTGCGCGATAACTCGTCGGCGGCGCCGGTCAGCTCGTGCAGCGCGTCGGACGGGATGCGCCCCGTCCGCAGCCGGTGCGCGTCCACGCGCGCGCGCGAGCAGAGCATGCGCGAGACCACCTGCTGGCGTCCCATCTCCAGGGTGAAGTGCAGCACCACGGGCGCGC
>DASSRW010000016.1:0-4385 GCA_035701545.1 Pseudolabrys sp.
ACAAGCCGCACGTCGTTGTCCTTGAGCGCGCCGATCACGATCTCGTGCCAGGTTGCCGGTGTCTCCGTGCTCACTGCGAAGTGCCCTGTGTCTGTATACGCTAATCTAAAGGATGTTTGTTTTGGAATGAAAGCGCAGCAACGGCCTCAGCGGGTGAGGGGGCGAATGATCCTCGATAGGTCGACACCCCCCTCACCCGGATCGCTTCGCGATCCGACCTCTCCCCAACGGGGAGAGGTGAAGCAAGTGGCAGCTTCTACACCGACGAACAACCGACTAACCGAACGTGAAGGCGTCGTGGTAGGCGCCCTGCACGCTGCCGCCCGGCACCGGTCCGCCGCCCGGCACGTGCACCATGTTGCCGATCACGGCGCAGGTCGAACCGTGCAGGCCGTGGCGCGGAATCGCCATCGGCGTACCGGATTCCCACGTGTCGGTCTTCGGATCATAGATTTCATTGGTGCCGAACACGCGGCCGGTCGCCTCACCGCCGAACACGACGATCTTGCCACCGATATAGGCGCAGGACGGACCACTGCGCGCGGTCGGCAAGGGCGCGCGGAAGCTCCAGCTATCGGCCTTCGGGTCGTAGACAGCGTTCAGCGACGTGTTGAAATCGTAGGAATCCATGCGGCCGGCGATGGCATGGATTTTTCCGTCCACCACCGCGACGCCCATGTGGTCGCGCTGGCCGACGAACGGTTGCGTGCCGGTCGACCCGCGCATCGAGGCGCGGTCGGAATACCTGTCGGCCGCCGGATCGTACACCTCGTGCCATTCCACGGAACGCACGTCGCGGCCGCCGAGCAGATGGATCTTGCCGTCGAGCACGATTGCCGAGATGGCGCCGCGCGGACGCGACAGGCTCGCGATCGGCGCCCACTGGTCGGTTGCGGTATCGTATACGAAGCACTTGGAATGCGGGCAGCGGTTCTGCTCGGTAAAGCCGCCGAAGGTGTAAATCTTGCCGCTGAGCGACACACCGGCGACGTGATTGCACGGCAAGGGAAACGACGCCTTCAGTGACCACGATTTCGCCGCGGGGTCATAGACCTGATGGAAATTTCCATCGACGCGGTGCTTCGCATAACCCGCGATGCTGTGAATCCTGCCGCCGCATTCGATCACCGCATGTTCGCCGGTCGGGACCGGCATGCGTGGCTGCTCGACCCATTTGCCGGGATTGGCGGCCTTGGGCGCGACGCTCACCATGTAGCGCTGCTTCTCGACCGTCTTCGGAATGTCGGTAATCGACCGGTCATTCAGGCCGAGAAAAACCGGAAGCTCCTGCTCTGCCATGGCGGACCTCAACTTTGTTGGCGCGTGATCTTGTCCGAAAACCGGATTCCACTTTTCGGGATCACGCGCTCGCACAGGATGGGACGGCGTCCCGCAACAGTTTCCTGGTCAGTTCGACACCCTCGCGCGCGACCTCGAGCGCAGGGCGCGCCCACATGTCCGGATTCGGCGCCTCGTAGCTGAGATAGCCGGTATATTTTTTCTCGGCCAGAAGCCCCAGCATCTCGCGCCACTTGATTACGCCTTTGCCGGGCGGCAGGCGATCGGTCGGCCGCTTCACGCCGGTAACGGGGTTGGGCGCCAGATCGCTGTACTGAAAGCAGTAGATCTTGTCGGCGGGCACGCTCTCGAAACCGCGCCCGCCGGCGCCGCTGCGCGTGAAATGATAGGCGTCAATCAAATAGCCGCAGTTCGGTTTGTCGGCGCCTGTGATGAGTTCGGTCAGCACCGGCAGGCTGTTGAGCACGTCGTGTTGCGAATTGAACTCGATCGCGAGCTTGAGCCCGTATTCGGCGGCGATATCGCCGGCCTCCTTCAGATATTTGATCGCGTCCTTGATCGGCCCGTTCACCTGACCGGGCGCGCTCATCAGCATGTTGCAGTCCAGCGCCACGGCGTTCTCGCAAGACTCGCGAAAAACCCTGAACAGCCGCTTGCTTTCCTCGCCGGTCGCAAACAGCCAGCCGTATTCGACGCCGAGCACGCCCACCTGAATCCCGGACTTGCGGATCAGGTCCAGAACCTGGGCATTGGACATGCCGGCATCGAAACAGCGCTTGAAGTCCGTGCGGCGCAATTCGACGGCATCAAAACCGGCCTCGCGCGCGGCGTCGAGCGCCTCCTTCAGAGGCGTCGTATCGATCGTCCACGTGTGCAGCGCGAGCCGCCCGAACTTTTCCGTCATGCCTTCCGCCCGAAGCTGGATTTCCGCGATTGCCGGCACAATGCCCGTTCCCTCGCGATCTTGTCCATGTCAAATTGCGCCTCTGCTTCGCTGTCACGATGCGAAAACATCCTGCGATGGTTTTGAAATGACCGCCGCCAGCTTCCCGCCCGCCGGCGCGTGCGACAGCCATGTCCATGTGATCGGGCCCAAGTCTGTATTTCCGCTGCCGCCGGACCGCACCTACACGCCGATGGACGCACCGGCGGGTGAACTGCGCGCAATGCTGACGCGGCTGAAGCTCGAGCGGGTCGTGCTGGTACAGCCGAGCTTCTACCGCACCGACAACTCCTGCATGCTGGCGGCAATGGCGGAAATCCCGCGTTGCCGCGGGGTTGCGGTGCTGCCGTCGAAGGTTTCCGACGCCCAGCTTGACGATCTGGACGACAAGGGCATTCGCGGCCTGCGTGTGAACATTGCGAGCGCCGGCGCGGTGCCGCTCGACGCCGTGCGCGAGCAATTGTTCGCGGCGGCGCGGCTGTGCGAACGCCATGGCTGGCACGTGCAGATGTTCGTCGAGGCCGAGACGCTGGAACGGATCGCGCCGAGCCTGCTGCAACTGCCGGTGCATTCGGTGATCGATCACTTCGGCCTCATTCCGCCGGGCACCACCGACGGGCCGCTGCGCACGCTCACGCGGCTGCTGCAATCCGGCAATGTCTGGGTGAAGATTTCCGGCGCGTACCGGACGGCGCAAGACCCTTACGATCCGCGCCTCGGCCCGCTGGCGCGCCGGCTGGTCGAGGCCAACCCGGACCGCATCGTCTGGGGATCGGATTGGCCGCATACGCCGGCGCACGGCCCGCAACGCCGCGATCCGCTTCAGGAGATGCCTTTTCAGAACCAGGATACGCCCGGCCTTCTCAACCTCGTGCCGCAATGGCTCAACGGCGACGACAAGCTCGTCCGCAAGGTGCTGGTGAGCAACCCGGCGAGACTCTACGGGTTTGATTGATCGCGCCGCCGCGCAGGTGCCGGAGAGGGTTGGGCTGAGCGACTGTAGTGGTGGGCGGAGCGCAGCGACGCCCACCACGAACGGCTGAGTTGTGCGGCCCGATGCGGTGGGCGCCGCGCTTGCGCGCCTTCGCCCACCCTACAGTCCCTCGCCTGAATCAGGATGACCCCACCCGCGCGCTTCGCGCGACCTCCCGCTTTCAGGGAGAGGTGAAAGAAACGGTCTCCGCAACGCGCTTGCCGAACGCATCGGTGCCGAGCGGGCCGCCGAGGTCGGGCGTGCGCCATTCCGGCCTGGCGATGACGACATCGAGCGCCTTCTCGATGGCGACGCCGGCGCGCAGAAGGTTGTCGTCGCCGCGCCGCTCGCCGAGCCATGACAGCAGCATCGCGGCCGAGCCGATCAGCGAGGCGGGATTGGCGATGTTCTTGCCGGCAATGTCGGGCGCCGAGCCGTGCTGCGCCTGCGCGACCGCATGCGCGCTGCCGGCGTTGAGCGAGGCGGCAAGGCCGAGGCTGCCGGCAATTTCCGACGCCTCATCGGACAGAATGTCACCGTACATGTTGGTCGTGACGAGCACGTCGAACTGGCCGGCGTCACGCACCAGAAGCGCGGCCATCGCATCGATGATGCGCTCGTCGTAGTTCACCTCCGGATAGCGGGCCGCGACCGCGCGCACGCATTCGAGATAAAGCCCGTCGGAGACGCGCAGCACGTTGGCCTTGTGCACGGCCGTCACCTTCTTGCGCCGGCGCATGGCGAGCCTGAATGCGGCGTCCGCAATGCGCGTCGATCCCTGCCGCGTGATCTTGCGCACGGCGAGCGCGAGGTCCGGCGTCGGCATAAACTCGCCGGGCCCCAGGAACATCGAGCGGTCGGCATAGAAGCCTTCCGTGTTCTCGCGCATGACGACGAGATCGACCGGCGTTCCGCAGCGCGGCGGAAAGCCTTCGCGTGAACGCGCCGGACGAATATTGGCATAAAGATCAAGCCGCTTGCGCAGTTCGCCGGACGGATTGAGGCCGCCCCTGGCCGCCGGCGGATAGTCGTTGTGCGACACAGGGCCGAGGATCACGCCATCGGCGGCCTTCGCCTTGTCCTCCACACTCTGCGGGAAGGTCGTGCCTTGCGTCTTGTGCGCAGCCCAGCCGATCGCCTCCTTCTCGAACGCGAGCCTAAGCTTGCATG
>DASSRW010000017.1:0-7426 GCA_035701545.1 Pseudolabrys sp.
GTCAAGCCCGGCGATGACAGGATGCGATGAAGCGATAATGTCGCCCAGCATTTCCGACCGCCTCGCCATCCGCGAACTGATCGAGAACTGGGCGCTGTGGCGCGACGCGCGCGAGTGGGAGCGCTTTCGTACCGTCTGGCACAGGGACGGCGCGATGTGGGCGACCTGGTTTCAGGGCACGTTCGAGGAATTCATCACGGTCAGCCAGGAAGGCTACGAGCGCGGCGCGCGCATCTACCACATGCTCGGCGGCACGACGATCGACATCAAGGGCAAGCGCGCGCTGGCGCGGACGAAGGTCACCATTTCGCAGCGCGCGCAGGTCGACGGCGTGCTCTGCGACGTAACGTGCTTCGGGCGCGCGTACGACTTCCTGGAAAAACGCAAAAGCCGCTGGGGCATCGTGCTGCGCCGCCACACCTACGAGAAGGACCGGATCGATCCGGTCGACCCCGCAGCAAAGCTCGCGCTCGATCAGAGCCTGCTGGCCCAATTCCCCGAAGGCTATCGCCACCTCGCCTATCTGCAAACCAAGGCCGGCTATACCGTCAAGCGCGACATGCCGGGCCTCGACGGCCCCGCGCTCGATGCACTCGATGCGCAAGGCGCCGCGTGGCTCAAGGGCAAAAAGCTCTGAACGCGCGGTCCCCGTGGGCCGGGTGGGCAGCCGCGCTGTCATTGCGCAACGCCTCGAACCTGGCGCAAACTCGCCGGCGAACCTCAATCTTCCAGGGCAAAAAACGGTTCAAGGAACCGCCGGAATAAACGGGAGGAGACCCATGTCCCTACGCGTCAATCGCCGCAAATTCCTCGTCGGCACCGCTGCGGCCGCCGGGGCCGCGTCATTTCCAATGCCGTCGATCGCGCAGAACGCGCCGATCAAGGTCGGTCTGCTGACGGTCAAGACCGGCCCGCTCGCCGCCGGCGGTCAGCACGCGGAAGAAGGGATTACCGCCTTCCTGAAGGACAAGAACTTCACGCTCTCCGGCCGCAAGATCGAACTGATCGTCGCGGACACCGGCGGCAGCCCGGCCGGCGCCAAGACAAAAGCGCAAGAGCTGGTCGAGCGCGACAAGGTCAATGTCGTGCTGGGGCCGTTCGCGGCGTTCGAGCTGCTCGCAACGCTCGACTTTCTGGCTCAGTCCAAGATGCCGACGCTCGCCTTCGCCGGCGCCGAGGATGTCACGCAGCGCAAGCGCAACAACTACCTGACCCGCACGTCCTACACATCGGCGCAGTGCCTTTACCCGCTCGGCGATTATGTCGCGACCGAAATGAAGCTCAAAACCGCGACCACCATCGCCGACGATTTTGCCTTCGGCTACGAGCAGATCGGCGGCTTCCAGCGGGTGCTGGAGGAAGAAGGCGGGCGCGTCGTCAAGAAACTCTGGTCGCCGCTCAAGACCGCGGACTACGCGCCTTATGTTGCGCAGATTCCGAACTGCGACGTGGTCTGCGTCGGACTGGCAGGATCCAATCCGATCAAGTTCATCAAGCAGGCGAAGGCGCTGGGCGTGAAGCAGCACCTGGTCGGCGGCTCGACCGCCGCCGATGACACCATCATCGGCGCCTACGGCGAGGAAGCGGAGGGGCTCATCAACACAAACCCCTATTCGCTCGACATCGACAGCGAGGCCAATCATCGCTTCATCGCCGCGATGCAAAAGAATTATGGCAAGGACGTTCACATCGGGCACTACGCCGCCTGCTTCTACATCGACGGCCAGGTGATCGAGGCCGCGCTCGCCAAGACCGGCGGCAAGGCCGACAATCCGGACCAGTTCGTCAAGGCGATCCGGTCGGTGACGCTGGCCGAAACCCCGCGCGGGCCGATCAGCTTCGACGATTACGGGCAAGTCGTCATTGACGTCTACGTTCGCCGCGTGGAGAAACAGGGCAGCAAGATGGTCAACAAGACCATCAAGACCTATCACAAGGTCAGCCAGTTCTGGAAAATGGATCCGAAGGAATTTCTATCGAAGCCTGTGTTCTCGCGCGACTACCCGCCCATGAAGAGCTGATCCGAAGTAGCCGAAACTGTTGAGGCCTGCGGCGCCTCCGGCGCCGCGGGCGGAATCCGATATGCGCCTGCATCTCTCTCTGAAAGGACAATTCTAGATGGCCAGCGTTCTTTTCTCCCCGATCACAATGCGCGGCATCACGTTTCCCAATCGCGTCGTGGTCTCGCCGATGTGCCAATACAATTCCGACAACGGCTCGGCCAATGACTGGCACCTGATGCACCTCGGCAACATGGCGCTCGGCGCCGCCGGGCTGGTGATGACGGAGATGACAAACGTCAACCCGCAGGGGCGCATCTCGCCGCGCTGCGCCGGCATGTGGTCGGACGAGAACGAGAAGGCGCTCAAGCGCGTGCACGATTTTTGCCGGCAATACGGCGTTGCCAAGCTCGGCGTGCAGCTCGCTCACGCGGGCCGCAAGGGACCGACTTTGCCGCCGGCCGCCGGCGGCAAGCCGATTCTCGAAGGGCCGGACGCCTGGACGCCCGAGGCGCCGTCAGCCATTCCGTACGACACCGGCTGGCCCGTGCCGCGCGCGATGACCAGGGACGACATCAAGCGCGTGATGCGGGAATTCCAGGAGGCGGCCAGGCGCGTCGATCGCATCGGCTATGACGTGATCGAGCTGCACGGCGCGCACGGCTATCTCGCGCATCAGTTTCTCTCGCCGCTGTCCAACAAGCGCACCGATGAGTACGGCGGCTCGACCGAAAACCGCATGCGCTTTGCCATCGAGATGTATGAAGCGGTGCGCGCGGTTTGGCCGGAGAGCAAGCCGATCGGCATGCGCGTCTCGGCGACCGATTGGGTGGACGGCGGCTGGACGCCCGAAGAGACCGTCATGCTCGCGCGGGAGCTGAAGAAGCGCGGCATGGATTACATGGACGTTTCCAGCGGCGGCCTCGATCCGAGGCAGAAGATTCCGCTGGCGCCGGGCTACCAGGTGCCGTTCTCGGAAAAAGTGAAAAAGGAAACCGGCATGACCACGATGACCGTCGGCCTGATTGCCGGCTATCAGCAGGCCGAAGAGATCGTCGCCTCCGGCAAAGCCGACATGATCTGCCTTGCGCGCGCGGCCATCTGGGATCCGCGCTGGGCGTGGCACGCCGCCGAGGAGCTTGGCGCGGAAGCGCCGTATGCGCCGAAGACGATGGCGGGACATCCCAAGCTGCGGCCGCAGCTCTTCCCGAAGCGCGCGCAGGCGACGTAAGTTTCTGTCAGCCCTTCATCTTCGCAATGAACTTCGCAAACGCAGCGAGCTGCGCCTTCACGGCGTCCTTGGTCGGCTGATCGGTGAGCGCAAGCGTCTCCTTGTCGAATTTGCTCGCGGCGTTGCCCACGAAGACCTCGGGCGTGCCGAAGATGAACGCCTTCAGAAACGTCATCGACATGCGCCAGTGATACTGCATGCGCGCCCCGCCGAGGGGGCCTTGCGAGCACGACTGGATCGCCACCGGCTTGCCCTCGAACGGCTGGTCCTTCATGCGCGACACCCAGTCGATCGCGTTCTTGAGCACGCCCGGCATCGACCAGTTGTATTCGGGCGTCACGAACAGCACGCCGTCGGCGGCGCGCACAGCTTCTGCAAGATCGACAGCGGCGGGCGGAAAGCCGGACGTATCCTGGATGTCCGCATTGTAAAGCGGAAATCCATCTATTGCCGGTGCCGGAACGAGATTCATCTCCGCCGGCGTCAATGCGGGCAATGCGCGCGAGAGCGCTGCGTTGTATGACTTCTTGCGCAATGATCCGCAGATCACCAGTACATTCAACTTGTCGGCCATGAGTCGTCCTTGCCTTCCGTCACCAACCTGCCGGCTCTACTTTGGTTGCAGCCCGGCCTTGTCTCGCACCATCTTCCACTTGGCGGTGTCGCTTTCGATGGTCTTCTGAAATTCCTCCGGCGTCGAGAAATCGACTTCGGCGCCCACTTTCGAGAGCTTGTCCCGAATGTCCTCACGCGCGAGCACTTGCTTGAGCGCGCCGCTCATCTTGTCGATGATCGGCTTCGGCGTGCCGGCCGGCAAAGCGATGCCGTACCAGCCGACGACGTTGTAGCCCGGCAGTCCCGATTCCGCGATTGTCGGCACATTGGGAATGCTGGCGCAACGCTTGGGGCCGCCGGACGCGATCAGCTTGAGCTCGCCGGCGTTGACCTGCCCAATCACCGCGTGCACCAGGTCGACCGCGTAGTCGATCTCTTTATGACGCAACGCCAGAACGACCGCCGGCGTCGTGCGGTACGGGACATGCGTCGCCTTGATTCCGGCCATCTGCTCCAGGAGCGAGGCCGCGAGATGCTGCGTCGAGCCGACGCCGACGGTCCCGGACTTGAACTTTCCGGGTTCGGCCTTCGCGAGCTTGATCAGGCCCTTCAGATCGTTCGCCGGAAAATCCTTGCGCGCGACCACCACGAAGCAGGAGTTGGCGACCTGCCCGACCGCCGCAAAGTCCTTGACCGGATCGTAGGGCAGCGACTTCATCATCGCCGCGCCGACCGTATGGCCGGTGCTGATCATGGTCGCGGTGTAGCCGTCCTTCGCCGCCTTGGCGACGATATCGGAGGCCAGCGATCCGCCGGCGCCCGGCTTGTTCTCGACCACGATCGGCTGGCCGAGCAGCTTGCTCAACGGATCGGCGACGATGCGCGTCACGATATCCGTGCCGCCGCCGGCACCGAAGCCGACCAGCATCCGGATCGGCCGCGTCGGCCAGTCCTGCGCGGAGGCAGGCGTGAGCGTCCCGGCGATCGTTGCCAACGCCGCAAAAGCAGCGGCTAAAATGCGCAGCATCATTGTAAACCCTCCCCTTTTCCGGCCTGTTGTTATGGCTTGCGGCCGGCCGTTATTTCCGCAGGGAAACGGTCCCGCTCCGTCCTGTCAAGCAGCGCGCGATCAAGCCCGTTCGTCAACGATCGGGTTACGCAACACGCCAATACCTTCGATCTCGACTTCAACCGTATCGCCGGCCTTCATCCACACCGGCTCCGGCTTGCGCGCATGGCCGACGCCGGACGGCGTGCCGGTGAACAGGATGTCGCCCGGCTCGAGCGTCATCCCCTCGGTGAGATAGACGAGCGACTCCGCTACCGGAAACATGAACATGTCGGTGTTTGACGACTGCATGGTCTTGCCGTTGAGCCTCGTCTCGATCTTGAGACCCTTGCCGCCGCGCGGCAATTCGTCGGCGGTCACCATCCACGGACCCACGCTGCCGGTCTGGTCGAAATTCTTGCCCATACCCCATTGCGTGGTGTGGCGCTGATACTCGCGCACCGAGCCTTCCATGCCGCAGGCATAGCCGGCGACGCAGTCGGCCGCGTTCTCCAGCGTCAGATGCTTTGCCCGCTTGCCGATGATGACGACCATCTCGCCTTCGTAGTCGAGCTGGGTCGACTTCTTCGGCCGCATCAGGGGATGCATGTGCGGTGTCAACGAACTCGACATGCGGAAGAAGATCGACTGGAATTTCGGAATGTTGTCGCGCTGCGGACCTTCCTTGACGTGGTCTAGATAGTTGAGGCCGAGGCAGATGATCTTGGCGGGGTGCGCAACGGGCAGCGCGTAGTTGAGGCCCGACAACGGGCGGCGCGCGGAAGCAGGCGCCCTCTTCGCGAGATCGGACAGCGCCTCGAGATTGCCGTTGCCGCGCCGCAGCCATTCGCCGAGATCGTTCGGCGCCTGCGCATCGGCCGCCTGAACGTCGATGACCTCTCCGCCCTCGACCACACCCAGGCGCGAGGCGCCGTTTGATTCAAACCCGACGATTTTCATGCAAGAACTCTGCTGTTGAACGCCGCGATCGCTTCGCGCGTCGCGACTATAGCGAAGCGGCCGCAATCGTCCAGATCGTGCGGAAGCAACCCGTTACGGGCCGGCCAATTCCTCGGCGTTGCGCCGGTCGCTCGCCAGACTGAAAACCTGGATGGAAAAGTATTTGCGTGAGTCCGGCCACGAGACCACGGGCAGCCAGCCCACGCCGCGCGCCAAGGCGGTCAGCGATGCGATGCTGTATTTGTAGCTGTTCTCGGTGTGGATGGTTTCGCCGGCGCGGAAATCGATCGTCTGCCCCAGAACGCGCACCTTCTGCCGCTTCAGACTCGCAAGATGCATCTCGATGCGGTTTCTCTCGCGGTTGTAGAACGCATGGTGCTCGAAAGTCTCGGGCCGGAACGTGCCGCCGAGCTCGCGATTGATGCGCTTGAGCAGATTGAGGTTGAAGGCGGCGGTAATGCCGGCCGAGTCGTTGTAGGCGGCGTGCAGCACGTCGGTCGATTTGACCAGATCGACTCCGACGATCAGGATCGCGCCGCGGCCGAGGATTTGCGCCGCATTGCGCAGAAACGAAGCGGCTTCGTGCGGCTCGAAATTGCCGATGGTCGAGCCGGGGAAAAATCCGACGCGCACGGGCGCGGCGGCGGCAACGGTCGGGATGTTGAACGGCTTGCCGATATCGGCCGTCACCGGCAGGACCTTCAGCTCGGGAAAATCCGCGCGCAGCTCGGCCGCCTCGCGCTCGATCATCTCGCCGCAGATATCGACCGGCACGTAGGCCGAAAGCTGCGGCTTGCCACGCAAGAGAACCCTCGCCTTCCTGCTCGAGCCGCTGCCGAACTCGATCAGCGCCGCGCCCGGCGGAATGAGCTTCGCAATGTCGCGGGCGTGCCGGCGCAGGATGCGGAGCTCCGAGCGCGTGGGATAGTATTCCGGCAGCTCGGTGATGCGTTCAAAAAGCGTGGAGCCCGTCTCGTCGTAAAAATACTTCGGCGGGATCTGCTTCGGCGTTCCGTTCAAGCCTTCGAGCACGTCGGCTGCAAAGGCCGAGCCTTGCTCGGGATACAGAATGCGTGGATCGACTTTTCTTGCTGGCTCGCCCATGAAACTCACATCGGATCGGTTGCGTCAGGGGTATTCGGCAAGGCGCAGCCCGCTGAACTGCCAACGCGCTGACGGGTAGAAGAAGTTCCGGTAGGTCACGCGTTCATGATGGGCGGGCGTGGCGAGCGAAGAGCCACGCAGCACCATCTGATTGATCATGAACTTGCCGTTGTATTCGCCAAGCGCCCCCTCGATCGCGCTGTAACCGGGGTAAGCGAGATAGGCGCTGCGCGTCCATTGCCAGACGATGCCGAAGGCGTCGTCGATCAGGCCGGCATTGGCCGCGACCTCCCACTCCTGCTCGGTCGGCAGGTCCTTGCCCATCCAGCGCGCGAAGGCGTCGGCTTCGAAATAGCTGATATTACAAACCGGCGCGTCGGGGTCGACGGGCAGCGATCCGCCGAGGCACATCTGCCGCCACTCGCCGCCAACTTCGCGCCAGTAGAGCGGCGCTTTCCAGTCCTCGGCCTGCGCGAGCGCCCAGCCGTCCGAGAGCCAGAGCGTCGGCGCTTCATAACCGCCGTCCTG
>DASSRW010000018.1:0-15301 GCA_035701545.1 Pseudolabrys sp.
TCGTAGCCCTGGCGCAGCTCGAGCCCGAGCGACATGCCGCGCTGCACCGCCGGCCGCGCCTTCACCGTGTCGAGCCAGCGCTTCAGGTTCGGAAACTGGTTGATGTCCTGGCCCTGCCGCTCCCAGCCGTTCGCCCAGCCGACGCAGGCCATGTCGGCGATCGAATACCTGCCGGCAAGGAATTCGCGATCTTTGAGCCGCGTGTTCATCACGCCGTAGAGGCGATTGACTTCGTCGACGTAGCGGTTGATCGCGTAAGGCAGCGTCTCGCGCGCGTAATTGCGGAAGTGGTGCACCTGCCCGGCCATCGGGCCGAGCCCGCCCATCTGCCAGAACAGCCACTGATCGACTTCGACGCGGCCGCGCTCGTCGGCCGGATAGAACTTGCCGGTCTTGCGGCCGAGATATTGCAGGATGGCGCCGGACTCGAAGATCGAGATCGGCCTGCCGCCCGGCCCGTCGGGATCGACGATCGCCGGCATGCGGTTGTTCGGCGCGATCTTCAGAAAGTCGGGATTGAACTGGTCGCCCCTGGAGATGTTCACGGGCTTCAGCGTGTAAGGCAGCCCGCACTCCTCGAGCATGATCGAAATCTTGAAGCCGTTCGGCGTCGGCCAGTAGTGGAGTTCGATCGGCCGCTGTTTTGATTTTGCCGCCGGCCTTGCCTTGCGCGCGCTCCTTGCGCGGGCCGCGGGTCGCGTTTTGGTTTTCGCTTTCGTTGCTTTGCCCGATCTGCTTTTCGACTTCTTCCGCGCACGCGCCATGGCATCACTCCATCTGCTCGGCGGAACCACTAAAGCGCCCGCGCGCAAAGCACAACAGCGCCAGCCCACACGGCCTCGTGATCGCACGCAATGCATCGGCCCAAACGCACCGAGGGCGTCGGCGAAACCGTGAAGTCTCGCCGACGCCCTCAAGTGTCACTCCGGTACCGGGGCGCCTCGGGTCGATCGCATCGCGCTCATCAACACCGATGCGCGCCCGGCCCGTATGACGCGGTCAACGCGAACGTGCGAAGACCGGCAGAGGCAGAACGACTAGAGCCGCTTCTTCCTGCGGGACTTCTTCGCCGTCTTCTTCGCCGCTGCTTTCGCTTTTCTACGTTTCGCCATTTGCTGCCCTCCTAGCCATGTAATCATGGCGGGTGTCGGATCAGTGCGGTCGCGAATCGACCTGCACTGCATTCCGATTACTACAGTACAACGGAAAAAACATCGACTTCGCTTAAGGAAACGTGTACGCGCGCGCTCGACATCGTCGCGACGTATGCTGCGCGCCGTCTCGTCATGCAATCGCAATCGATTTCGGCGGCAAAGCGCAGGATCGTCTTCGCCGCGCGGCGATTTGCAAAATGTGCCGATGGAATCGCTGTTTTTGACGCGCGCAAAAATCCGCGCGATGCGCGGCCGCGCGGCCGCATTCGTCTTTTTCGCGTGAATAATCCGGCGCCGGCGTCGCCTGCTGCGCATTCATTCACAGGGCAAACTTTTTTTCACAAAAAATGCCCGTTTTGACCTCGCGGCGGGCCGGAATCGATCTCACACGAGCGAATCAGCGTCAGGTGATTCGCGTCCGACCGTCTCTTTCACCGTCGATGTTTGCCGCGCGCGGCATCGCGCACGACGAGATCGAGCGACGAAATCAGAGCCCAAGTTTTTTTCTGAGCAGCTCGTTGACGGCTTGCGGGTTGGCCTTGCCGCCGGACGCCTTCATCACCTGACCGACGAACCAGCCGATCGCCTTCGGGTTCGATCTGGCGTCGGCGACCTTGTCCGGATTGCCGGCGATGATCTCGTCGACCGCTTTCTCGATCGCGCCGAGATCGGTCACCTGCTTCAGGCCGCGCGCCTCGACGATCGCGCGCGGATCGCCGCCGTCCGCCCACACGATCTCAAACAGATCCTTGGCGATCTTGCCGGAAATGGTCCTGTCCGCGATCAGATCGAGGATCGCGCCGAGCTGGCCCGACGAAACCGGCGACGACGCGATGTCCTTGCCTTCCTTGTTGAGCCGCCCGAACAGCTCGTTGATCACCCAGTTGGCGGCGGCTTTTGCGTCGCGTCCCTGCGCCACGCGCTCGAAGTAGTCCGCGGTCTCGCGCTCGGCAACCAGCACGCCGGCATCGTAGGGCGGCAAGCCGAAGCTCGCGATGAAGCGCGCCTTCTTCTCGTCCGGCAATTCCGGCAGATGCGCCTTGAGCGCGTCGACATAGGCCTGATCGAATTCGAGCGGCAACAGATCGGGATCGGGGAAATAGCGGTAATCGTGCGCCTCTTCCTTGGTGCGCATCGATCGCGTCTCGCCCCGGTTCGGATCGAACAGGCGCGTCTCCTGCTCGACCGTCCCGCCTTCCTCGATGAGATCGACCTGCCGGCGCGCCTCGTGCTCGATCGCCTGGCCGATGAAGCGGATGGAGTTGACGTTCTTGATCTCGCAGCGCGTGCCGAGCGGCTCGCCGGGCCGGCGCACCGAGACGTTCACGTCGGCGCGCAGGTTGCCCTTCTCCATGTCGCCGTCGCAGGTGCCGAGATAGCGCAGGATGGAGCGCAGCTTGGCGACGTAGGCCTTCGCCTCTTCCGAGGAGCGGATGTCGGGCTTCGACACGATCTCCATCAGCGCGACGCCGGAACGGTTGAGGTCGATCGCGCTCATGTTGGCATGGCGGTCGTGCAGCGACTTGCCGGCATCCTGCTCGAGATGCAGGCGCTCGATGCCGACCGTTACCGTCTCGCCGTCCGGCAGATCGACGACGACCTCGCCCTCGCCGACGATCGGCGACTTGTACTGGCTGATCTGGTAGCCCTGCGGCAGGTCGGGATAGAAATAGTTCTTCCGGTCGAACACCGATTTGCGGTTGATCTTCGCCCTGAGTCCGAGGCCGGTGCGGATCGCCTGCTTGACGCATTCCTCATTGATGACCGGCAGCATGCCCGGCATCGCGGCGTCGACCAGCGAAACGTGCGCGTTCGGCGCGCCCCCGAACGCGGTCGAGGCGCCGGAAAAAAGCTTCGACTTCGAGGTGACCTGCGCATGCACTTCCATGCCGACGACGACTTCCCAGTCGCCGGTCGCGCCCTTGATCGTTTTTGATGTGGTCGAAGGCATGACTACCACCATCGATGCGGCGCAAAGCGGCCCGCCGCCTGCTCGATCACCTCGCCGAGCGCAAACAGCGTCTCCTCATCGAACGGACGCCCGATCAGTTGCAGCCCGAGCGGCAGGCCCTGCGCGTCGAGGCCGGCCGGCACCGCAATGCCCGGCAGGCCGGCCATGTTCACGGTCACCGTGAAGATGTCGTTCAGATACATTTCGACCGGATCGCCGCCGCCTTTCTCGCCGGCGCCGAAGGCCGCCGAGGGCGTCGCCGGCGTCAGCATCGCATGCACGCCCGCTTTGAAACAGTCCTCGAAGTCGCGCTTGATCAGCGTGCGTACCTTCTGCGCGCGCAGGTAATAGGCGTCGTAATAGCCGGCCGAGAGCACATAGGTGCCGATCATCACCCGCCGGCGCACTTCCGCGCCGAAGCCCTCGCCGCGCGTCCTCTCATACATGTCGATCAGGTCGCGGCCGTCGACGCGCAGGCCGTAGCGCACGCCGTCATAGCGCGCGAGATTGGACGAGGCTTCCGCGGGCGCGACGATGTAATAGGCCGGCAGCGCATATTTTGTGTGCGGCAGCGACACCTCGACCAGCTCGGCGCCCGCCGCCTTCAGCCACGCGCGCCCCTGCTCCCACAATTTCTCGATCTCCGCCGGCATGCCGTCGAGCCGGTATTCCTTCGGGATGCCGATGCGCAGGCCCTTCACCGGCTTGCCGACCGCCGCCTCGAAATTCGGCAGCGGCACATCGGCGCTGGTGGTGTCCTTCGGATCGTGGCCCGACATCGAGCGCAACAGGATGGCGGCGTCGCGCACCGTGCGCGTGAACGGACCGGCCTGATCGAGCGAGGACGCAAACGCCACGATGCCCCAGCGCGAGCAGCGGCCATAGGTCGGCTTGATGCCGACCGTGCCGGTAAATGCCGCCGGCTGGCGGATCGAGCCGCCGGTGTCGGTGCCGGTCGCGCCGAGCGCGAGGTTCGCCGCCACCGCCGCGGCCGAGCCGCCCGACGAGCCGCCCGGCACGAGCCTGGTGTTGGCTCCCTTTCGCCGCCACGGATTGACGACGTTGCCGAAATAGGACGTCTCATTCGACGAGCCCATGGCGAACTCGTCGCAGTTCGTCTTGCCGAGCAGCACGGCGCCGTCGCGCCAGAGCTGCGCGGTGACGGTCGACTCGTACGCCGGCACGAAATTGTCGAGGATGTGCGAGCACGCCGTCGTGCGCACGCCTTCGGTGCAGAACAGATCCTTGATCGCGAGCGGAATGCCGGCAAGCGGGCCGGCATTGCCGGCTGCAATGCGCGCGTCGGCCGCCTTCGCCATCGCGTGCGCCCGTTCCGGCGTCTCCAGCACATAGGCGTTCAGCGCGCGCGCCTTTTCCATCGCGGCAAGATGCGCGTCGGCAAGCTCCGCGGCGGTGAAGTCTTTCTTCTTCAGTCCATCGCGCGCGCCGGCAATCGTGAGGCTCGTCAGTTCACTCACGGCTTGCGCTCGCCTCCGGATGCTTGCGCGTCCGGCGGTTCCTCACACGCGAATTGCGGCGCATTCGCCGTCGACGGAAACTGCCCCGTCTCCATCGCGACGCGGATTTGCTCCGGCGTGAGGTTCAACGCGTCGCATATCTGCCAGAACGCCATTTCGCACGCGCTGCACATCAGGAACGTCCGATCTTCTTCCCGCCCGGGATGCGCGGCGCTCGCGCCGCGCGGCCGGGGATGGCCGAATGGTTCGCTGCACTCATCATTCGACCACCTTCGGAACCAGAAACAGATGGTCCTCGCTCGCCGGCGCATTGCCCGTGATCGCTTCGGCATTGTCGCCAACGGTAACCACGTCGGCGCGCTTTTTCATGCGCATCGGCGTCACCGACGTCATCGGCTCCACGCCCGCGACATCGACTTCCGAAAGTTGCTCGACGAACGCCAGGATGGCGTTGAGCTCGCCCTCGAGGTGTGCGACCTCGTTCTCGGCGACGGCGATACGGGCGAGATGCGCGATGCGGCGGACGGTGGCGGCGTCGACGGACATGGGTCGCGTATAGCAGCGCCGATTTGCCCAAACAATCAGCGGATGGGCGTTCGCGCGGCCGCTCGTCGCGTTCCGCCGCCGCTTGACATCGGCCCGCCTTAGGATTAAATTCACAGCCATCCTGCGGCCCGCGAACGGGAAGCGCCTGATCAGCGCCTCCCGCCGCCGGGCTAGGGAAGCGGCCTCCGGCCGGCAATGCCGGAGGCGCGCGATGTGGCGGTGGAGCGCCGGGAGGCGCTGCGCCCTACGTCACTGGGCGCGCGCGCCCCGCAAGCGGCCACCTCCGGTAACGGAGAATGGCCGTGGGCGCGCGAGGCGGGCCGATCGCAAGGCCCGCCCAAAGGGGCCTCGCAAGCTCCTGGCGCCTCCCGCCGCTCCATCGCCGAGAAGCGAAGGAGAAAGGAATGAAGGCGTACCCGGCGCCGAGCAAAAAATACGGGCGATGAGGTGCGGCTGCTTGACAATTGAACCGGGGCGCCTCGGCAGCTTCAGTCCCGTGACCCTGAGGCGGCCGCCGAAGGCGGCCCTCGAAGGGTGACAGGTCCGTGGCCGTGCCCGTACATCCTTCGAGGCTCGCCCTGCGGGCGAGCACTTCAGGATGACGGATTGCGACTTGCGCCGCTCTTATCGCTCCCCTGCAAAGAGAAGAGAGATAAAAGCAGATCAGTGCTTGCGCGGATTTCAGCGGTAAGGACAATTCACGCGTGGCAACGCATCACAACCGTTATCCCTATTCGCCGATCATCGAGCGGGCGCCCTACGACTGGCCGGGCGGCAAGCGGCTCGCGGTCTATGTCGCGCTCAATCTCGAATGGTTCTCTTTCGGCGAGGGCCTCGGCGCCGAGCTCGCGCCGGGGGGACCGCAGCCGGACGTGCTGAACTACAGCTGGCGCGACTACGGCAATCGCGTCGGCGTTTTCCGGCTCGCCGACCTGTTTGCCGATTTGCGGCTGCCGGTCTCCATCCTCGTCAATTCGCAGATGTACGCGCACGCGCCCGAAGCCGTCGCCGTCTTCCGCCGCCGCGGCGACGAAATCGTCGGGCACGGCCGCAGCAACTCGGAGCGCCAGGGCACGCTTTCCGAAAACGAGGAGCGCGCGCTCATCGCCGAAACAACCGCGGCAATCGAAAAACACGAAGGCAAGCGCCCATCCGGCTGGCTGGGTCCGTGGATTTCGCAATCGCCGCTGACGCCCGATCTGCTCGAGGAAGCAGGCTACGCGTATCTGCTCGACTGGTGCCACGACGACCAGCCGGTCTGGATGAAGACGCGCAAGGGCCGCATCCTGTCGATCCCCTACCCGCAGGAGCTCAACGACATTCCGCAGATCGCGGCGCGCAAGCGCGAAGGCGACGAATTCGCGGAGATGATCGTCGATGCGTTCGCGGTGATGCACGCCGAATGCGCGAAGCGGCCCCTGGTCATGGGCATCGCCTTGCATCCTTACATCGTCGGCTGGCCGCACCGCTTCAGGCATCTCGCGCGAGCGCTGAAACATATCGCAACGCAGGCGGACGACCGCGTCTGGCTCACGACCGCGGGCGCAATCGCCGCGCACGCTGGCGCGCTGCCGGAGGGACGTGTGCCGTAATGGGTGCGCTCATCCTTCCGCTCGTCGAAGCCGCACCGCACTTCGGCGCGCGCGGTTCGCTGATCGGGCTCGATCTCGGCACCAAAACGATCGGCGTCGCGACCTGCGATCCCGACCGCAAGCTCGCGACCGGCGTCGAGACGATTGCGCGCAGGAATTTCACGGCCGATGCGAGGCGCGTGCTGGCGCTCGCCGGCGAGCGTGAGGCCAGCGGCTTCGTGCTCGGCCTGCCCGTCAACATGGACGGATCGGAGGGCCCGCGCGCGCAGTCAACGCGCGCCTTCGCGCGCAACTTTTCGAAACTGACCGAGCTGCCGATTGCCTTATGGGACGAGCGCCTGTCGACGGCCGCCGTCGAGCGGGAATTGATCGCGGCCGACGTGAGCCGCAAAAAGCGCACCGCCGTCATCGATCAGCACGCCGCCGCCTTCATCCTGCAAGGCGCGCTCGACCGTCTGGCGAATCTTGCGGCAAAAAGTCGAGGGCGGACCTGAAGGATCCGCCCCCGATCCCGATGTTGTTGGTTCAGAAAATCCGATCAGCACGCCCAGAAATCGGTCTGGCCATAGTTTCCTGCGGTGGCGCAACTGGACGGATAAGTTCCATACACGCCCGGCGCATAGGCCACACCCGGCGCGTAGGCATAAGCGTCATAACCCGGCGCATAGGCATAAGCGCCGTAGCCTGGCCCGTAATACGCAGGCGCCGCAGCGTTGGCGGCCGCTGCGCCGACCAGCGCGCCCGCCGCAAAGCCTACGCCTGCGGCTGCGATGCGCCCGTGCCGCGCCTGGCTCGGCGTCACGGCGGCGAACGCCAGAGTGCCGGCCACGCCGACCGTCGCGGCGGCCTTGACCGCCCGTGCCCCAAACGTTTTGAGGTTCATTTGCATCGAGTCTCTCCTTCACTCACTTCTGGTTCCATCCGGCTTCCGCTTTGCGCGCCGGATGTGCATGCGACTTGCAGCAGACCGGCGCGGCTATGCCGCCGCCGGTCCGAACGACAACACATGCCGCCCGCGACGTTTCCCGCTTTGCGCAGGAACTCCGGTTCACAAAATTTTGGCGTAAAAATTCGGAACGCTCTCCCATCCGTGACGCGCCGTGGCGGCCCGGTTCCTGGCCGAACGTTCGTGAATGCTGCGAGGCCGGCAATCGAGCCGACCCCGCATTGCGCAAACCGTCAGCCGCTATGCATCACTTCGCGCAAACTCCATAGTAGCCGAAGCCGCGCGTCTTGTCGGTCGCGTGCCAGCATTCCTTGGGACCAACGGCGGCCCCTTCGGCATAAGCCGGCATCGGTGCGGAGGCGAAGGGACCTCCCTGATAATAGATGCCCGCGCCATAATACGGACCCGACGCGTAGTAATTGGGGCCGTAGTAAGAATTGGCGGCAGCCGCGCCGGCGGCAAAGCCTGCACCGGTGGCAGCGGCGGCACCAATGGCTGCGCGCTGGTGACGTTCCCGCCGCGAACTTGCCGCGGCAGCCCTGTATTTGTGGCGTGCCTGCTTTGAAGTTGCAG
Organism: Pseudolabrys sp.; assembly: GCA_035701545.1. Classification (GTDB taxonomy): domain Bacteria; phylum Pseudomonadota; class Alphaproteobacteria; order Rhizobiales; family Xanthobacteraceae; genus Pseudolabrys. The sequence goes on from DASSRW010000018.1 coordinate 8,241, forward strand.
CAGTATGCTTGTGAGTCGCATGCTTTGAGGCTGCAGTGGACCCATTGTGATCATAACGCGCCTGGCTTGGCGTCGCCGCCGCAAACGCAAGCGCTCCCGTCAGCACGGCAGCCGTCGTGTACTTTGCGAAGCTCTTCTTCATCTGTGCGTCTCCTCTCGTCCGTTCGCGGGCTTTTGATTGAGCAGCCGGCACAAAGGCCGGTCTTTTGCCGAAGCAACACACAATGTGTCGCCGCGGTTCCGTTAACCGTGATGCGATGTGGACAGCGGCGCTAACCCTTGCCGCCGCTTCGGGTTCCGCCTATAGAGGTCGCTTTAATGAACATCGCCCCGAAATCCTCGTTCGTCCTCAGCAGGCGGCACCTGTTGGGGATCGAAGGGCTTTCGCGCGAGGAGATCCTGGGCCTGCTCGATCTCGCCGAGGAATTTGTTGCGCTCAATCGCCAGATCGAAAAAAAGCGCGCGTCGCTGCGCGGCCGCACGCAAATCAACCTCTTCTTCGAATCCTCGACTCGCACGCAGTCCTCCTTCGAGCTTGCGGGCAAGCGCCTCGGCGCCGACGTGATGAACATGGCGGTCAGCCAGTCGGCCATGCGCAAGGGCGAGACGCTGATCGACACCGCGATCACGCTCAACGCCATGCACCCCGACATTCTGGTGGTGCGCCATCACGCGTCAGGCGCGGTCGAATTGCTGGCCAGCAAGCTCGATTGCTCAGTGATCAACGCCGGCGACGGCGCGCACGAGCACCCGACACAGGCCCTGCTCGACGCGCTCACCATCCGCCGCAACCGAAATCGCATCGAGGGACTGCTGGTGGCGATTTGCGGCGACATCACGCACTCGCGGGTCGCGCGCTCCAACATCCTCCTGCTCAACACTATGGGCGCGCGCGTGCGCGTCGTCGCACCGTCGACCCTGCTCCCGGTCGGCATCGAGCGCCTCGGGGTCGAGGTCGCGCGCGACATGCGCGAGGGCCTCGCCGACGCCGACGTCGTGATGATGCTGCGCCTGCAAAAGGAGCGCATGAACGGCTCCTACGTGCCGTCGATGTCGGAGTATTTCCACTACTTCGGGCTCGACGAGAAGAAGCTCGCCTACGCCAAGCCCGGCGCGCTCGTCATGCATCCCGGCCCGATGAATCGCGGCGTCGAAATCGACTCCACCGTTGCGGACGGCGCCCAGTCGGTCATCCGCGAGCAGGTCGAGATGGGAGTGGCCGTGCGCATGGCCGTGCTCGAAGCGCTGTCGAGGAACCTGCCGAATGCATAGTTTCTCGTCATTCCGGGGCGCACCGAAGGTGCGAACCCGGAATCCAGATGAGTGCGCGAAGACTGCATCTGGATTCCGGGTCGCCGCTTGCGCGGCGTCCGGATTGACTCGGGTTCTGACATGATCCTGTCCGACCGCCGTCCGATCCTGCTTGCCAACGCGCGGATCATCGATCCGTCACGCGATCTCGACATCACCGGCGACCTGCTGATGGCGGACGGCGTCATCCGCGAGGCGAAGAAAGGCATCCGCGCCGCCGGCGTGCCAGAAGGCACCGAGGTCGTCGATTGCCGCGGCAAGCTGGTCGCGCCCGGCCTCGTCGACATGCGCGCCTTCATCGGCGAGCCGGGCGCGGGACACCGCGAGACGCTCGCCTCCGCCAGCCATGCCGCGGCAGCAGGCGGCGTGACGACGATCATCTGTCAGCCCGACACCTCGCCCGCGATCGACAATCCGGCGACCGTCGATTTCGTCCTGCGCCGCGCCCGCGACACGGCGATCGTGCACGTGCATCCGATGGCCGCGTTGACCAAAGGCCTTGCCGGCGAGGAAATGACCGAAATCGGTCTGCTGAAGGCCGCGGGGGCCGTCGCCTTCACCGATGGCGCCAAGACGGTAGACAACGCGCAAGTGATGCGGCGCGCGCTCACCTACGCGCGCGATTTCGGCGCGCTGATCGCGCACCACACCGAAGACAACAATCTTGTCGGCGACGGCGTGATGAACGAGGGCGAGTTCGCCGCGCGCCTTGGCTTGCTCGGTGTTCCGAAAGCGGCGGAGACGGTGGTGCTCGAGCGCGACCTGCGCCTGGTCGCGCTGACGGACGGACGCTATCACGCAGCCTCCGTCACGTGCGGCGAATCGCTCGAGGTGCTCCGCCGCGCCAAGGACGACGGGCTGAACGTCACCGCATCGGTTTCGATCAATCACCTTGCGTTGAACGAAAACGACATCGGGCCCTATCGCACGTTCCTGAAAATGTCGCCGCCGTTGCGCGCGGAGGATGACCGCAAGGCGATGGTCGAGGCGCTCGGCAGCGGACTGGCCGATGTGGTGATGTCGGATCACAATCCGCAGGATGTCGAAACCAAGCGCCTGCCGTTCGCCGAAGCGGCGCCGGGAGCGATCGGGCTCGAAACGATGCTCATCGCGGGCCTGCGGCTCGTGCATAGCGGTGAGCTCGACCTCATGGTTCTGCTGCGCGCGATGTCGACACGCCCGGCCGAGCTCCTGGGGCTCCCCGGCGGCACGCTCAGAAGCGGAGCGCCGGCCGACGTGATCGTGGTCGACACGGAGGAGCCGTGGGTGCTCGATCCGGCGGAACTGAAGTCGAAGTGCAAGAACACGCCGTTTGACGAAGCGCGCATGCAGGGACGCGTGCTGCGCACCATCGTCGGCGGGCGCACCGTCTACGAATACGCATGACCACCGCCCTCGCCTTCCTGTTCGGCTACCTGCTCGGATCGATTCCGTTCGGGCTCATTATTACGAGCCTCGCCGGCACCGAAGACCTACGCCACATCGGCTCCGGCAACATCGGCGCCACCAATGTCCTGCGCACGGGCCGAAAGGGATTGGCGGCGGCGACGCTTGTCTGCGACGCACTCAAGGCGACGCTCGCCGTTGTCGTGACGGCGCACTTCGCCGGCTCCGACGCGGTGCTGGCGGCGGCACTCGGCGCATTCCTCGGGCACCTCTTTCCGGTCTGGCTCGGCTTCAAGGGCGGCAAAGGCGTGGCCACCTATATCGGCCTGCTGATCGGCCTGGCGTGGCCGTGCGCCCTGATCTTCTGCGCGCTGTGGATCGCGGTCGCGGCTCTCACCCGCTACTCCTCGCTTGCCGGCCTGATCGCCAGCGCCGTCGCGCCGATCGCACTTTGGGCGATGCATTTGCCGCGCGTCGCCGCGCTTTTTCTGCTGCTGACGGCGCTGCTGTGGATCATGCACCGCGCCAATATCGTCCGCCTGCTTGCCGGCAACGAAGGCAGAATCGGCGCCAAAAGCTGACGTTGCGGTCCGTTCTTCCGCTATCTCCGGTTGTACCGACCTTCGCCATGCGCGATGCTCAGCAGCGCTCTGGGTCGGGGGAACGAACTTGCGCGCGGACGGCAAACTCACCGATGAGCAGCGGATCGACTGGCTGCGCCTGATCCGCAGCGACAACGTCGGCCCGCGCACCTTCCGCATGCTGCTCAACCGTTACGGCAGCGCGGGGGCCGCATTGAAGGCGCTGCCGGAGCTTGCGCGGCGCGGCGGCGCCTCCGGCTCAATGCGCATCAATGCGCGCGAGGACGCCGAGCGAGAGCTGGCGGCGTCACGTGTTTTGGGACTTGAGCTGGTGGCACTGGGCGAACCGGACTATCCGGTACGGTTGCGGATGATCGACGACGCGCCGCCCTTGCTCGCGGTGCGCGGCAATCGCGACCTTCTGGCCCGCCCTCTTGTCGCCGTCGTCGGGTCGCGCAACGCCTCCGCCGTCGGCGTGAAATTCGCCGAGCGGCTTGCGCACGATCTTGGCGCCGCCGGCTTCGGCATCGTCTCGGGGCTCGCACGCGGCATCGACGCCGCGGCGCATCGCGCCAGCGCGCTGACCGGTACGATTGCGGTGCTCGCCGGCGGGCACGATCGCATCTACCCGGCTGATCATGAACAGCTGCTGGAATCCATTCTCGCCGAAGGCGCGGCGGTTTCAGAGATGCCGCTCGGCTGGGAGCCGCGGGCGGGCGATTTTCCCCGCCGCAATCGTCTGATTTCCGGTCTCTCGGTCGGCGTGGTCATTGTAGAGGCGGCAAAGCGCTCGGGCTCGTTGATCACGGCGCGTCTCGCGGGCGAACAGGGACGCGAGGTGTTTGCGGTGCCGGGCTCGCCGCTCGACCCGCGTGCGGAGGGCACCAACGGCCTGCTCAAGCAGGGCGCAACGCTCGTCATCGATGCCGCGGACGTGACTGCGGTACTTGAGCCGATCCTTGGCCGCGGCGTCGAGCTTGCTGCGCAGGAGCCGGAGCGGGAAACGGATGGCCCGCCCGGTGCCGAGCCGGCCGCCGATGAGCGCGGCCGCATCACCGGGCTGCTCGGGCCTGCGCCGACCACCATCGACGATCTCGTTCGCCTGTCGGGCGCTTCGCCGGCAGGCGTGCGCACGGTCCTGCTCGAACTCGAGCTCGCAGGACGGCTTGAGCGGCACGGCGGCGGGCAGGTGTCGCTGATATAAGGTCAACCCGGAATCATCGGGCGGTCGTCATTCATGGTTGTTCGCCGGCTTCTGGCGTTGGGGATGCTCATCGGTGCGCTGTGCGCCGCCGTGCACGCGCAGCAGCGCGGCCAGTCCTTCGCCGCCTTCCTCGACGCCTTGTGGCCCGATGCGCGGGCGAACGGCATCACGCGCGGCAACTTCGACCTCGCCTTCAAGGGGCTTTCGCCCGATCCGCGCGTGATCGCCGCCACCAAACGCCAGCCGGAATACGGCAAGCCTTTCGGGGCCTATGTCAACGCGATCGCCTCGAAGCGGCGCGCCGCCGACGGCAGGCAGAAAGCGGCGCAGTGGTCGAAGACGTTCGACGCGGTCGAGCGGCAATTCGGGGTGGAGCGCTGGATCCTGCTCGCGTTGTGGGGCGTCGAAACCGACTACGGCACCGAGAAGGATCGCTGGGACGTCTTCCGCTCGCTCGCAACGCTCGCTTACGCCGGTTACCGCGATCCCTATTTCCGCAACGAGCTGCTCGTCGCGCTGCGAATCATGCAGGACGAGCACTATCCGCGCGGCAAGATGGTGAGCTCATGGGCGGGAGCGATGGGGCAGACGCAGTTCATGCCCAGCAATTTCGTCGATTATGCCCTCGACTTTTCCGGCGACGGTCGTCGCGACATCTGGACGAACGTGCCCGACGTGCTCGGCTCGACCGCGAACTATCTGCACAAGCAGCATTGGCAGGCCGGCGTGCCGTGGGGTTTTGAGGTGCTGGTGCCGAAGGGCTTCGATTACCGCCGCAGCCGCGCAAGCTTCGCCGAATGGCAAAAGCTGGGCGTCCGCCGCGCCGACGGCAAACCGTTTCCGCAAGGTGACGGCATCCTGTTCTTTCCGGCCGGCGCGGAAGGGCCCGCGTTTATTGTGACCAGAAACTACGATGTGCTGAAAGAGTACAACAACTCCGATGCCTACGCCGTCGCCGTCGGTCACCTCGCCGATCTGATGCATGGCGGCGCGCCGATTCGCTCCGCGTGGCCGGCGAGCGACCGCCAGCTGTCGCGCGACGCGCGCATCGCGCTTCAGAAGAAGCTCGCTTCACTCGGCTACAAGGTGAAGGACTTCGAGGGCCACATCGATTTCGACCTGCGCGACGACATTCGTGCCGAGCAGGTCAAGGCCGGCCTGACACCCGACGGCAATCCGACCGCCCTTCTGCTCGCAAAGCTGGGCATTCACCTGCCCTGAATGGCGGTATCAGCTTCCGGCGTCGGAATGTCGCTTGATGTTTTTCGCCTCGAGACGGGCCAGCTCGAACAAGTAGCCGAGCGTCTCGAGCCCCTGGCCGCGCGCCAGACGCGCCAGATCTTCGGATATGATTTCAAGGTAACTGACGAGCGTACCCTGCTCGCTGGCAACGGATTTCCTGAATTGCCCGGCCATGATTGCCCCTTTGATTCTTGATCCTGGAGGCGGCACTGCTTATGGAACCGAACGTAACCATTACTGGTTTATACATATAAACTCTTTCTTAAGTTGTACATCGGCCGAGCGCCAGCCTCTTTCATGCCAAAATTCGCGCCCTCTTAACCCGGCCCAGGTAGGCTTGCGGTCGGGGCTTATTTGACAGGCGGGGTCACCTTCCCCATGTTCCGGGCGAAGTGAAGGCCGATTCCGCGAGAAATCGAATGCGGATTGACGGCTAAACAGTTGGATTTCCATGAATATTGTTGTGGTTGAGTCGCCGGCCAAGGCCAAGACGATCAATAAGTATCTGGGCCCTGGATACGAGGTCCTTGCCTCGTTCGGCCATGTCCGCGACCTGCCCGCCAAGGACGGCTCTGTCGATCCGGACCGGGATTTCCGGATGGTCTGGGAGGTCGACGACAAATCGCAAAAGCGGCTGAACGACATCGCCCGCGCCCTCAGAGGGGCCGACAAGCTCATCCTCGCCACCGACCCCGACCGTGAGGGCGAGGCCATCTCTTGGCACGTCCTGGAGGTGCTGAAGCAGAAAAAGGCGCTGACCAAGCAGGCGGTCGAGCGCGTCGTCTTCAACGCCATCACCAAGCAGGCCGTCACCGATGCGATGAAGCACCCGCGCACCATCGATGCTGCGCTGGTCGACGCTTACCTTGCACGCCGTGCGCTTGACTATCTCGTCGGCTTCACCCTCTCGCCCGTACTCTGGCGCAAGCTGCCGGGCGCGCGCTCGGCCGGCCGCGTGCAGTCGGTCGCGCTGCGGCTCGTCTGCGACCGCGAACTCGAGATCGAGAAATTCGTCGCCAAGGAATACTGGTCGATCCTGGCGCGGCTCGCGACCCCGCGCAACGACGTATTCGAAGCGCGTCTTGTCGGCGCCGATGGTCAGAAGATCCAGCGGCTCGATATCGGCTCCGGCGCCGAGGCCGAAACCTTCACCCGCGATCTCGAGAACGCGAGCTTCAGCGTCACCACGGTCGAGGCGAAGCCGACAAGGCGCAATCCGCCGCCACCCTTCACGACATCGACGATGCAGCAGGAGGCGAGCCGCAAGCTCGGCTTCGCGCCCGCCCACACCATGCGGATCGCGCAGCGGCTCTACGAGGGCATCGACATCGGCGGCG
>DASSRW010000019.1:0-7042 GCA_035701545.1 Pseudolabrys sp.
GTTGGCTATATCGCCGAAGTGCCGGGCGGCGCGTTCCCGTCCTATGCGCAGGGCTATTACCCGCGCAACAACAACTTCTACAAGGAATGGGATGCAATTTCCCGGGAACGGGACTCGTTTCTCGCCTGGATGAAGGCCAACGTGCTGGAGAAGGGCCCGGAGGCCTTTGCCCAATACGGGCGCAAGCTGCGCGCGGCGGCGGAGTAGGGCGATGGCCGACTACAAACCCAACGAGATGATGACCATCGCCGCGGCACGCGCGCTGAAGAATGACGATGTGTGCTTCGTCGGCATCGGCCAGCCGTCGGCGGCGGCCAATCTCGCGCGCCTTTCGCACGCGCCGAACGTCACGCTCATCTACGAATCCGGCACACTCGGTACCAAGCCCTCCGTGCTCCCGCTCTCGATCGGCGATGGCGAATTGTGCGAGACGGCACTCACAACCGTCTCGGTGCCGGAGATGTTTCGTTACTGGCTGCAGGGCGGGCGTATCACCGTGGGTTTTCTCGGCGGCGCGCAGATCGACAAGTTCGCCAATCTCAACACGACCGTGGTCGGCGCTTACGACAAGCCAAAGGTGCGCCTGCCCGGTGGCGGTGGCGCGCCGGAAATCGCGATCTCATGCGGCGAAATCTTCATCATCATGAAGCAAAGCCAACGCAGCTTCGTGAACAAGATCGACTTCTTCACCTCGATTGGTCACGGCAGCGGCGGCGATAGCCGGCAGAAGCTCGGCGTCAAGACCAAAGGCCCGACACGGCTCATTACCGATCTCGCGATCTACGAGCCCGATCCGGAAACCAAGGAGATGACCGTCACATCGATCCATCCGGGCGTCACGCGCGAGCAGATTCAGGAGAACGCCGGCTGGACCGTGCGTTACGCGAAAGAAGTTGCCGAGACGAAGGCTCCGATGGCGCAGGAGCTTGAAATCCTGCGCGAGCTCAACGCACGTACGGCGCGCGCCCATGGCGAGGCGGCATAATGGCAAGCAACGGCACCCGCGACGTTTTCCTCTGCGACGCGGTGCGCACGCCGATCGGCCGTTATGGCGGATCGCTCGCCAGGGTGCGTACCGACGATCTCGCCGCGATCCCGATCAAGGCGCTGATCGCTCGCAACAGGAATGTCGACTGGGAAAAGGTCGAGGACGTCTATTACGGCTGCGCCAACCAGGCCGGCGAGGACAATCGCAACGTCGCGCGCATGGCACTCCTGCTCGCCGGCCTTCCCGGCAGCGTGCCGGGGGTGACGCTCAACCGGCTGTGCGCGTCGGGGCTCGAAGCCGTCGGAACGGCGGCGCGAGCGATCCGCGCCGGTGAAATGGAATTGGCGATCGCCGGCGGCGTCGAGTCGATGACGCGCGCCCCATTCGTGCAGGGCAAGGCACAGGAAGCTTTCTCGCGCCATGCCGAGATTTACGACACGACCATCGGCTGGCGCTTCATCAATCCCGTGCTGAAGCAGCAATACGGCGTCGATTCGATGCCCGAAACCGGCGAGAACGTGGCGGAGGAATTTCAGGTTACGCGCGCCGATCAGGACGCCTTTGCGCTGCGCTCGCAGCAGCGGGCTGCAAAGGCCATTGCCGCGGGCTTCTTCAAGGAGGAGATCGTGCCGGTGGACGTGCAGGCCGGCAAAGCCGGCGTCGTGACGGTCGACCGCGACGAGCATCCGCGCGAAACGTCGATGGAGCAGCTGGCGAAGTTGCGCACGCCGTTCCGCAATCCCGGCACGGTGACGGCGGGCAATGCCTCCGGCGTGAACGACGGCGCGGCGGCAATGTTCGTCGCTTCTGAGCAGGCGGTGAAAGAGCATGGCCTGACACCCCGCGCCCGCATCCTCGGCATGGCTTCCGCGGCGGTGCCGCCGCGCATCATGGGCATCGGCCCGGTGCCGTCGACGCGCAAGCTGATGGCGCGGCTCGACAGGAAAATCGGCGATTTCGATGTTATCGAATTGAACGAGGCCTTTGCCTCGCAGTCGCTAGCCTGCCTGCGGCAGCTCGGGCTGGCCGACGATGCCGCGCACGTCAATCCGCACGGCGGCGCCATCGCGCTCGGTCATCCGCTCGGGATGTCGGGCGCGCGTCTGGCGATGACGGCGGCGCACGCTTTGCACGTGCGTAACGGCAGGCTCGGCCTTGCCACGATGTGCGTCGGCGTAGGACAAGGCGTGTCGCTCGCGCTCGAGCGCGTTTAAGAGGAAGCGGCCATGTCGCTTGTTTTTCCGAAAGAAAGCCTCGGTGTTTTTCCGAAGCATTTGACGCCCGGCTATCGCAGCACGATCAAACGCTCGCCGTCGAAGCCGCTGATCGTGATGCCGCATACGCTCTCGGAACTGACCGGGCCGGTTTACGGCCACGACGCGATCCAGGAACATGACAACGATCTCACGCGTCAGCACAAAAGCGAGCCATTGGGCGAGCGTATCATCGTACACGGGCATGTGCTCGATGAGGACAAGAGGCCGCTGCCGGACGTGCTGGTCGAAATCTGGCAAGCGAATGCCTGCGGCCGTTACGTGCACATCGTCGATCAGCACCCGGCGCCGCTCGATCCGAACTTCACCGGCGCCGGCCGCACGATGACCGACAAGAACGGCTATTACAAATTCATCACGGTGAAACCGGGCGCGTACCCTTGGGGCAATCATCACAACGCCTGGCGGCCGAACCACATCCACTTCTCGGTGTTCGGCCACTCGTTTCTGTCGCGACTCGTGACGCAGATGTATTTCCCCGGCGACTATCTCTTTCCGTTCGATCCAATTTTCAATTCGGTGACGGACGAGAAGGCGCGCGCTCGCATGATCGCGACCTTCGATCTTGAGAACACGATTCCCGAATGGGCCCTCTGCTTCCGCTACGACATCGTGCTGCGCGGCCGCGAAGCGACGCCGCTGGATATGGATAAACACTGATGTCCGACATCACGCCCTCACAAACCGTCGGCCCTTTCTTCGCCTACGGCCTCACGCCGAAAGGCCGCTGCGAATGGGACCCGAACGGCCAGTACAGCTGGAAGGAAACCGTCGGCGACAATCTCGTTACGCACGACGCCTCCGGCCAGCGCATCCACATCGAAGGCCGCGTCACGGACGGCGATGGCGAGCCGATCAATGACGCGATGATCGAAATCTGGCAGGCCGACGCGCAGGGCCGTTACGCCAACCCGCGTGACAATCGCGCGCTGCCGAACGCCGCGTTCAAGGGCTTCGGTCGTTCGGCGACCGACAAGAACGGCGTCTACAGCTTCGAGACCATCAAGCCCGGCCAGGCGCCGGGGCCAAACGGCAAGACGCAGGCGCCGCACATCGTGGTCTGCGTCTACTCCCGCGGCATGCTGCGGCAGGTCTATACGCGGCTTTATTTCGAAGATGAGGTGGCGAACGCCGACGATCCCATCCTGGTTCTCGTTCCCGCAGACCGGCGCGGGACTCTGATCGCGCGCAGGGAAAAGAACGCCAGAAGCGGAACGCCCGCATACCGGTTCGACATCCGGGTCCAGGGTGACAACGAGACGGTTTTCTTTGACATCTGAACGGCTTGGCGCGGCGGCTTGAGCCGACCGGCCGGCAGATCGCCGTGCTGCCCACTTTGCCCACGACAAGGGATGAAGGCATGGGAAATGTCCCACAAATGGAGCCGCTCGACTCGCTAGGTTGAAGCGGGGTCGTATTAATCACTTCTATTCTATATCTATTTTCACCTCCCTATTGCCCACTCTTTTCGCCCACCTTTCTTGTTGATGCTTTTGTGGTTGACCCAATCAGGGAGAGTTGGTTCGCTTTAGCCAGCAACGGCCGTCGAGAGCCGTGAGGAAGCGCGCCATGAACGAGCAGATCCTTCAGGAGATCAGCGATTTTTGCCGCCAGCGCGGCCTTGCCGAATCCACGTTCGGCCGGCGCGCGGTCAACGACGGAAAGCTGGCGAGTCGTCTGCGCAACGGCGGCCGCATCACCACCGAGACGCTCGATCGCATTCGCTCGTTCATGGCGCGCTCAACCGATACCGCGCCGGCGCGCCGCCGGCTGTTGTTCGAGGCGACACCGTTGCCGCGTCCGCTGCCGGTCGTGGCGTCATCTGCGCCCTCGGTTGCCTCCGGCCAATCGAGCGACGATCCGCAACGCAACTTCCGCTTCTTCGATAACCGGCAGAAGTATCTGCTGTTCGTGAATACGTGCAGCGAGAAATGGGAAGTCGCGAACCGCGTCGGGCTCGAGCTCGCCAATATCCATCCGCACCCGCCGGCGGTTCGCCTGTTCGACGCGGGCGTCGGCGACGGCACCGTGCTTTCACGCGTGATGCGCACCATGCACGACCGTTTCCCGACGATGCCCTTCTATGTCGTCGGCAAGGAGATCAGTCTCGAAGACATTCGCCTGACCTTGCAGAAACTGGCAGATCGCTTCGTCGAGCATCCCGCGTCGGTCGTCGTGTTGACCAATCTCGCCTACGCGGAAGCGCCCTGGCTGGCCGTGAAGTCCGTGAGCGCGGCGGCGAGCCTCGTCTGGAAAGAAGTGGCGATGGAGGGAACCTCCGCGCACAGCTTCGAGAAGCAGATTACCGATCTCGAGCCCTTCCTCGCCGAGAACTGGAAGGCGCGCGTGTCGGCGAAGAGCGGCAATCCGGTGTACGAGCGGCCGGTCATTCTCGTCATCTACCGCGCCGACCACCGTTTCCTGCTCGATCAGATCGTGCCGAAGCCGGGCGGCACCGTCGCCGATTACGATCTCGTCATCGCCTCGCAGCCCTATCGCGCGCGCGCCTCGCTCGAGTTCAAGGCCAAGCGCGTGTTGGCGCCGCTCGCCCGTGCGCTTGGACCCGGCGGCCGCCTGATCGCGATCCATTCCTACGGCCACGATCCGGGCATGGAGATCATTCATCGCATCTGGCCGAACGACAATCCGTTCCAGCACAGCCGCCACGATCTGCTCAAGGCGGCGAAGCAGGAGCTGGGGCAGGCGGGCCGCGATCTCAACTTCAACGCCTATTCCGACCAGCGCTCGCTGTTCCGCTACGACATGCACACGCTGCCGACGGAGATTTCTTCGTCAATCGGCACGTCCACGCTGCTCGCTGCCTGGAACGCGGCGATCTACGTCGCGCAAGTCGAGGATGACCGCCTTTCCGATGTGAACGCCGACCGGCGCTACATCGACGCGACGCGCGAGGTGCTGCAGAAGCAGGGCGGGCTCTGGTTCTACGACGAATCCTTCGTGATCTCGCGGCGGCGCGAGTAGGGCAGCCGCGCTGTGTTTATTGACGCTGCTACATCCTCCGCTCACTCCCGCGCAAGCGGGAATCCAGCTCTTTCCGCGCCAAACGCGAAAAAGTGCTGGGTCCCCGCTTTCGCGGGGACGAGCGGTTGAAGGATTTTGCCGTGCTCAAGCAGAGCACATCGAAGTTCGCGCGGGCGTTTTCGCTCGAAGCGACGCGGCCGACCGAGAACGAGCTTGCGGAGCTCGCCGGCATCGTTCCGCTAGACACGCCGCTCTATCTCACCTCCGTTGCAACGCAGACGAACGCGCAACTTGTTGCGCTTGCCGCTGCCGTGCGCCGGACCGGCTTCGAGCCGGTTGTCCATCTTGCCGCGCGCCGCATCGCCGGCGCGCCGCATTTGAATGAATTGCTGCGCGGCCTGCGCGGCGAAGCCGACATGCGGCGTGCACTCGTCATCGCGGGCGATGTCGAAACCGCCGGTCCCTATCCCGACGCGCTCTCCATCATTCAAAGCGGCAAGCTGCGCGAAGCCGGCATCGAGGAAATCGGTCTTGCCGGCTATCCGGAAGGACACCCGCGCATTGCCGCGGATCGCATCGAGATCGCACTGGACCAGAAGCTCGCCGCGGCACGTGCTGCGGGACTGCGCGTGCATATCGTCAGCCAGTTCTCGTTCGCCCCAGAGGCGATCGTCGCCTGGGTTAAACGCATGCGAAAATGCGGAATTGCCGCGCCGATCAGAGTCGGCATGGCGGGGCCGACGAGCTTGCCTGCGCTTTTGCGCTACGCGCGACTTTGCGGCGTCCGCGCTTCCTTGAAGGGCCTCATGTCGGGCACCGCGGCCGGCCTACTCGGCCACGTGGGGCCGGACCGGATTATTGACGCATTGGCTGCGGCCGATGGCCTCGCCGACATTGCCCCTCATTATTTTTCATTCGGCGGCGCGCTCGCGACGGCCCGCTATGCGCGCGATGCCGCGGGACTTGCGATGCGCGGCCGTGCTACGGCTTAATCAAACAAAGGTCCGCGTCTTGCCGGCGCAAGGGCCGCCCTCGGAGGACCATCATGCAACGAACGAAGCCGCCTTTCCGCGCCGATCACGTCGGCAGCCTCCTGCGCACCAAGCCGATCAAGGATGCGCGCGCCAGGCATGAGAAGGGCGAGATCACCGGCGCGCAGCTGAAAGAGGTTGAAGACGTCGAGATTGAGAAGATCATCAGGAAGCAGGAAGAAGTCGGCCTCAAGCTGGCGACCGACGGCGAATTCCGCCGCTCGTGGTGGCATTTCGATTTCTACGGCATGCTGGACAACGTGGAGATCTACGAGCTCGACCACGGCATCCAGTTCCAGGGGGTGCAGACCAAGCCGCGCTCGATCCGCGTCACCGGCAAGATCGGCTTCTCCAATCATCCGATGATCGAGCATTTCAGGTTCCTCAAGGCGCACACGCGTGTGACGCCGAAAATGTGCATTCCGGCGCCCTCGACTTTTCACTTCAGGCTTGAGCCCAACGCCGTGAGCAAGAGCGCCTATGCAAACCGCGACGCGATTTTCGACGATCTTGCGGTCGCTTATCAGAAGGCAATCAAGGCTTTCTACGACGCAGGCTGCCGCTATCTGCAATTCGACGACACGGCGTGGGCCTATCTCTGCTCGCAGGAGGAGTTAAAGAAAGCCAAGGCGCGCGGTCTCGACGTCGATCACTTGCAGGAGACGTACACCCGGACGATCAACAAGGCGCTTGAGGCGAAACCCGCCGACATGACAATCACGACGCATGTCTGCCGCGGCAATTTCCGCTCGACCTGGATTGCGTCG
>DASSRW010000020.1:0-8704 GCA_035701545.1 Pseudolabrys sp.
GAACGGTTTTTGGAAAGCAGAAAGTGATGCGCCCGAACGGCCCCTTTCACCTCTCCCCGGCGGGGAGAGGTCGCGAGCGAAGCGAGCTGGTGAGGGGGCCGTTTCCCCGACGGGGGCGGAGCGTCTCGTCGATCATATCCAGAACGCCGCCAAGATTCTCATACACGTCGATATTGGTGACGCGCACAATATGGAAGCCGAAGAGTTCAAGAACTCGTGTTCTTGCGTCGTCGCGGGCGAGTTCAACATCGCTGCTATGCGTGGCACCATCAACCTCGACGACGAGCTTTCCTTCTGTCGTTACAAAATCGACGATGTATCGATCGATCGGATGCTGGCGGCGGAATTTCCATCGCGCCAGCCGCCTTCCACGCAATGCCTGCCAAAGCCTTGCTTCGGCACTTGTCTGGGATGCGCGGAGCTTACGTGCTCGCTGTCTGAAGCGCTCCATCCCCCTCACCCGGCCGCTTCGCGGCCGACCTCTCCCCTACGGGGAGAGGTGTAGCACAGGCCGTGCTTTCGCATGAGCACCACCCGTATCGACAAACGCTTTGCCGACCTCAAACGCGAGGGCCGTGCGGCGCTGGTGACATTCACAATGGCCGGCGATCCCGATTATGCGACGGCGCTGGCGATGGCGAAGGCGTTGCCGAAAGCGGGCGCCGACGTGATCGAGCTCGGCATGCCGTTCACCGATCCGATGGCGGACGGTCCCGCCATTCAGGCGGCCGGCGTGCGCGCACTCAAGAGCGGCCAGGACATGAAGAAGACGCTGTCGCTCGTGCGCGAATTCCGCAAGGGCGACGAGACGACACCGATCGTGCTGATGGGCTACTACAATCCCATCTACATCTATGGCGTCGAAAAATTTCTCGGCGATGCCAAGGCGGCGGGCGTCGACGGTCTGATCGTCGTCGATCTGCCGCCGGAGGAAGACGAAGAGCTTTGCGTGCCGGCCTTGAAGTCCGGCCTGAATTTCATTCGGCTCGCCACCCCCACGACCGATGACAAGCGCCTGCCGGCGGTGCTGAACAACACGTCGGGGTTCGTCTATTACGTCTCGATTACCGGTATCACCGGCGCGGCGTCGCCGGATGCGAGCAGGGTTGCGGCGGCGGTCACCCGCATCAAGCGTCACACCGGGCTGCCGGTTGCGGTCGGCTTCGGCGTCAGGAACGCGGCGCAGGCGCGCGCGATCGCCCAAGGCAGCGACGGCGTGGTCGTCGGCTCCGCGCTGGTTGAAGCGCTGCGGAAAAGTCTCGACGCCAATGGCAAGGCGACGGGGGCAACCGTCACCGCGGTGACCGACCTTGTCGCGTCACTTGCGGACGGCGTGCGCGCCGCCCGCCGGGTGACTGCGGAAAACTAGGCCACCCGCGTCATTGCCCGCGTAAGCGGGCAATCCAGTAAACGCCCAACGAAGCCCACTATGGCACGACAGATGAACAATTCTTATGTTTGCTCTTATGTTTGCGAGTACTGGATGCCCCGCTTTCCGCCTTCGCGCTCCGCGCTTCGGCGGACTTTCAGCGCGCCGAAGCTCGCGAAGCGAGCGCAGGCGGGTCGCGGGGCATGACAGGGAGCAGCCATGAACTGGATCTCCAACGTCGTCCGGCCGAAGATTCGCAGCTTCCTGCGCCGCGAGGTGCCGGAGAACCTCTGGATCAAATGCCCGGAGACCGGCCAGCTCGTCTTCTACAAGGATGTGGAGGCGAACCAGTTCGTTATTCCGAGCTCGAACTACCACATGCGCATCAGCGCATCGGCGCGGCTGAAGTCGCTGTTCGACAATGGCGAGTTCGAGGAGGTTCCGGTCCCCGAAGTGCCGCTCGATCCTTTGCGGTTCCGGGACGAGCGCCGCTATGCCGATCGGCTCAAGGATGCGCGCACCAAGACCGGCATGCAGGATGCCGTGAAGGTCGGCGTCGGCTCGCTGGAAGGTCTGACGCTCACGGCCGCCGTCCAGGATTTCGATTTCATGGGCGGCTCGCTCGGCATGGCGGCGGGCGAAGCCGTTGTTACCGGGCTCGAAACCGCGGTGAGGCGGCAGACGCCTTTCATCATGTTTGCCGCGTCCGGCGGCGCGCGCATGCAAGAAGGCATTCTCTCGCTGATGCAGCTGCCGCGCACGACCGTGGGGGTGCAAATGCTGCGCGAGGCAAAGAAGCCCTACATCGTCGTGCTGACCAACCCGACCACCGGAGGCGTCACCGCCTCTTACGCGATGCTCGGCGACGTTCATATCGCCGAGCCGGGAGCGCTCATCGGGTTTGCCGGCCCGCGCGTCATCGAGCAGACCATCCGCGAGAAGCTGCCGGAAGGCTTCCAGCGCGCCGAATACCTTGCCCGACACGGCATGGTGGACATGGTCGTCCACCGGCACCAATTGCGTGCGACTCTGGCCGAACTGTGCCGCCTGCTCACCAAAGCGCCAGCCAAGGCCGGACAAGTGCAGGCTCAACTGCCCGTACCCGCGCACGCGTGACGGGCTTTTATTTCGCGCGCTATACCTTAATTCCGTCAACCTGAGGCGCGAGGCGGCAGTGCCCTCTGCGGCAAGGCGGCCCTTGCCGTTCCACCTGTTGTGCGCGGCTTTCGTTTGGGCGGAGCAAGACACGAGACGTTTATGACCCCGGTCGATTCCATCGTTGCGCGGCTGACGGCGCTGCATCCCAAGCGCATCGATTTGTCGCTCGACCGCATGCAGCGGCTGCTCGCGGCGCTCGGCAATCCGGAGCGCCGGCTGCCGCCGGTGATTCATGTCGCCGGCACCAACGGCAAAGGCTCGACGGTCGCTTTCCTGCGCGCAATTCTGGAAGCCGCGGGCCTGCGGGTGCACACTTACACCTCGCCGCATCTTGTGCGTTTCAACGAGCGTTTTCGCCTGGGAGCCAAAGGGCAAGGTGAACTGGTCTCCAACGAGGAGCTTTCCGCAACGCTGGAGGAATGCGAGCGCATCAACGGCGGCGCGCCGATCACGGTATTCGAGATCACGACCGCAGTCGGGATGGTGCTCTTCGCGCGCCACCCTGCCGACGTCATGGTGATGGAGGTCGGTCTCGGCGGCCGGCTCGACGCGACCAACGTGATCGATGCGCCGCTTGCCGCGGTCATTACGCCGATCGCGATCGATCACACCGATTTCCTCGGCGACACCCTCGAAAAGATCGCGTTCGAGAAGGCCGGCATCATAAAGCCGGGCATTCTCACCATTGCCGCCGCGCAGCCGCGCGAGGCGCTTGCGGTCATCGAGCGGCAGGCGGCGCGCTGGCGCGCGCCGCTGAAAATTGCCGGCGAGGACTGGACGGCTACCGAGGAGCGCGGCCGGCTGGTCTACCAGGATGATGCCGGCCTGCTCGACCTGCCGGCGCCGAAGCTCTATGGCCGCCATCAGTTCGAAAATGCGGGCGTCGCCATTGCGACCTTGCGTGCGCTCAAGCCGGTGAAAATTCCGCCCGCGGCCTACGAAGCCGGCATGGTGAAGGCCGAATGGCCTGCGCGCATGCAGCGGCTGGCGCAAGGGCGGCTTGTCGATCTCGCGCCGGCCGGCAGCGAGCTCTGGCTCGACGGCGGGCACAATCCGGACGGCGGCCGTGCGACTGCGGCCTCGCTCGCCGACCTCGAAGAGCGCGTCTCGCGTCCGCTTGTGATCATCGTCGGGATGCTGGCGACGAAGGACTGCCAGGGCTTCCTGCGAAATTTCGCCGGGCTCGCGCGGCGGGTGATTGCGGTGCCGGTGCCGAACGTCGAGAAGGGATTGCCCGCCGAGGCCGTCGCCGATATGGCGCGCAGCATCGGGCTTGCGGCAACAAGCCGGGACGATCTCGATTCTGCGCTCGACGTGGTCCGCAAGCTCGATCTCGATCCGCCGCCGCGCATCCTGATCACCGGTTCGCTTTATCTTGCCGGCGACGTGCTGCGCGAGAACGGAACGCTGCCACTGTAGGAAGCGATCAGGCCAACAGTTTCGCCAAATTCGCCTTCTTCTGGTGCACCTGCTCCATCGTGCATTGCTTCGGCGACTTGTCCGGCCGCCAACGCATCAGCCGTGTGCCATGGCGGAAGCGGTCGCCCGTGAAGTGATCGTAGCAGACTTCGACCACGAGCTTCGGCTTGAGCGGCTGCCATTCCGCGGAACGCTTCGTCGACCAGCGGCTCGGGCCGCCGGGCTTGTTGCCGGTAAAGCCCGGCGGCGCGACAAGTTTCTCGAGTTTCGCGGTGAGCGCCTTTTTCTCGTCGGCCTTGATGGTCGACGTGAAGCCGACGTGATTAAGGAGGCCATCGTCGTCATAGAGGCCGAGCAGCAAGGAGCCGACGACCGGCTTGCCCTCGTTGTAGCGGAAGCCGCCGACCACGCAATCGGCGCTGCGGAAGTTCTTGATCTTCTGCATGCCGCTGCGCTCGCCGGAGCGATAGTCGGCCGTGCGATCCTTTGCGATGATGCCGTCGAGGTTCGCGCCAACGCCTTTGAGCCACTTGCGTGCGTCGGCAAGCCGCGTCGTCGCCGGCGACAATTTGATGCATCGATCATGACGCAAAAATTTTTTCGCGAAACGTTCGAGTCTTGCGCGGCGGCTGCTCAGGACTTCGTTGACCAGCGAAGATCCGTTCTCATCCACCAGCAGATCGAAGACGATAAGGACCGCCGGCGTCTCTTTTGCAAGGCGCGTGACGCGGCTGGCGGCGGGGTGAATCCGCTGCAGCAGCGCGTCGAAGGAAAATCCGCCGCCGCTCGGCACGGCGATTTCGCCGTCCAGAACGCAACGCCCGGCTTTCAAGGCGCTGAGACAGGCGACGATCTCGGGAAAATAGCGTGTCAGCGATTGGCCGGATTTTGACTGCAATTCGATTTTGTCGCCGTCGCGGAACGCGAGACAGCGGAAGCCGTCCCATTTCGGCTCGTATTGCCACGCGCTTCCGGCCGGGATTTTGGCGACCGATCTTGCTTCCATGGGTGCAAATGGCGGGCGCAGCGGCAGGGTCATGACCCTGCACCAACGCAAACGGCCGCCGAAACGGCGGCCGTTACAATGTTTATTCTGTGCCGAGAGCGTTCAGACCGCGCCGCTGATCCACTGCTCCAGCTTCTGCTTGGGCGCGGCGCCGACCTGACGCGAGGCGATCTCGCCGTTCTTGAACAGCATCAGCGTCGGGATCGACATGATGCCGTATTTCGCCGCCGTATTCGGGTTTTCATCGACGTTGAGCTTCACGATTTTCACCTTGTCGCCCATCGTGCCGGCGATTTCTTCCAGCGCGGGCGCGATCATGCGGCAGGGACCGCACCATTCCGCCCAGAAATCGACCACCACGGGCTCGGCCGCCTTCAACACATCCGATTCAAAACTTGCGTCCGACACTTTGCCGACGGCCATGGAACACCTCTTTTCATGATGGGAGCGCGACTCAGCGCCGGAAGGATGGCGGAAAGCTATGAACGCCGGTCTGGAGCGTCAAGCGGCCTCACAGGCTGGTGAGCCTGCGCCAGCGCGGCGTCCAGCGCCGCCCCCGGAATCTCCATGAAATCAGGCACTTCCGTCCAGACAAGGGCGGCGCGAACGGCGCGATCGGGGTACAGTTTGGCAAGCACGGCGCGGTAAAGCGCAAGTTGCCTGACGTAGCCCGCCGGCACCTCCGCGAGGCGGCGCGCGGGCGCGGCGTCCGTCTTGAAATCGCCAATCCAGACAGCGTCTTGCGTGACGGCAAGGCGGTCGACCTGACCGGACGCGCGGCCCTGCGGCAGCGTGCCGACGATCGGCACTTCGGCGCGGCTGCCCGGCCCGAACAGGGCGGCGAACGGTGCGGAGCCGAGGAGTGCAACCGCCTTCTCCGCCAGTGTGGCGAATGGGCTGCGCTGCTCCGGCCGGATTGACGCCATCGCGCGCGTGACGAATTCATCCGCCGCCTTGCTCCGCCGCTCCGGCGGAACATCGGGCAGCGATTGCAGCAGGCGGTGCATCACCCGCCCGCGCATCAGCGCGGCGGCGCGGGCTGCGGCATCGGCCGGCGCCGCGTCCGCCGCATAAGCGCGCGAGGGCCGGATGAGCGCCGGCGCCGCCGCGCTGTCGCCGACACGCTCGCGCAGCCACGGCGGCAACTCGATGCCGTGGACGGCGGCGGACTGGGCCGCCGCCGCGGCGTCCTTCTTCGCCTCGGCAAATTTCCGGAACCGCAGGACCTCGCCCTCGCCGTTGTCGGCGGGCTCGCGCGTGCAGTGGTCCTGAAGCGCGGCCAGCACCAGATCGTACCAGCATCCGTCCGGATGCTTCTTGCCGTTCTCGACCCCGCACACGATGAGCCGCTCGATCGCGCGCGTCATCGCCACGTAGAGCAGCCGCCGGTATTCGTCGCGCGTTTCATCGAGCGCCGCCTCGCGCGCCGCGCCCATCGGGCCGACATCGTTTCCCTTCGCGCTGCCCCAGACCAGCGGCCCGGCCGCGCCGGGCACCGGCCGTTCGGGCGGCAACGTCAGCAGGCGCGGCGGATGCCAGCCCTGTGCCGGCCTCGTCGTGTCGGCGAGGATGACGATCGGCGCTTCGAGGCCCTTGGCGCCGTGCACGGTCATCACGCGCACTTCGTCGCGCTCCATCTCCATGTCGCGCTTGACCTGCACGTCGGCGGCGCGCAGCCAGGCGATGAAGCCCTGCAACGAGGGCGTTTCGGTGCGCTCGTAATCGAGCGCAAGGTTGAGGAATTCATCGAGCGCGTCGTTCGCCTCATGCCCGAGCCGCGCCAGCATCTTGCGCCGGCCCCCGGCCGCGCCGAGCAGCCAGGCGTAGAACGCAAACGGCGTGCTGCCGCGCGCGTTTTCGTGCATCGCATCGAATTGCGCCGCGAGCTTCGGCCGCTTTGCACGCAGCGCCGCGTGCAAGCTGCCTTTGCGGTTCCAGGCGAGATCGAACAGCGCATTGTCGTCGAGCCCGAACAGCGGCGACTTGAGCACCGTCGCCAGCGCGAGATCGTCGTCCGGCAGCAGGATGGCTTCGGCCAGCACCATCAGGTCCATCACCGCGATGTGCTCAGTCAGCGAGAGCCGGTCCGCTCCGGCGACCGGAACGCCGGCGCTCTTGAGCGCGCGAATGATCGCCTCGAACAGCGCGCCGCGCCGCCCGAGCAGGATCAGCACGTCCTTCGCCTGGCGCCCCTGCCGCCGCCAGGCGGCAACCGTGGCGGCGATCCGGCGCGCGAGCTTGGCCGTGGCGCTGGTCACGGTCTGCACGTCGAACGGCGCCTTCCAGCCTTCCTTCTCCTCGTGCTTGTCGGACTGCAAAAGCTCCCAGATTTCCACCAGGCCCGGCGCCTTTTCCGGCAGCGCTTCGTGCGCCGGCGCGACGGCGTCGGCGGTCAGTCCCTTGAACGCCTCGGCGCGGGCGAAAACGGTGTCGACGGCGTTGAGCACGTTCGCCCCGGAGCGGAAGGAATGCTTGAATTCGGCGGGCCTGAATTCGAGACCGGCGCGCCGATGCGCCGCTTCGAAATGCAGGCGCATCTCGGCGAAGGCGCGCGGCGCCGCGCCCTGGAACGAGAAGATCGACTGCTTCTCGTCGCCGACCGCAAAGATCGTGCGCGGCCGCTCATGCGCGCCTTGGCCGGCGAAAAATTCGCCCACCAGCGCCTTCACGATCTCCCACTGTTTCGGGCTCGTGTCCTGCGCCTCGTCGATCAGCACGTGATGGATGCCGCGGTCGAGCTTGTAGTGCACCCAGGCGGAGCGCTGGTCCCTGAGCAATTCGAGCGTCCTGTCGATGAGATCGTCATAGTCGAGCAGGCCGCGCCGGTCCTTTTCCGCGCGGAAGCGCGCGATCACGGCGTCTGCGATGGTGAACAGCGCGGCGCTGCGGTCGCGCGCCTCGACGGCGCGCTTGCGCAGGACCAGATCCCAAACGCGCTCGCGTTCCGCATTCAGCGTCTCGCAGAGGGCGGGATCGGTTTTTTCAATCGCGCTGGTCGCGATCCGCTTTCTCCTTTCGCCCGCCTTGGTGCAGAAGATGTCGATATATCTGTCCAGCAAATCGGCGCCGTTCAGCGTGGCAAGCGCGTGGAAGCGGTCGCCCTGCTCCTGATCCCTGGTCGCGCCGCCCATCAGCGCCGCGGCGATCGAGGCCCATTCGGAGCGCGCGACGAGGCTCTCGTCGAAAATCCGCTTCTCCACCTCCGCGGCCGTCTCGTCGGCGCGCACGCCGAGCGCGCGCGAAAGCTCCGCGATCGCCTTGTCGATGCCGCCGGCCCGATCGATCCAGCGCGTGAGCGGGTCGCGCTTGCCGATCACCTCGCGCAGGACATCCTGGAATCGGACGTCATCGGCGGCAAAAACCGCCTGCTCGAGCGCGCGCCCCAGCGCGCCGCCGGGGGCCTCGGCCGCCTCGAGCAGGACTTCGAGGCCGAGCTCGTTGAGCATGCGCGTTTCGGAAATCTCGTCGAGCACCTCGAAGCGCGCGGCGACGTTCGCCTCGAACGGAAACAGATGCAGCAATTGCGTGCAGAAGGCGTGGATGGTCTGCACCTTCAGCCCGCCCGGCGTTTCCAGCGCCAGCGCGAACAATTGCCGCGCGCGCAGGCGCTGCACGGCATCGATCCGTTTCACGCCCGCCTTGCGCATGGCCTCGTCGAGCGCCGCATCCTCGAGCAGCGTCCACGCGCGCAGATCGGCGAACACCTTGTTCGCCATGTTGGCGGCGGCGGCCTTGGTGAAGGTGATGCAGAG
>DASSRW010000021.1:0-7911 GCA_035701545.1 Pseudolabrys sp.
TCGCTCACCAGCGCGCGCAGCGCGGCGATCGTGGAGAGCGGCACCACGCGGCCCGTGCGCGGATTCTGCGACGGGATGCCGGCAATGGTCATCGTGAAATTCACGGTGTCGGATTCGACGTCGATCGTGTGCGTGTTGCGCGTCACCGTCGGGTCGGCCCAGATTTCGAGCCGCGTCCGGTCGGGCCCGATGCCGGCAAGGCTTAAAGCCGCAGCGACGTTGACGTTTGCCGGAAAACCTCGCGCACCCTCGCGCGCCGAGCCGTCGAACACCTTGAGCGGCTTGTCGAGGTTCTTCACCGAGATGTTGTTCTCTATGAGATAGGGTGCGCCGTCGAGGCCGGCGGGCGGCTTGCGCGTCGCCATCCTGACGGAATGGATGGTGCCCTCGTTCGCCGCGCGCACAGCATCGAAGCCGATCAGCGCGCCGGTTGGAACGAGAATGCGCGCGCCGTTTTTCTTCGCGCGCGCGACCAGGTCCCAGTTCGGCAGAAGCTGCGCCACCGACAGCGGCATGAACAGCTTGCCCTTGTCGATCACGCTGATGGCGATGTCACGGAAGAGCGCGGGTGGCAGGCATTCGACGACGAGATCGCAATCGTCGGCGAGCGCCGTGTATGTGCGCAGCGCGATGGCGTCGCCGATCTGCGGCAGCGCGCGGCGCGCCTTGTCGGCATCGCGCACGGCGACGGCGGTGAGGGTGAGGCCGTCGATTCCGTCGATCAGCCGGCGGGCCACTTCAAGGCCGACCGCGCCGAGACCGGCGATGCCGATTTTGATGGGTGGTTTGCGGGAAGAGGTGTTTGTCACGATGGGAAGCTTTACTACGATGTCATCATCCGCGAAAGCGGATGATCCAGTAATCGCAGACGGTGCTGGGAATCCGAAGGTCTGCCAAGTACTGGATACCCCGCTTTCGCGGGGTATGACAGCTAGCGGCGTTTGGAAAAATTCGGCTTGCGCTTTTCCAGGAACGCGCGGATGCCTTCCTGATAGTCGGGATGCGCGCTTGCTTCGCGCTGGAGGTCCCGTTCAAGGTCGAGCTGCGCGTTGAGGCTGTTGCCGGCGCTCGCATCGAGCGCGCGCTTGACGAGCATAAGCCCGTTCGCCGGCATGTTCGCCAGGCGCCGGCAGACGGCATCGACTTCACTTTCAAGCGCGCTATCGTCGACGGCTTTCCAGATCAATCCCCATTTCTCGGCGTCTTCGGCCGGCAGCGGATCGGCAAGAAGCGCAAGTCCGCGCGCGCGGGCCTGGCCGACGAGCCGCGGCAGAACCCACGTGCCGCCGGAATCGGGAATGAGCCCGATGCGCGCGAATGCCTGCACGAAACTCGCCGAGCGCGCGGCGATGACGATGTCGCAGGCAAGCGCGATGTTGGCGCCGGCGCCGGCGGCAACGCCGTTCACAGCGGCGATCACGGGAAGAGGCAGGGTACACAGCTTGCGGACCAGCGGATTGTAGAACTTCTCCAGCGTGCTGCGCGAGACGGCATTTTCGCCGGGCTTGGCGAGACGGTCGTTCAGGTCCTGACCGGTGCAGAAGGCGCGGCCCGCGCCGGTGAGCACCAGCACCCGGCATTCCCTGTCGGCCTCGGCCTCATCGATTGCCGCGCGCAGCGTGCGATGCATGGCCTCGTTGAAAGCATTGAGCCGGTCCGGCCGGTTCAGCGTCACGAGGCGATAACCCTCGCGCCTCGCGACGAGGATTGTGGATTCGTTCGCGGCTTCCCCGGGCATCGCGTCTACCGCTTGAGGAATTTGTCGAGCGCGCCGGTCTCTTCATGCGGGCCCGCGTGGTCGGCGGCAATGCGCTCGTAGAAGCGCGCGGCGGCTTGCATCATCTCGTTCTCGGGATGGTCCTTGCCGACGAAATCGGAAATCTCCTCGAGCTCGGCCACCCAGCGATACGCCTTTGCGTACATGCTCGGGATCTGCGGCGTGAGATAGCCGAGCAGATCGGGCCGGCTTTCGGCCAACTCCGCCTTGAGCGCTTCGGCCGAGCCTTCGCGCGTCGCCGCCAGCATCATCGCGGCGCCGAGCGCAGTGAAACCCTTGGTGATACCGGCGTAGGACATCTTCAGCGCCGAGGCCGCTGTCAGCGGACCGTCCAGCACTCGCACGATCAGGCCGTGCTCGTTGAGCCTGGCGAATTCGTTTGCCGCCACCCCGGAGGCATAAAACTTCGTCTTGTTGCCGCCGGGCTTGGGCGGCGGGCCGATGATGCCGGCATCGACGAAGGGGCAGCCGGTCGCCGCAACCGCGGCCGCGATCTTCTCTGCGGTGCGCGGGCTGACCGCGTTGCAATCGACGTAGATCGGTTTCCTGTTGGCGGCGGTCAGCACGGCCGCAAGGCGTGCGACCAGCGCCAGCGCGTCACCCGGCGGCACGATCGAGAGCAGGAATTCGGCTTCGGTGAGCTGCGCATCGGAAACGGCCGTCATGCCGGCATCGCGCGCGCGTTTTGCGCTCGCCTCGCTGCGGCCTGCAAGCGACGTCAGCACCTTCGCGCCGCGTTGTGTCAGGCACTTGCCGACGGCGGCGCCCATGTTGCCGGGCGCGATGATGGCGACGGTAGGGGGGATGTTCAAGATTTTGCCGTTCATTCTGCTGGCATCATCCGCGAAAGCGGATGATCCAGTAAACCTCTGTCTGGCACGACCATATGAAAGGCCGCGACGTACTGGATACCCCGCTTTCGCGGGGTATGACAGCGGAGAGGATTGACACCGGATGAGAGGCTCACGATCCGGTCACCCCGCCGTCCAGATTGATGCTCTGTCCGGTGACAAAAGCCGCCGCGTCGGAGGCGAGGAACAGCACCGCACCCACCAGGTCCTCCGGCGTCTCTGCGCGCGGAATGCACTGCATCGAAATGATGCGCTGCTTCTGTTCCGGCGTCACGGTCTTGCGCTCGATTTCCGTGAACGTTGCGCCCGGCAGGATCGTGTTGACAGTGATGTTGTCAGGGCCGAGCTCGCGCGCCATCGCGAGACTCATGCCCATCAGCGCCGACTTCGATGCGATGTAGTGCAGATAATTGGGCCGGCCGAGCCGCACGGCGCCGGACGCCACGTTGATGATGCGGCCCCATTGCGCCCGCCGCATCGCCGGCAAGACGGCGCGGGCGCACAGGAAGGGGCCGGTGAGGTTCACACGCAGCACTTCTTCCCACTCCGCAACCGGAATCTGGTCGAACGGCCGCATCTCCAGAGTCGAAAAAATTCCGGCATTGTTCACAAGAATG
The DNA here is from genome assembly GCA_035701545.1 of Pseudolabrys sp. Classification (GTDB taxonomy): domain Bacteria; phylum Pseudomonadota; class Alphaproteobacteria; order Rhizobiales; family Xanthobacteraceae; genus Pseudolabrys. Next base: position 3,246 of record DASSRW010000021.1, read on the forward strand.
TCGACGCGGCTGTATTTGCTTTCCACCACATCGATCATCTCGGCGATCGAGGCTTCGTCCGCCACGTCGGTCTTGACCGCCAGCGATTCGCCGCCGGCTTTCATGATCTCCGCCGAAACGGAGGCTGCCGTGTCCTCGTTGCGCTCGGCAATGACCGCGACGGCGCCGGCCGCCGCGAATGCCTTGGCGAATGCGCGGCCGATGCCTTGCCCCGCCCCGGTGACGACGGCGACGCGATTTTTCAGTGAAAAATCCGCGCTCATGCCGCGCCTCGCTCCCCATTTCTGTCATTCGGGGACGCGCACGAAGTGCGCGAACCCGGAATCCATAACCCCTGCACTTCGGAGTATGGATTCCGGGCTCGGCCCCATAGCGCGTCGAAGACGCGCGTAAACGCGCTTTTCGGGCCGTCCCGGAATGACGGAGCTAAAGTCATGCCGCGCCTCGCTCCAGTTCCGGAAGCCGCTCCAGCGCGGCGCGCGCATTCCACGGCTGCCACCACGGCTTGATGCCGAGATCGTTCGCGATGACCGACGCCGAGATATAGCCGGCGCCGCCGGAAATTGCCCCGCCCGGATGGCCGGCGGAGCCGGCGCTGTACAGATTCGGTATCGGCGAGCGGTAGCCGAAGTGGTTGTACATCACCTGCTCGGCGTTGAAGGCGCCCATGAAGATATCGCCGCCGCGCATGTTGATCATCTCCTCCACGTATTCGCGGCCGGTGTAGATGTAGCGCCCCAGAATGTTCTTTGCCGTCATGTTCGGGCAATAGCGTGCGAAACAGTCAACGATCCTGTCGGCGAATTCCTCTTTGAAGGCATCGTACGATTGCCCGCCAATGTCCGGCTCGAGCGGCATTACGTGCCAGCAATACGTGGTGTGTTTGCCCGGCGGCGCTTGCGTCGGGTCGAGCAGGCTCAACGGTCCCGAGCCGAATTGCACGATCTTCGGCACGCGGCCGGCCTGCACGTCCATGTGCGCAGAGAACAGGTCCTCCATTGTCTCCGCACCGACCGACCATTTCAGCGTGCGGTTGATGTTCGGATCGAATTTCTCCGCTGCAAAGCGCGGGCTTTCATTCAGCGCGAGATGCAGGCCGAACAGGCTCCATTTGGTGTACTGGAAATTGTCGAGCTTCCTGAGAAAATCCACCGGCAGTTGCGCACGTCCGATCAGATTTTCGAACGTCTGGTGCACGTCGAGCGTCGAGGCGACGAAGTGCTTCGCGCGTATGGTGCGGCTGTCATCAAGCGCGATGCCGGTTGCGCGTCCGTTCTCGATCGCGATTTTCTCGATGCGCACCTGCGGCTGATACGTGCCGCCGGCGGCGATGAACGCTTCCATAAGCCCGCGCGCCAGATTGAACGAGCCGCCCTGGCACAGCTGGTAGCCACTTTCGAGATCGAAGGCGCGGATGACCGAGCCCATCGGCGAGGTCTTCGACAGTGTGTCGACCAGCCAGGTGCCGAACAGCGAGACCTTGAACAGGAACAGCAGGCGCACGTGCTCGTTTTCGAACAGCTCGCGGACGACATCGAGCGGCTGCCGGTTCGAAACCTCGAGAAACTCGCGCCCCAGCTCCGTTTTCGACAGCAGCGCTTCCCGTTCCTTCTTCGGCACGGGCTCGGCGTAACGCTCCGGCAGGAAAATCTCGCGCGTGATCTTTTCCGCCTTTTGATTCCATTCGCGGAACGTAGTGGCGTCTTTCTTCGAGAAACGCGCAATATTCGCGACCGATTCTTCCAGATCGCGTCCGAGCACGAGGGCCGAGCCGTCGCTGTGTGCCTGACCGAATTCGTAGCGCGGCGTGATGTAGGTGACGCGCTCGCTCAGGTTCAAATCCTTGAACCACGGCGTCTCGCTGATGTGGAAATGATTGATCGAATGCAGGTTGTGGTAGAAGCCCGGCAGCGTCACTTCGCGGGTGCATAGTCCGCCGCCATAGGTGAGCCGCCGCTCGACCAGCAGGATGTTCAAGCCGGCGCGTGCGAGATACGTGCCGAGGATCAGCCCGTGATGGCCGGCACCGATGATGATGCCGTCATAGCTTCGGTCGAGCGCGGGCTTCCCGGTACTCACAACGTCAGACCTGAAATCACATGTTCAGCTGATAGGTCGCCGGCATCCAGCGATGCACGCCTTGCGACTTTTCGACGAAGCCGACCGAGGGGAACGGCAGATGATAGCCGATCGCCCATAATCTGTCGGTCGCGACCATGTCCAGAATGCGTTTGCGCGTCGCGATTGCCTTGTCCTGGTTGTCGTCGACGTCGATCCGCCAGTCCGGCCGCTGCACCGATGTGACGTAATGGAGCACGGCGTCTGCCCACAGCAATAGTTGCTTGCCCTGGCTGTCGAACAGGTAAGCCATCAGTCCTGCCGAATGGCCGGCCGCATCGACCGCACGGATGCCGGAAACGATCTCGTCGCCCGGCTTCACAAATGTGGATTTTTCCGCCAGCGGCACGGCGATCTTCATGAACAGATTGCGCGTGCCGACGCGCGCCTCGCGGATGTTCTCGCCGCGTTTCCAGTAGTCGAACTCGGTGGCGCCGAACACGTAGCGCGCGTTGGGAAATGCCGGCTGCCCGTCCGCCATCAGCCCGCCGATGTGATCGGGATGGCCGTGCGTGATGACCACAATGTCGATGTCCTCCGGCTTGTAGCCGGCGACGTCCAGTTGCTTGCGCAGGGTGCCGTCGGGCAAGCGGCCGCGCAGCGCGGGATTGTCGCGCGCAAGCTGGCCGTTGCCGGTATCGAAGAGGATAAGTTCCTTGCCGGTATTGACGACCGTTTGCACAAACACGTGGTCGTATTTGTCGGCATCGATGCGATTGGCCCGCGCGAGTTCCTGCGCCACCTCGGCCGGTTGCCCGCCACCGAAGCTGCCGGCGAGGTTCTCGCGCACAACGGCGCCATCCAGGATGTTGGTGACTTCCAGGCCGCCCAGCTTGAAACGGTAGATCGAAGGCCGCATTACGCCCTGCATTTTGCTTGCCATTGCACGTTCACTCCCGCCTCGTGTTCCTTCACTCATAACAACAGGAGCGGGCGGTGGGAAAGCCGGGCTGACGCACGGCCGTTGCCCGCAAATGTTGGGTTGGCCGCTAACCAATACGCCGGAATTTGCAGCCTTTTTGCTGTTTCCCGCGGGGTGCGGCAGCCGCGACGGTGGACGTTTCGGCACGGATGCCGCTAGATTAGCGACACACGAAAAAAGGCCGAAACGGCCTTCGGGGAGGGAAGACATGCGTAAAGCAGTATTTGCCGTGGGTGCCGCCGTGCTGCTCGCGACGGGCGCGGCATCGGCCCAGAACAAGACCATCAAGATCGGCTTTGTCTCGACCTTCAGCGGGCCGACCGCGGTCATCGGCAACAACATGCGCGATTCGTTCGAGCTCGCGCTTGATCATCTCGGGCGCAAAATGGGCGGCCTGCCGGTGCAGGTCATCTATGAAGACGACACGCAGAAGCCGGCGGTCGGAAAACAGAAAACCGAAAAGCTGATCGAATCGGATCATGTCGATTTCATCGTCGGCTACATCTGGTCGAACGTGCTGCTCGCCTCGATCAAGCCTGCGGTCGACTCCAAGACGTTCCTCATCACGTCGAATGCCGGGCCGCACCAGATCGCCGGCGAGTTGTGCTCGCCCTACATCTTCTCGACCTCGTGGCAGAACGACCAGACGCCGCAGGCGATGGGCCTCTACATGAATCAGAAGGGCGTGAAGAGCGTGTTCCTGATCGGGCCCAACTACGCCGCCGGCAAGGACATGCTCGCAGGCGTCGCTTCAACCTTCAAAGGCAAGGTCGTCGGCCAGGAGCTGACCACGTGGCCGTCGCAGCTCGATTTTTCCGCCGAGCTTGCGAAGGCGAAGGCCGCCAATCCGGATGCCATCTTCGTGTTCTATCCGGGCAAGGCGGGCGTGCAGTTCCTCAGCCAGTACGCGCAGGCCGGATTGAAGGGCAAGATCCCGCTCTACACCGCCTTCACCATCGACGAGCTGTCCTTGCCATTGCAGAAAGACCTGGCGCTCGGCGTGCCCGGCGCGCAGCAGTGGGTCAACGATCTTCCGAACGAGGCGAACAAGAAGTTCGTCACCGACTTTGAGAAGAAGTATCCAGGCAAGAAGCCGTCGTTCTACGGCGCGCAGACCTACGATGCCGCCTATCTCATCAACTCGGCGGTGGTCGCCACCAAAGGCAACCTTTCAGACAAGGTGGCGGTGCAGAAGGCGCTGGAAAAGGCCGATTTCAAATCCGTGCGCGGCACCTTCAAATTCGGCAACAACCACATTCCGATCCAGGACTTCTATCTCCAGGACGTGGTCAAGAACGCCAAGGGCGAATACGTGCTGAAAACCGTCGCAACCATCGTGAAGGACAGCCAGGACAACTTCCACAACAAGTGCCCGATGAAGTGATCCGGCGCGATGCGATCAGGACGGCAGAAGCGCCGCGGCGTTTCTGCCGTTTTTCTTTCCAATGTTGTGGAGAATGGATGTGGGTGCCGCGAACGCAGGCGAACTCCCTCTCCCCTTTGGGGAGAGGGTTGGGGTGAGGGGGCACGTCAGTCGCGATAAGCTATAACCCCTCACCCGGATCGCTTCGCGATCCGACCTCTCCCCAAGGGAGAGGAGAGACGGAGATTGCGGCACTCACATTA
>DASSRW010000022.1:0-9386 GCA_035701545.1 Pseudolabrys sp.
ACGATCATGACGCGCTGCATTCAGTGCACGCGCTGCATCCGGTTTTCGGCTGAAGTCGCCGGAGTACCTGAGCTTGGCGCCATTGGCCGCGGCGAGGACATGGAGATCACGACCTATCTCGAGCAGGCGATGACGTCGGAATTGCAGGGTAACGTCGTCGACCTGTGTCCAGTCGGTGCGCTGACGTCGAAGCCTTACGCGTTCTCGGCGCGGCCCTGGGAGCTCGGCAAAACCGAGTCGATCGACGTCATGGACGCGCTTGGCTCCGCCATCCGGATCGACACGCGCGGGCGCGAGGTGATGCGTATCCTGCCACGCACCAATGACGACGTGAACGAGGAATGGATTTCCGACAAGACGCGGCACGTTGTCGACGGCTTGCGCACGCAGCGGCTCGATCAGCCGTTTGTGCGCGTGAACGGGCGACTGCAACCCGCGACCTGGAACGAGGCATTCAGGGCCATTGCCTCCAAGGTAAAGGGCGTTTCCGGCAACAGGATCGGCGCCATTGCCGGCGATGTGGCGGCCGTCGAGGAGATGTTCGCGCTCAAGGACCTGATGACGCGGCTCGGCAGCGGCAATATCGATGCACGTCAGGATGGCGCGGCCATCGACCCGAAGTGGGGGCGGGCTACATACCTGTTCAACGCGACGATTGCGGGGATCGAGCGCGCCGATGCGCTGCTGATCATCGGCTCGAACCCGCGCCGCGAGGCGGCTGTTCTCAATGCGCGCATTCGCAAACGCTGGCGGGCCGGCAATTTCCCGATCGGCCTGATCGGGGAAAAGGCCGATCTCACTTATCCCTATCAACATCTCGGCGCCGGCCCCGAAACGCTCGCGGGCCTCGCCAGCAGCAAATTTGCCGAAGTGCTCAAGAATGCCGAGAGGCCGCTCGTCCTGCTCGGCGCAGGGGCATTGGCGCGCGCGGATGGAGCGGCTGTCGCCGCGCTGGCGGCAAAGACGGCGGCCGAATTTGGCGCGCTCAAGGACGGCTGGAACGGCTTCTCGGTGTTGCATGCGGTTGCCTCGCGAGTCGGCGCGCTCGATCTTGGCTTTGTGCCCGGCGCAAACGGCCGCAATGCCGCGCAAATGGCGTCTGGCGAAGCCGATGTGCTGTTCCTGCTTGGTGCCGATGAGGTCGACGTCCAGCCCGGGCCCTTCGTGATTTACATCGGCACGCACGGCGACCGCGGCGCACATCGCGCCGACGTTATCCTGCCGGCCGCGGCCTATCCGGAAAAATCGGCGATCTACGTCAATACGGAGGGCCGCGTGCAGATGGCCAACCGGGCGGCGTTTCCGCCGGGCGATGCGCGTGAGGACTGGGCGATCCTGCGCGCGCTGTCCGACGTGCTTGGCCACAGGCTGCCGTACGATTCGCTGGCGCAACTGCGCAGGGCCCTCTTTGCTGCGCATCCACACATGATGCGCATCGATCAGATTACGCCGGGTGATCCCGCGGATATCGCAAATCTTGCCAAGAGCAGCGGAAATACCAGCAGAACCGGGTTCCGCTCGGCGGTGACCGATTTCTATCTCACCAATCCGATTACGCGCGCGTCTGCGACCATGGCCGAGTGCTCGGCGCTCGCGCACAGCGCGGCCAGGACGGCGGCGGAGTAGGGACCCATGGATTTCTTCACCGCCTATATCTGGCCACTGATCGTGATGGTGGCGGAGTCGCTCCTGCTGCTCGTCATCCTGCTGATCGGCATCGCCTACATCCTTTTGGCGGATCGCAAGATCTGGGCCGCGGTGCAGTTGCGGCGCGGACCGAATGTCGTGGGTCCATGGGGCCTGTTTCAATCGTTCGCGGACCTGCTCAAGTTTGTCCTCAAAGAGCCGGTGATTCCGGCCGGCGCCAACAAGGGCATTTTTCTTCTCGCGCCGCTCGTCTCTTGCGTGCTTGCGCTCGCCGCCTGGGCGGTGATCCCGGTGAACGCCGGCTGGGTGATCTCCAACATCAATGTCGGCATTCTCTACATCTTCGCCATTTCCTCGCTCAGCGTGTATGGCATCATCATGGGCGGCTGGGCGTCGAATTCGAAATATCCGTTCCTTGCGGCGCTGCGCTCGGCCGCGCAGATGGTCTCGTACGAGGTCTCGATCGGGTTTGTCATTATCACCGTGCTGCTGTGCGCCGGCTCGCTCAATCTCTCCACCATCGTCGAAGCACAGAGGGGTCCTTACGGGCTGTTCAGCTGGTACTGGCTGCCGCTTCTGCCGATGTTCGTGGTTTTCTTCGTCTCGGCACTGGCGGAAACCAACCGGCCACCGTTCGATCTCGTGGAAGCGGAATCGGAACTTGTCGCCGGCTTCATGGTCGAATACGGCTCCACTCCGTACATGATGTTCATGCTCGGCGAATACGTGGCGATCGGCACGATGTGCGCGATTGGCACCATCCTCTTCCTTGGCGGCTGGCTGTCGCCGGTACCCTATCCGCCGTTCACCTGGATTCCAGGCGTGATCTGGTTCGTGCTCAAGGCGCTGTTCCTGTTCTTCCTGTTCGCGATGGCGAAGGCGATTGTGCCGCGCTACCGCTACGACCAACTCATGCGTCTCGGCTGGAAGGTTTTCCTGCCGCTGTCGCTGGCGATGGTTGCGATCGTTGCCGCCGTGCTGCAATACGGCGGCGTTGTCGCCGCGGCGAAGTGAGGATGCGATGAGACTTGTCGGCGCCGCCAAGGCCATTTTCCTGAAAGAGTTCGTGATCGGCACGTGGCTCGGCATGAAATATTTCTTCCGGCCGAAGGCGACGATCAATTACCCCTTCGAGAAGAATCCGATTTCGCCGCGCTTTCGCGGCGAGCATGCGCTGCGCCGCTATCCGAACGGCGAGGAGCGCTGCATCGCCTGCAAGCTGTGCGAGGCGATCTGCCCGGCGCAGGCGATCACCATCGAGGCCGGCCCGCGCCGCAACGACGGCACGCGGCGCACGACGCGCTACGACATCGACATGGTGAAGTGCATCTACTGCGGGCTCTGCCAGGAATCCTGCCCGGTCGACGCCATCGTCGAGGGACCGAACTTCGAGTTTTCCACCGAGACGCGCGAGGAGCTCTATTACGACAAGGAGCGTCTGCTCGCGAACGGCGACCGCTGGGAGCGCGAGATCGCGAAGAACATCGCGCTCGACGCGCCGTACAGGTGAGGCCGATGGCGCGAAAGTTTCACCATCTGTCATTCCGGGACGCGCCGAAGGCGCGGACCCGGAATCCATACTCCGCAGCGCTGGGATTATGGATTCCGGGTTGCCTCGCTTCGCCCGGCCCCCGGAGTGACAAAGAGGGCGGACGCCGATGATCGTCCAGGCGATCTTCTTCTATCTCTTCGCGTGCATCTGCGTGGCCTCTGCGGTCATGGTGATCGCGTCGAAGAACCCCGTGCATTCGGTGCTGTTCCTGATCCTCGCCTTCGTCAATGCGGCCGGATTGTTCGTGCTGATGGGCGCGGAATTCCTCGCGATGATCCTGATCGTCGTCTACGTCGGCGCCGTCGCAGTGCTATTCCTGTTCGTGGTGATGATGCTCGACGTCGATTTCTCGCAATTGCGGCAGGGCTTTCTGCAATACTTGCCGATCGGTGTGCTGATCGGCGGGATATTCCTCGCCGAATTGCTGCTGCTGGTGGGCGCCTGGACGATCGGCCCGGGGATTCCGCAGGCGATCACCGCGCCGATCCCGCCGATTGCGTCGGTACCGAACACGGCCGCGATCGGGCAGGTGCTCTATACACGCTATGTCTATTTCTTCGAGGCGGCCGGCATGGTGCTGCTGGTGGCCATGGTCGGCGCCATTGTGCTGACGCTGCAGCATCGCGTGCGCGTACGGCGGCAGGACATCGGCGCGCAGGTCGCCCGCAATCCGCGGACGTCGATCGAGCTGCGCCGCCTGCGGCCAGGCCAGGGGCTGGAGACGAACCCGTGACCATCGGCCTCGGACATTATCTTTCGGTCGCCGCCATCCTGTTCACAATCGGGATTTTCGGCATTTTTCTCAACCGCAGAAACGTCATCATCATCCTGATGTCGATTGAATTGATCCTGCTCGCGGTCAACATCAATCTGGTCGCGTTCTCCACCCATCTCGGTGATATCGTCGGGCAGATCTATGCGCTGCTGGTTCTCACGGTGGCGGCGGCGGAAGCCGCGATCGGGCTTGCTATCCTTGTCGTCTATTTCCGCAACCGTGGCTCGATCGCGGTTGAAGACATCAATCTGATGAAGGGCTGATTTTCCGGATGTATCAGGCGATCGTCTTCCTGCCGCTGCTCGGCGCCATTCTGGCGGCCCTGATATCGCTCGCCGGCGCGCGCGCGCGTTTCCCCGGCGAGGGGCCGCCGCCGGGCGCTGAAAACACCACGGCCGACCAGCACACGCTGCATCGCGAGCCGGCCGCGGAGGAAGGCGGGGCGGCGATCCGGCATACGCATGCCGAGCCGATCGAGCACGAGCAGGCGCACGAGCCTGCCGCGGCGGGCTCGCGCACGGCGGAGCTCATCACCACGACGCTGCTCGTCATCTCGATGATTCTGTCGTGGATCGCCTTCATCCAGGTCGGCTTCGCCCATCACGAAGCGCGCGTGCCGATCTTCACCTGGATTCAGTCGGGCGATCTCAAGATCGACTGGTCGCTGCGCATCGACACGCTCACCGCCGTCATGCTGGTCGTGGTGAATACGGTGTCGGCCTTCGTGCACCTTTATTCCATCGGCTACATGGAGGAGGACCCATACCGGCCGCGCTTCTTCGCGTATCTCTCGATGTTCACCTTCGCCATGCTGATGCTGGTGACGTCCGACAATCTCGTGCAGCTCTTCTTCGGTTGGGAAGGCGTCGGTCTCGCGAGCTATCTGCTGATCGGCTTCTGGTATCACAAGCCGGAGGCCTGTGCGGCCGCGATCAAGGCCTTTATCGTCAACCGTGTCGGCGATTTCGGCTTCGCGCTCGGCATTTTCGCCGTGTTCATGATGGTCGGCGCCGTCGAGTTCGATACCGTCTTTGCGCAGGCGCCGGCGGTGGCGGCAAAGACGATCAATTTCTTCGGCTGGCACGCCAACGCGATGACGCTCATCTGCCTGCTGCTCTTTATGGGTGCAATGGGCAAATCGGCGCAATTCCTGCTGCACACCTGGCTGCCCGACGCCATGGAGGGCCCGACGCCGGTCTCGGCCCTGATCCATGCCGCGACCATGGTGACCGCCGGCGTGTTCATGGTGGCGCGGCTCTCGCCGCTGTTCGAGCTCTCGCCGACGGCGCAGACGTTCGTCACATTCATCGGCGCGACGACCTGCGTCTTTGCAGCCACCATTGGTCTCGTGCAGAACGACATCAAGCGCATCGTCGCCTATTCGACCTGCTCGCAGCTCGGCTACATGTTCGTTGCCATGGGCGTCGGCGCCTATTCGGTCGGCATGTTCCACCTGTTCACGCACGCCTTCTTCAAGGCGCTTCTGTTCCTCGGCTGCGGCTCGGTAATTACGGCCATGCATCACGAGCAGGACATCCGCAACATGGGCGGGCTGAAGGACCGCATTCCGTTTACCTACATCGTGATGATCATCGGTACGCTGGCGCTCACCGGCTTTCCGCTCACCGCCGGCTACTTCTCCAAGGATGCGATCATCGAGGCCGCCTACGTCGGCAAGAACCCGATGGCGCTCTATGGTTTCGCCTGCACGGTCTTTGCCGCGATGCTGACCTCGTTCTATTCCTGGCGGCTCATCTTCAAGACTTTCCACGGCGAGCCGCACGACCGTCAGCACTGGCGCGAAGCGCACGAGAGCCCGATGGTGATGCTGATCCCGCTCGGGTTCCTCGCGCTCGGCTCGATCGTCGCCGGCTATCCGTTCGACCAGATTTTCGCCGGCCACGGTGTCGAGGGCTTTTTCCGCGAATCGCTGACCTTCGCGAAAGGCAATACAGTCCTTGAGGACATGCACACGGTGCCGGTTGGCATCGGCACGTTGCCGACGATCATGATGGTGATCGGCTTTGTGATCGCCTGGCAATTCTACATCCGCAGGCCCGATCTGCCGGCCGAGCTCGCGCGAACGCAGCAGCCGCTTTACCTGTTTCTGCTCAACAAGTGGTATTTCGACGAGCTGTACGATTTCCTGTTCGTCCGTCCCGCGAAGCGCCTCGGGCGCTTCCTGTGGAAGGGCGGCGACGGCTGGCTGATCGACGGCTTCGGACCTGACGGCGTTTCAGCGCGTGTGCTGGATGTCACGCGCAACGTCATGCGCCTGCAAACCGGCTATCTCTACCACTATGCCTTCGCCATGCTCATCGGCGCGGCGGCATTTATAACCTGGTTCATGTTCGCGGCGGGGACGCACTAGATGAACTGGCCGATCCTCTCCGTCGTCACCTTCCTGCCGCTTGTCGGCGCGCTCTTCATCATGCTGGTGCGCGGCGAGGACCGTTTCGGCAAGGGCACCGCGCGTTGGGTGGCGCTGTGGACCACGCTGGTGACCTTTGCCATCTCGCTCATCATGCTGTGGCACTTTGATCCCAGCACCCCGGAGTTCCAATTTGTCGAGAAACATCCGTGGCTTGGCGTCGCTTTTTACCATCTCGGAGTCGACGGCATTTCACTGCCGTTCGTCATTCTGACGACGGCGCTGATGCCGATCTGCATCCTTGCGAGCTGGACGGCGATCCAGCGCCGCGTGAAGGAATACATGATTGCGTTTCTCGTGCTCGAAACGCTGATGGTCGGCACGTTTTCGTCGCTCGATCTTGTGCTGTTCTACCTGTTCTTCGAAGGCGGCCTCATTCCGATGTTTCTCATCATCGGCATCTGGGGCGGGCCGCGCCGGGTCTACGCCAGCTTCAAGTTCTTTCTCTATACGCTGCTCGGCTCCGTGCTGATGCTGCTCGCCATCATGGCGATGTATTGGCAATCCGGCACGACCGACATCGCGGTGCTGCTCCGCCATGGCTTCCCGGTCGAAATGCAGAAGTGGGTATGGTTTGCGTTTTTCGCGTCGTTTGCGGTGAAGATGCCGATGTGGCCGGTGCACACCTGGCTGCCGGACGCACACGTTGAAGCGCCCACGGCCGGATCGGTGATCCTGGCAGCGATCCTGCTGAAGATGGGCGGCTACGGTTTCCTGCGCTTTTCGCTGCCGATGTTCCCGACGGCATCGCACGACTTCGCACCGTTGATTTTTACTCTGTCCGTCATCGCGATCATCTATACGTCGCTGGTCGCGCTGATGCAGGAGGATCTGAAGAAGCTGATCGCCTATTCGTCGGTGGCGCACATGGGCTTTGTCACCATGGGCATCTTTGCCGCCACGGCGCAAGGCGTCGGCGGCGGCATCTTCCAGATGATCTCGCACGGCATTGTCTCGGCCGCGCTGTTTCTCTGCGTCGGGGTTGTTTACGACCGCATGCATACGCGCGAGATCGCGGCTTATGGCGGGCTGGTGAATCGCATGCCGCTTTACGCAGCGGTATTCATGGTGTTCACGCTGGCGAATGTGGCATTGCCTGGCACCTCCGGGTTCATCGGTGAATTTTTGACGCTGATCGGAACGTTCAAGATCAACATCACCGTTGCAACGTTCGCCACGCTTGGCACGATCCTCTCGGCCGCTTACGCGCTGTGGCTCTATCGCCGCATGATCTTCGGCGCGTTGGAAAAATCGTCGCTTGCCGGCATCATGGATCTGGGCTGGCGCGAGCTTGTCATCTTCGCGCCACTCGTGGCGCTGACGATCCTGCTCGGCATCGCGCCGAAGCCGGTGCTTGATGTATCGGCGGCGTCGGTGACGCAGCTTCTCGACCGCTATAACCACGCCATTGCCGCAGCCAATCCGGAATCTCTTCCTTCGTCATTCCGGGGCGCTCGCGAAGCGAGCGAGCCCGGACTCCAGCGGGGCTCACAGAGCCTGTCTCCGGATTCCGCCCGTTCGGGCCGTGCCGGAATGACAACGCGTCAAGAGGTCGCGCTGATCAACAAGACAGCGGGCGTCGCACGATGAACGAGACGACGCAACTTTCCGGCCTGCTGCCGGTGCTGCCGGAAATCGCGCTCGCAATCGGCGCGATGCTGATGCTGATGCTCGGCGTCATCATCGGGGAACACAGCGCGCGCCTTGTCAATGGCGTTTCGATCCTCATCCTGATCGGGATCGCGCTGCTGATCGGCTGGCTCCCCACGGGACGGCAGGTACTGTTCAACGGCAGCTTCATCGTTGACGACTTCGCGCGTTTCCTGAAGTTGCTGGCGGTAGTGGGCACGGCCGGCGCGCTGCTGCTGTCGCTCGATTATCTGCGGGTCGAGCGGCAGCAGAAATTCGAATATGGCGCGCTGTTCCTGCTGTCGACGCTCGGCATGCTGATGCTGATCTCGGCCAACGACCTGATCGCGCTTTATCTTGGGCTCGAGCTGATGAGCCTTGCGCTCTATGTCGTCGCCGCGTCGAACCGCGACAACGTCAAGTCGACAGAGGCGGGCCTGAAGTATTTTGTGCTCGGCGCGCTGTCGTCGGGCATGCTGCTCTACGGTGCGTCGCTTGTTTACGGCTTCACCGGGACGGTGAGCTTTGCCGGCATTGCGAAAGTGGCGGCGCAGGGCGGCGTGGGGCTGATCTTTGGGCTGGTATTTCTCTTTGTCGGCTTTTGTTTCAAGATTTCGGCCGTGCCGTTCCACATGTGGACGCCGGACGTCTACGAGGGCGCGCCGACGCCGGTGACGGCCTTCTTTGCCGCCGCCCCAAAAGTCGCCGGCATGGCGATGTTTGTGCGGACCACGATCGTGGCGTTTCCCGGGATCACGCACGAATGGCAGCAGATCATTGTCTTTGTCGCCATCGCCTCGATGGTTCTCGGATCGTTTGCGGCCATCGGTCAGCGCAATTTCAAGCGGCTGATGGCCTATTCCTCCATAGGACACATGGGTTTCGCGCTTATCGGGCTGGCGGCGGGGACCGCGGAAGGCGTGCAGGGCGTCCTGGTCTACATGGCCATTTATGTCGCGATGACGCTCGGCACCTTCGCCGTAATCGTGTCGATGCGGCGGCAGGGCAAGCTGGTCGAGGACATCAGTGATCTTGCCGGTCTCGCCCGCACGCATCCGACGATGGCCTTTTTTCTCGGCGTGCTGCTGTTTTCGCTCGCCGGCATTCCGCCGCTCGCCGGCTTCTTCGCGAAATTTTACGTGTTTCTCGCCGCCATCAATGCGGGGCTTTACGCGCTCGCCGTGATCGGCGTCGTCACAAGCGTGGTGGGCGCCTATTACTATCTGGCGATCGTGAAGATCATCTATTTCGACGAGGCGGCGGAGGGTTTCCAGCGCATGCCGGCCGGGGTGCGGCTGGTGCTTGCAGTTTCCGGTCTCGCGAACTTGCTTTTCTTTGTTTATCCGGGGCCG
>DASSRW010000023.1:0-7936 GCA_035701545.1 Pseudolabrys sp.
GTGTCCTTGCGGATGATGACGATCTTCTTGCCGGCGACGGTGTCACCGTGCTGCTTCATGTAAAGCTTGATGCCGTTGTCGATCTGCGTCGCCGTGTCGGCGAACTGGCCGGAAAAAGCGCCGATCACGCCGATCTTCACCGTGCCCTGCGCATTCGCGCAGGCCGGCAGCAGCGCCATTGCGGCCAGACTCAATCCGGCCAAAAGCATACGTTTCATCTGAAAGCCTCCCCGAAGTTATTCTCTCGTTGCGGCGAGAATGCCTTAGCTTTCATGCAAAGAAAAGCGCCGCGGAAATGGTCCGCGGCGCATCTTGTCGCTGTCGTGTGTGCGCGCTCTTGGTCTTTCAAGACTACCGAGAGTCTTCACCTCTCCCGTTGGGAGAGGTCGCCCGCCTGAGCTTCAGCGAAGGCGGGCGGGTGAGGGGTTAACGCTTATCGAGAATCCTGGATCCCCTCGCCCCAACCCTCTCCCCAGCGGGGAGAGGGAGCACGCCGAAATCGCCGAATCGCTTCAATCCACGAATATCCGGCCCGCTTCCGGGATTCGCTTGGTCGTTTTGGGACCGCTGCGAAGCGGGGCCCGGCCAACTCACATCAGCGACACCGTCGCCTGCTCATACTGGCCGGCGCCGAGATTGCCGTCCGGGAAGATGCCGCGCTCGGCGATCCATTCGCGCGATTCCTTGAAAACTTCGGGCGTGTAGGGCTCGAACACCAGCCGCTCGCCCGGGCCCCAGCGCCGCGTATCCATCTGCGCGTGGAAGCGCTCGGGGAATTCCTTCTTGTAATAGTGCGTGTAGAGCTCCGGCCGCAGATCGATGTCGCGCTGCGCGCGGCGCAGGGCGGCAAAGAACTTGCGCAGGTCTTCCGGATGCGGATTGCCGTGGATCATCGTCGCCATCATGAACGTGGTATCGATCACCTTGCGGAAGCCGAGTTGCTCCGCGAAGTAATACGGACCGCTGAACAGGTTGACCGCCGGCGCGGTGCCGTCGATGAGCTTTTCCATGCGCGCGAACAGCATGCCGTCCGAATAGACGAGGTTGATTTCTTCCGGCTTGAGGAATTGCTCCAGCGCCTGGATGGTCGCGTAGTGGCTGCCGGACTGGTAGCCGACCGACACCGGCACGCCGGCGAGATCGGCCGGCGTTTTGATCTTGCTGTCGGGGTGCACGAAGATGCCGGCCGGCGATACCGAATAGAGGTCGCCATACAACTTGCCGTGGCCCTTCGACGCCGCGACGTTCACGGTCCAGTGGCAGGCGCAGGAAACGTCGGACTTGCGTCCGGCTTCGAGCGACTGCATGGCGCCGACCTTGTCGCCCTTGTCGTGGTGCTTGCCGTCGGTCGAGCGCACCAGCTCGCGGAATTCGTAGTCGAGTCCCTCGTCCTTGAAGTAACCCTTCTCCTCCGCCACCCACTCTTGCAGGCGGAAATGCGGTTCGATGATGAATTTCGCCATGGTCTCCTCCTTCTGTGATTCCGACATTGTCATTCCGGGACGGCGCGTATGCGCCGGTCCCGGAATCCATACTCCGCAGCGCCGGGGCTATGGATTCCGGGTTCGCCGCTTCGCGGCGCCCCGGAATGACAACGAGAGTTTTGTGCGGTTCTTCTCCTACTCAGCAGCAATCGTGAACGTGGTCTTCCCCATGCTCGGCGACACGCCGGGCGCGGATCATCTTCACGTGGTCGTCCATCAGCGTGCGCGCGCCGGCGGCGTTGCGCATTTCGATCAGGTCGGTGAGTTGCGTGTGAACGTCGATGATGTGCCGCGCGAGCTTCGGCGTCGCGGTGACGTTGCGGCGCGGCCATGAAACATGCTCGAGCGAAATGAGCTGCACGACGATGACGCGGTTGTGCGAAGCCTCGGCCACGGCGAGATGGAAATCGCGCGAGAGCCGCGTGAACGCGTCGAGGTTGCCGATCTCCGCTTCCGCCTCGCGCAGCAGGCGGCGCAACCTGGCGATGTCTTCGGTCGTCGCGTTCTCGGCGGCGAGCTCGGCGCCGAGCGTTTCGATCGCGCGCTGCGCATCCATGATTTCGGTGGCGGAAACGCCGGTGAGATCGAGCTGCACGGCGAGCGCTTCCGCGAACAAGCGCGGATTGCCCTGCGCGATGCGCGCGCCGCCGCCCTTGCCCATGCGGATTTCGACGATGCCGAGCGCTTCCAGCGTGCGCAGCGCGTCGCGCGCGACGATGCGGCTGACGCCAAAGCGCACGGCGAGATCTTTTTCCGTGCCGAGGAAATCGCCGGGCTTGAGCTTCTTGCCGAACAGCGCATCGCGCACCTCGGCGACGATCCGGTTCGACAGCGAGGAGGAGCGGCCGGCGAACATGATGCGCGCGGTCAGATGACCGCTCATGCGGACAGGTGTTCGTCCGCCGAGCTGCCGCAGTTCACCTGCCGTCGTGCGCGCCATTGCAGCGCTCCTTGACCGACTGGTGCCCAGTCTGACCTAGCCGCGAAAAGTAGTAAAGATATCATCTTTTAATTTTCAGCATTGACTTTCGTTCCTGATTGGGATTAAAATCCTAACAACCGATCTACTTCTCGCGGTATCTGATCAGGACCGCGAGAGACAGGCGGATGCGGCTTCCGGCCGACAATGCCGGAAGCCGCCGCGTGGCGGTGGAGCGCCGGGAGGCGCTGCGCCCTACGTCACTGGGCGCGCGCGCCCCGCAAGCGGTCACCCGCGGTAACGCGGAATGGCCGTGGGCGCGCGAGGCGGTCGATCGCAAGGCTCGCCTCAAAGGAGTCTCGCAAGCTCCTTGGCGCCTCCCGCCGCTCCATCGCCGAGAAGCGAAGGAGAGAGAATGAAGGCGTACCCGGCGCCTCAAAGAATGCGGGCGACGGCGCGCGGCTGTTTGCTCCAGCTGATGTCGAGCGCTGCATCAAACTGGGTCGTCATGCGCGGGCTTGACCCGCGCATCCATGATGACGCGCCGTACAGAAAAACCTACGGTCGAAATTGCGGATGCGCGTCATGGATTGCCGGGTCAAGCCCGGCAATGACAACAACAGGGATAAAAACTCAATGCGCCGGCACGTGCGCTTCGCGGATCACGTTGCCCCAGGTTTTCGTCTCCTGCGCGATAAAGGCTTTCGTCGACGCGACCGTGCCGCCGACCGGCGCCAGGCTCAGCTTCCTGAAATGATCGACAATCGCCGGCTCCTTCAGCACCTCGTTCACCGCCTTGTTGAGCTTGGCGACGACAGCCGCCGGCGTCTTGGGCGGGGCGACGATCGCGTTCCACGTGCCCGACTCGATGTTGATGCCTTCTTCCTTCAGCGTCGGAATGTCGGGCAGCGCGGGAATGCGCTCCGTGGTCGTGACGGCGAGAATGCGCGCGCGCTTGCCGTTGTGCAACTGGATCGACTTGGCGAGCTCCATGAAGATCATGTCGACGTGCCCGGCGATCAGGTCGTTGAGCGCGGGCGACGTTCCCTTGTAGGGCACGTGCACGAGCTTCGTGCCGGTGACCTTCTCGAACAGCGCGGCGGTCAGGTGCGAGGTCGTGCCGATGCCTTGCGAGGCGTAGTTGATCTTGCCGGGATGCGCCTTCGCGTAAGCAATGAGTTCCTTTGCCGTCTTGGCCGGAAAGTCGCTCCGCACCAAAAGCGTGTTCGGAATCGCACTCATGATGGCGATCGGCTCGAACTTCGTCGGATCGAACGCGATCTTCTTGTAGAGCAGCGGATTGACCGTGAGCGGCGCCGGCTGCGCGGCGAGCAGCGTGTAGCCGTCCGGCGCCGAGGTGTAGACGTAGTCGGCGCCGATGTTGCCGCCGGCGCCGGCGCGGTTCTCCACTACGACCGGCTGGCCGAGCTTCTTCTGCAAGCCGTCGGCGACCATGCGCGTCACCGTGTCGACGCCGCCGCCCGCCGGGACGCAGACGACGATGCGGATCGGACGATCGGGATAGTTGCCCGCATTTTCCTGCGCGAATGCAGCCGACGCGGCCAGAAAGGCGGCGGCGGCCAGGGCCGGAATTCGAAGCATGTCGTTTCCTCCTCCACAGGCCCGGGCGGCAACGGTCACGCGACGCGCGCCAGCTTTTGCGCCGGCAGTTTGATGTTGAACAAACGCATCGCATTGCCGCCAAGGATGTTGCGCTTGGCTTGCTCATTCAGGAACGGCAGGTCGTAGATCGTGCTCGGCAGATCGAAATCCCAATGCGGATAATCCGACGAATAGAGCAATTGCGTCTCGGCCTTGATCATGCGGAACGTCGTCTCCAGCGCGCCGATGTCGGTCAGCTCCATCGGCTGCGAAGAGAAAAACATCTCGCGCATGTAGTCGCTCGGCAACTTTTTCAAGCCTGGCGCTTCCGACGATCGCATCATGTATTCGTTGTCGAGCCGCTGCATCATGAAGGGCACCCAGGCAAGCCCGCTTTCGATCCACAGCACTTTGAGCTTCGGAAACCGCTCCGGCAGCGCGTTCATGATCCAGTTGGTGAGGTGGATCATGTTGAAGAACACGAAGCCGATGGCGTGCACGGAGATGAACTTGTTCATCATGCCCATCGCCTGGTCGTTCCAGTTGTAGCCGGCGTGGAACGCGAGCGGCAGGCCCATTTCGTCGAGCAGTGCGTAGGTTTTCATGTAGCTATTATGATGCACCGGCCGGTGGCGCGCGCTCGTCACCATGAAGCCGGCGACGCCTTTGGCGCCGCCGAATTCCTTCACCGTGCGGAACGCCGCCTCGGCATCGTTGAACGGCAGATAAAGCATCGAGCGGATGCGCGGCTCGTGCGCCAGCACGCGCTCGGTGAGCCAGCGGTTGTAGGCGCGCGCCAGTGCGATCTCGACCTCGACCTGCGGATGCAGGCCGAGTTGCAGCATGGGCGAGGGGAACATGACCGCGATGTCCACGCCCATCGCATCCATCCAGCGTTTCGTCAGCGTGATGTCGCGGTGCGGATCGCCGGCGGCCTTCTCGATCTTGCGCAGCGCATAGCGCGTCACGCGCCCGCCCATGTCCTGATATCCGACGCCGCCCGCGAGCACGCCGTTGCCGCGCTGGCCGGTCTGGCTGGCGCTCATCGCAAGCTGCTGCAGGACCGGATCGTCCATGTAGCTCAGGATTTCGGACAGCGACTCGAGTTCGTAATGATGCGAATCGACGTCGACGATCGGAAACTTGTCATAGCCGCGGTCGCGCGCCTGCCTCGCGGCGTGCGCAAGCAGCTTCGCGGTGTCGAATTCCTCGACCGCCATCTTGCGGAAATCGGAGAGGGGAAGGTCCATGGAATGTCTCGCTCACTCCGTCATCCTGAGGCGGCCGCGCGCAGCGCGGCCCTCGAAGGATGAACGGCCGAGGCCGTCGCCCTTCGAGGCTCGCTTTGCTCGCACCTCAGGGTGACGGCCTCGATTCATCATCGTCCGCTCCACGCCTGCCACATGCCGAGCTCGAAGATTTGCACGTTCACCGCCTTGAGAATGGCGGAAACCGTCACCATCGCCTCGGTCGCCGTTACCGCGCCGGCGAAGAAGGCCGGCAGCGCGCCGTCGCCATCCTGCGCGCGCGTGGCGTAAAGCCGCACGGCTTTTGCCAGCATCGCCTGCACATCGACGTCGCTCATTTCCTCCGCGCACTCGGGCGCGTCAGCCTGCAACGACATAAACATCTTCTCCACGCTTGACGACCTCGAAGCGCTCGAGCTTGAGCCGGCGGTCGGCCGCGCATTCGCCGGTTTTCAGGTCGTATTCGTAGCCGTGCCAAGGGCAGACGAAATGAATGTCGTCCGCGGAAAAGCGCTGGCCATGCCACGTGCGGTCGGGACCGATCACGTCCTCTACCCTGTGCATGATGAGGCCTTCGCAAGCCGGACCGCCCTGATGCACGCACAGATTCTCATAGGCATAGAACGCGCCCTGCCAGCGGAAGACGCCGATCTCGCGCCCGTCGTGACGCACGATGCGGCGCTCGCCGTCGGCAAATTGCGCGAGCTTGTCGACAAAAACGTCCGGCATCCGAAACCTTCAACGACGCGGCGGCCGCAAAAGTATGGCACCGAAGGGCGGCGCGCAGCAACGCGGGCCGTGTGCC
Source organism: Pseudolabrys sp. (assembly GCA_035701545.1). Classification (GTDB taxonomy): domain Bacteria; phylum Pseudomonadota; class Alphaproteobacteria; order Rhizobiales; family Xanthobacteraceae; genus Pseudolabrys. The sequence goes on from DASSRW010000023.1 coordinate 6,058, forward strand.
GGTTACGGCAGAGCTTCGCAAATATCGAAGGCAGGGTTGCCGTCTTTCGCATTGCTGGCGCGCGTTCCATCGCGCAATGTCCGCCCGCCCGAGCCGACAGGAGCACCGGTGGACGCATTGCCACAGCTTGCCGAGATTGCCGGCGTTTTCGTCCTCGCCGGCGCGGTCAAGGGCATGATCGGCATGGGCCTGCCGACGGTCGCCATCGGCATTCTGGGCCTGTTCATGACGCCGGCGGAAGCCGCCGCGGTGCTCGTGCTTCCGACCCTCGTCACCAACATCTGGCAGGCCGCCGCCGGCCGCGCATTCTTCCGGCTGCTGCGGCGGCTGTGGCCGATGTTTGCCGGAATTTTTCTCGGCGCCTGGATCGGCGCGGTGGTGCTGCACAGCGTTGCGAGCCCGTGGGCGAGGACCGCGCTCGGCGCCGTCCTCGTGATCTATGCGCTGCTCGGCTTGAGCAACGTGCATTTTTCCGTCGCACCGAAGGCCGAAGCCTGGCTGGCGCCGCCGGTCGGCATCGTCAACGGCATCGTCAGCGTTGCCACCGGCGTATTCTCCCTGCCGGCGCTGTTCTATCTGAATGGCCTGCACTTCCGCCGCGATGAATTGGTGCAGGCGCTCGGCATGCTGTTCACCATGTCGACGGTCGCGCTTGCGCTCGCGCTGGTGCACGGCGGCATCCTGCACTCTTCGGCCGCCATTCCGTCCGTTTTGGCGCTGGCGGCCTCGATCGTCGGCATGGTGCTCGGGCAACTGGTGCGCAACCGCATCAAGGCCGAGCTGTTTCGCAAAGTCTTTCTTGTCGGCTTGCTGCTGCTCGGCGCGCATCTGGCGCTGCACAGCATTCTATGATGGATTGGAACGGTTGATCGAGTTGAGGTGGCATCCATGAAAATCGTCGATCTTTCTCACGTGATGAATGTGCACACGCCCGGCTGGGTCGGTTATGCCGGCAATAAAATGTATTACGCACAAAACTTGCAGACGGTCCGCATCGTCGCGCAGCGCATCGATACCGCGCTGCACGTCGGCACCCATTTCGACGGCGCCATGCACGCGACCGACAACCCGACCGGCGACATGGCGCATCTGCCGCTCGACTATCTGGTCAACCGCGGCGTCGTTGTCGACATCTCGAAGCACATGCACGACTGGGCGGTGATCACCCCGGAGATCATCGAGTCTTCCGGCGCCGACATCCGCGAAGGCGACATCCTCATCCTGCACACCGGCTGGCACCGGCACTACGAAGGCCAATCCCAGCAGGACCTCGTGCGCTACTTCTGCTACCACCCGGGCCCCTCACTCGACACGCTGCACTGGATGCTGAAGAAGAAAATAAAATGGTGGGGCATGGACACCGGTTCGTGCGACCACGCGATGAACACCTCGATCCGCTACATGCGGCCCGACCTTGCGGCGGAGTTCACGAAGAAGCACGGCAAGACGCCGGGCGAATTCTTCGGCACGTTCGAGTACACGCACAAGCGTTCCGGCCGCAAGGTTTCCGCCGACGTGTTTCCGTTTCACAACTGGGCGTTCCAGGAAGGCTTGCTGCATGCGGAAAATCTCGGCGGCGATATCGAGCTGGTGCTCGGCAAGCGCTGCCTGATCGGCGCCTTCCCCTGGCGCTACGAAGGCCTCGAAGCCAGCCCCTGCCGCATCGTCTGCTTCCTAGACACGGATATGTCGGTCGAAGCGGTTGGCGACGCTGCGAAGGCAATCATTCATCGATAATCACCAGCGCAACCCGTCACCCTGAGGTGCGAGGCGCTATTGCGCCGAGCCTCGAAGGGTAGCGGCCGTACATCCTTCGAGGGCCGCCTGCGGCGGCCACCTCAGGATGACGGAGTTGCGCCTTGCGATCCCTTGGGGAGTT
>DASSRW010000024.1:0-24210 GCA_035701545.1 Pseudolabrys sp.
TATCGAGCCGCCCGCCGGAGAGCGCACGGATGCGGCTTGCCACGCGCTCGGCCGACATGCCGGGACCTGGCAGACGCTTCGGCCAGGAGGTGACCATGCGCCATTTCCTGGTGTCGGCGCGCGCGATGGCGGGCGCGGCAAGCGCACCGGCGGCAACGGTCGCGATGAAAGTGCGGCGTGTGGTCATGTGTGTCCTCCGGGAAATGCAAACGGTGTCACGCGCATGGTCCTTTTCAGCTCACGGCGTTTTCCAGTGCGCGTGGAAATGATGCAGCGGCCCGTGGCCGGAACCGACCTTGAGGCGATCGGCGGCGGCGATGGCCCCCGTGACGTAGGCTTTGGCTTCGCGCGCGGCGGCAGCGACATCGAGCCCGCGCGCGAGGTGAGCCGCGACGGCGGATGAGAGCGTGCAGCCGGTGCCGTGCGTGTTCTTCGTATCGATGCGCGCCACGGCGAGACGAACGATATCGCCCTGCCCGACCAGCAGATCGACGCTTTCGTTGCCGTCGCCGTGGCCGCCCTTGACGAGCACGCAAGCAGGGCCGAGGCGCAGGATCGCGCGCGCCTGCGCTTCCATCTCCCTTTCGTTGCGCGCGAGCGGCGTATCGGTCAGCGCCGCGGCTTCCGGCAGATTGGGCGTGACGATGAGCGCGCGCGGAATGAGCTTGCTGCGCAGCGCTTTTACAGCATCGGGCGCAAGCAGACGGTCGCCCGAGGTTGCGACCATCACCGGATCGAGCACGATGTTTCTTGCGCGGTGGCGGTCAAATCCCGCTGCGACCGTCTCGATGATCGCACGGTTCGACAACATGCCGATCTTCACCGCGTCCACTTTCAAATCGGAAAACACCGCATCCATCTGCGCGGCGACGAAATCCGGCGGCACGTGGTGAATGCCGGTGACGCCGCGCGTGTTCTGCGCGGTCAGCGCCGTGATCACCGACGCGCCATACACCCCAAGCGCCGCAAACGTTTTCAGGTCGGCCTGGATGCCGGCGCCGCCACCCGAATCCGAGCCGGCGATGGTGACGGCAATCGCGGTCATGTTCGGCCCCGCCTTGCCAACGCGGCATCGACGATCGCGCGCAACGTTTGCGTCGCCGCGCGCGGATCGGACGCAAGCGACAGCGCCGAAATCACCGAAACGCCGTCCGCACCGGCTTCGATCACGCCCGCCGCATTGCTCGCGTTGATGCCGGCGATCGCGCAAATCGGAAAATTTGGCGCACACGCGCGGATGGCCTGCGCGATGACGCGCAGGCGGTCGAGGCCGATCGGCGTGGATGTGTTGTCCTTCGACGTCGTCGCAAACACGCCGCCGATGGCCACGTAATCGAGCCGATCGAGCGGCGCGTTCGCCGCCTGCTCCGGCGTCTTCACGCTCAGTCCAATGATTGCCTGAGGGCCGAGCAGCCGCCGCGCGTCCGCAACCGGCATGTCGTCCTGCCCGATATGCACGCCGGCGGCTCCGACGGCGAGCGCGACATCGACGCGGTCGTTGATCAGCAGCGGCAGGCGCGACGGCGCCAGTGCGCTCGAAAGCGCACGCGCACGCGCGATCATCGCGCGCGTCTCGCCTTTCTTGTCGCGCAGCTGCACCAGCGTCGCGCCGCCGTTCGCAATCTGGCCGGCGAGGCCGGCAAGATCGCGGCCGCCGGTATGCTCGGGGTCGACAATGGCATAGAGGCGCAGATCGACGCTCATCACGCGATCCTCGCGTGCTCGATCAGCATCCTGGCGTCGAGATTGAAAAGCGCATCGATGATGGCCGGCGCAAATGTGCCGGGGCCGCCGGCTTGCGCCGCCGCAATTTCACCGGCAACGCCGAGGATCAGCAGGCCCGCAGCGCACCCGCGCCAGGCGTCGTCTTCAACCGCAAGACAGGCGGCAACGAGTGCGGACGCCGCGCATCCCATCGCGGTTACCCGCGCCATCAGCGGATCGCCGTTGGAAATCGTAGCCATGCGCGCGGCGTCCGCGACGGTGTCGGTCTTGCCCGACATCGCGATCACGACCGAATTCTCGCGCGCATAACGCGTCAGCGCATCGCGCCCCTGCTCTCCGGCGAGCGCATCGAATTCGGGCCGGTTGAGCCGCAGCGCCGCAGGCCTCCGCCGTATCAGCCCGCGCGCAAATTCGGCGCGCTTCGGCGCGCGATCGATGAACACCGGGTCGAGCACCCACCGCTTGCCGGCCCGGGTGGCGGCGTCCACGGCGATCTCCACCGCCTCGCGGCGCTCGCGGTCGAAGGTGCCCAGATTGACCAGCAGTGCATCAGCCCCGGAGACGAATTGCCCGATCTCTTCCGGCGAAATCGTCATCGACGGGACGGCGCCGGCCGCGAGCAGCATGTTGGCGGTGAAATTCTGCGCCACGCTGTTGGTGATGCAATGCACGCGCGGCGCCTGTGCGCGCAGCCGTGCGAGCACATCTGCCGCCATCTGCGGCAGCTCGGCCGGCCGTGAACTGTCAGGAGCGTGCATCTCTTCTCCCTCCGCCGGCATGACCCGGATCAGGTTCGTTGGGTTGGCGTCAAGCCTCTCAGCCCGGCCGCATGCCGGGCACCCCACGAGATTGCCGCACCGTAGATATTCCGCGCGGGCGCTCAACGCAAGCGCGAGAAAGCACCCTCTCCGTCATTCCGGGACCGACCCGCGCCCCGCAATGACTGAAAGGCGGCGCCTTGCCACAGGGAAGCGTTTTTGCTGGATTGGCGACAAACCGGAGGCCGTGATGACCCCCTTTTTCGTGCAGATCAAATGCCAGCTCGGCAAGTCCTATGAGGTGGCGAACAAGCTCGCCGAATCCGAGATTGCTTCCGAGATCTATTCAACCGCCGGCGACTTCGACCTGCTGGTGAAATTCTACGTCGAGAGCGGCACGGATATCGGTCACTTTGTCAACGAACGGGTGCAGACGATCCCCGGCATCCAGGACACACGCACGATCATAACCTTCAAGGCGTTCCAGGCCTAAGGTCACTTCTTTTCGCCTTCCTGCTTTTCTTCCTCGTTTTTCTGGTCCGGCGCCGGCTTCGGTTTCACACCTTCGACCGCGGGAAGCGATTTGATGTACGTCGCCATCGCCTTGCGATCGGCGTCGGTCAGCTTCGATGTATTGTCCACGACCTCGACCATGCTGCCGCCGACGCTGTCGGCGTCGGGCGTGAAGCCGCTCTTCAAGGTTTCCGCGATATCCGAGACCGACCAGTCCTTCAGCTTGAACTGCGTGATGTTCGGCACGCCGCCTTGACCGTCGGGACTGGGCCCGCCGGTGAAGCGCTTGGCCGGGATGACCGCGCCAAGCGCGTTACGGGGCGAATGACACTCGGCGCAATGCCCCGGTCCGTTGACCAGGTAAGCCCCTCTGTTCCACTCCGCCGATTTCGTCGCATCGGGCTTGAATGGCTCGCCATCCAGGAACAGCAGCTTCCAGATTCCAACAGTGCGGCGGATGTTGAACGGGAACGGCAGGTCGTGATCGCGGGCGCGGCCTGAGACCGGCGGCAGGGTCTTGATGTAGGCGAAGAGGTCGCGCACGTCGTCGACGCGCATGCGCTGGTAGGAGGTGTAGGGAAACGCCGGGTAGAGTTGATGGCCCTGCGGCGACGTGCCTTTAGTGACCGCGGTCACAAACTGCGCTTCGGTCCACGCACCGATGCCGTCTTGCTTGTCGGGCGAAATGTTCGGCACATAAAACGTTCCGAATGGCGAGCGCAGCGCCAGCCCGCCGCCGAGCTTCGTGTGGTCCTTCTGCTTGGGCGTCGCGTGGCAGGAGGCGCAGCCGCCTGCAAAAAACATCTCCCTGCCGTTGGCGAGGTCGGGCGTATGTGGCGGCAGCGCGCTCGCCGATACGGCCGCCGGAATGGTGAGAATCCAGAATGCGCCAAGCGCGACGACGATGATGATTACTGCGGCGGCGATCAGCTTGCGCAGCATCATGGTTCCTCCCGAATAGCGCGCGATCCTATTCGCTCGCGGTGTGCCCGAAAAGCCAATGGGCGGCGCATCCATGGGATCGCCGCCCAGTCAAAGCTTCGACCGTGTTTCAGGCGAGAAGTTACTTCTTCTCTAGACGGTAAGCTTTATGGCACCCTCCACAATCCTTGCCGATTTCGGCGAACGCAGTCTTGAACGTCGCCAGATCCGTGACCGAGGCTTCAGCCGCTTTTGAATCCTTGCCGAGTTTCTCGAACTTGGCTTTGACGTCGGCCATGTCGTCCCAGATTTTCGGCGATGCTCTGGTCTTCTCACCGGTTTTCGAATTCTCCGGGAAAAGCGCCGGCATCTTTTGCGCCGCTTCCTCGAAGGTGACGAAAATCTTCTTTGCCTTGGCGAGATCGAACGGGGTTTCCCCCTTGGTCATGGCGACGCCGATTTTGGCCTGCGCGCCGTTCGCCTTCATCAGCTTCTGGCGCTCCGCAATCGGATCCTGCTGCGCAAGGACAGAGGTCACGCCGATAGCAATGGCGGCAACGGCCACCGCGGTCGTAGCAAGTCTCATGAAATTCCCCCGTTGGGTCGGTTATCCCGATCCCCAGCAAACACCACTTTTCCGGGCTTATTCCTGTCGCGGCGAAAACGTCGCAGTCGCGGCCAAGTTCACGAAATCGTGAGCGCCGAAGTTCAAGGCGCAGTGGCTTCCCGGGCCTTTTCGATGGCCTGCCAGATGCGCTGCGGTGTCGCCGGCATGTCGATGTGACGAATGCCGTACGCGCGCCAGAGTGCATCCACCACGGCATTGATGACCGCCGGGCACGACCCGATGGCGCCGGCCTCGCCGGCGCCCTTGATGCCGAGCGGATTGTTTTTGCACGGCACGTTGTGCGTTTCGAAGGTGAAGGATGGAGCGTCGGCGGCACGCGGCAATGGATAGTCCATCAGGCTTGCCGTCAGCAGCTGCCCGGAATCCGGATCGTAGACGGTGTTCTCCATGAGCGCCTGGCCGATTCCCTGCACGGAGCCGCCATGCACCTGGCCTTCGAGCAGCGCGGGATTGGCCGTCACGCCGAAATCATCAACCACGACGTATTTGAGCACTCTGACAGCGCCGGTATCGGGATCGACTTCGACCTCGGCGAGATGCGTGCCGTTCGGAAATGTCGGAAGATCGGGAGCAAACGTGTCGCGCGCGGCCAGCAAATTCCGGTCAACATCCTCGCGCGCGGCAAGATCGGCAAAGGACACCACGCGATCGGTGCCGGCGACCCGCACGGCGCCGCCGGCGAGTTCAAGATCGCCGGGCGCTGCTTCGAGCGCCTCGGCGGCGAGCCGCTTGATGTTCTCCGCGAGCTTGCGGCTTGCGCCTTGCAGCGCCACACCGCCGACCGGAATCGAGCTCGAGCCGCCGGTGCCGGCGCCGGTCGCGATCAGATCGGTGTCGCCTTGCAGCAATCTCACCTTTTCGGGCGGCAAGCCGAGTTGATCGGCAACGACCTGCGCGAAGGCGGTGGCGTGCCCCTGCCCGCTCGATTGCGATCCGATCAAGACCGTGACGCCGCCGTCGCGTTCAAGTCGCACCGTCGCAGTCTCGGGCCCGTTGCCGCCGCAGCCTTCGATGTAGGTCGAAAGCCCGATGCCGCGCAGACATCCCGCGCGTCTTGAGATAGCCGCGCGCTTTTTGAATCCATCCCAGTCCGCGATTTCCTGCGCGCGCCTGAGATGCGCGGCGAAGTCGCCGGAGTCGTAGACCTTTCCGGTCTGCGTCGCGTAAGGCATCTCGCTCGGACGAATGAAATTGCGCCGGCGCAATTTGTCCGGCGCAATACCGACCTGGTGCGCGGCGGCGTCGACCAGCCGCTCGATGACATAGGAGGCCTCGGGCCGCCCTGCGCCGCGATAGGCATCGACCGGCACCGTGTTGGTGTAGGCGCCGCGCAGGCGCACGTGGCAAACCGGAATGTCATAGAGGCCCGGCGCCATGCCGACGCCAAGCCAGGGAATATAAGGCGCGTAGCACGAGAGATACGCGCCCATGTCGGCGACGATATCGATGTCGAGCGCGAGAAAGCGGCCTTTTGCATCGAGCGCAAGCCGCGCGGTGGTGGCGTTGTCGCGCCCCTGGCTGTCGGCGAGAAAATGCTCGCTGCGGCTGCACAGCCAGACGACCGGCCGCCGCAATTGCCTGGCGGCGACCGCCGCCAGCGGGTATTCGCGGAAGGGAAAGAGCTTGGTGCCGAAGCCGCCGCCGACATCCGGCGTGATGACGCGCATCTGTTCCGGTGGAATGCGCAGCACCGCCTCGCACAACGTGTCGCGAATGGCGTGACTGCCCTGGCTGCCAAGCGTCAGGGTGTGGCGCGCGCCGTCGTACTCCGCGATGACGCCACGGGTGTCGATGTAGTTGGTGACGAGCCGCTGGTTGATGAGATCGGTCGAGACGATGTGCGCGGCATTGTCGAAAGCCCGGCGCGTCGCTTCGGCATCGCCGGCGGTCACCTCGAAAGCAAGATTGCCGGGGCGATCGGGCCAGACCTGCGGCGCGCCGGGCGCCAGCGCGGCCCTGCCGCCAACAACGTGCGGCAGCGGCTCCCACTCGACGGCAATCGCTTCCGCGGCATCCTGGGCCGTGTCGCTGTCGTCAGCGACGACAAAGGCGATCGCATCGCCGACGTGACGCACCGTTTCGCCCGCCAGCACGGGGTAAGGCGGAATCGGGATTGAAACGTCCGGGATCAACCCCTCGCACGGCATGTTGCCGAGATCGGCGATGTCCCCGGCGGTCAGGATCAGCCGCACGCCCGGCATCGCGCGGGCCCTGCCGAGATCGGTGATCCTGAATCGCGCGTGCGCGTGCGGGGAGCGCAGCACGGCGGCGTGCAGCGCGCCGGCGGGAACGAGGTCGCCGACGTAACGGCCGGCCCCACGCAGGAGCGCATCGTCTTCCTTGCGCGTGACCGCCTGACCGAAGCCGAATTTGACCGGGGGCATGATCGCCACCCCACTTTCAGGGCGTCACTCCGCGGGCTGCGAGGCCTGCGCCGTCCGCTTTTTCGCCCGCGAGGCCGCCCAGCGCGAGACGACGTAGAATACCGGCGTGAAGATCAGGCCGAAAGCGGTGACGCCGATCATGCCGGAAAAGACGGCCGTGCCGAGCGTCTGCCGCAGTTCCGCGCCGGCACCCACCGCCCAGACCAGCGGCGACACGCCGAAGATAAACGAAAGCGAGGTCATCAGGATGGGCCGGAACCGCAGCCGCGCGGCTTGCACCGCCGCCTGGAAGCGATCCTCGCCGCGATCCTCGATCTGCTTGGCAAACTCGACGATCAGGATGGCGTTCTTCGCCGCAAGGCCGATCAGCACCACGAAGCCGACCTGCGTCAGGATGTTGTTGTCCTGCCCGCGCAGCACCACGCCGATGATCGATGCGACGAGGCACATCGGCACGATGAGGATCACCGCGAGCGGCAGCGTCAGGCTTTCGAACTGCGCGGCGAGCACCAGGAACACGAACACAACCGCCAGCACGAAGGCGAAGATCGCGGTGTTGCCGGCGCGGATCTGCTGGAAAGCGAGCGTCGTCCACTCGTAGCCGAAACCTTCGGGCAGCGTCTGCGCCGCGAGCTTCTCCATGATGTCGATGGCCTGGCCCTGGCTGTAGCCGGGCGCCGCGCTGCCGTCGAGCTCTGCCGCCGGATAGAGGTTGTAGCGCGGCACCCGAAAGGGCCCGGAAATGTCGCGCACGGTCGTGAAGGCGCCGAGCGGCACGGTCTCGCCGCCGGCGTTGCGCACGCGGATGTTCAGCACATCGCGCGTCGTGCTGCGGAACTGGCTGTCGGCCTGCGCGACGACGCGGAAGGTGCGGCCGAACAGGTTGAAGTCGTTGACGTAGGACGAGCCGAGATAGATCTGCAGGGCCGAGAAGACGTCCTGCACGTTGACGCCGAGCAGTTGCGCCTTGGTGCGGTCGATGTCGAGGTAGAGCTGCGGCGTCGAGGTCTCGAACAGCGAGAACACATGCTCAACGCCCGGCGTCCTGGCGGCGGCCGCCATCATCGCATAGGCGGCGGCTTGCAAGGCCTCAGGCCCGCGGCCGGCGCGGTCCTCGATCATCATGCGGAAGCCGCCGGCGTTGCCGACCCCGCGCACCGGCGGCGGCGTGACGACGACGATGAGCGCTTCCTGGATCGACGCCACCGCGGCGAACAGCTTGGCCTGGATCGCGGCGGCCGACTGGTCCGCATGCTTCGCCCGCTCCTCGAACGGCGACAGCACGAGGAAGATCGCGCCCGAGTTCGGCGCATTGGTGAAGGTCGCGCCGGAGAAGCCGACGATGTTGACGGCGCCGAGCACGCCCGGAATTTTCAGCGCCTTTTCCACCACGCGCCGGTTGACGGCGTCGGTGCGGTCGAGCGATGCGCCCGACGGCAACTGCACCACCGTGATCAGATAGCCGGCATCGACCTGCGGGATGAAGCCGACCGGCGTCTTGCGGAATTCGTTGAATCCGAACGCCAGCACGCCGGCATAGACGATCAGCATGACGCCGGCGATGCGCACGGTGCGCGCGGTCAGCTTGCCATAGTTTGCGGCAAGCCAGTCGAAGCCCTTGTTGAAGCCGCCGAAGAACAGGCCGAGGGGCTTCTGCCACCAGCGGCCGTGATGCTGCGCGTCGTGCGGCTTGAGCAGCAGCGCGCACAGCGCGGGAGAGAGCGTGAGCGAGCACGTCAGCGAGATGATCGTCGCGCCCGCGATCGTCAGGGCAAACTGCCGATAGAATTGCCCGGATATGCCGGTGATGAACGCCGACGGCACGAACACCGCGGACAGCACCAGCGCGATGGCAATCAGCGCGGCGCCCACCTCATCCATGCTCTTGATTGCCGCTTCGCGCGGATTGAGCCCCGCGGCGATATTGCGTTCGACATTCTCGACGACGACGATCGCGTCGTCCACAACGATGCCGACGGCCAGCACAAGGCCGAACAGCGACAGGGTGTTCAGCGTAAAGCCGAACAGCGACATGACGAAAAACGTGCCGACCAGTGAAACGGGGATGGCGATGAGCGGAATGACGGCGGCGCGCCACGTTTGCAGAAACATGACGATCACCAGAACCACCAGGATGATGGCCTCGCCGATTGTCTCCTCGACCGCGTCGACCGACTGCTGGATGAATTGCGTCGGGTCGTAGACAATGTCGTATTTGACGCCGGGCGGAAATCGCTTCGACAATTCCGCCATGGTCGTTCGGATTGCTTTCGCGGTCGTCAGCGCGTTCGAGCCCGGACGCTGGAACACCGCGATCGCAACGGCGGGATCGAGATTGAGATATGAATTCGAGGAATAGTCCTGCGCGGCAAGCTCGATGCGCGCCACATCCTTCAGGCGCACGACCGCGTTCGCGGTCTGCTTGATGACAATGTTGGAGAATTCGTCCGGGTTGTTCAGGCGCCCCAAAGTCTGCACCGCGATCTGAAACGCGCCGGGATTCTCGACCGGCGGCTGGTTGAGGGTGCCCGATGCGACCTGCACGTTCTGCGCCTGCAACGCCTTGACCACGTCGCCAGCCGTCAGCCCCAGCGATTGCAGCCGGTCCGGATCGAGCCAGATGCGCATGGCGTAGTCGCGGCTTCCGAAGACAATGAGCGAGCCGACGCCGTCGACGCGCGTGAGCTCGTCCTTGATCTCGAGAGTCGCGTAGTTGGATATGAAAAGCGGGTCGCGCGATTTGTCGGGCGAGAACAGGTGCACGACCATCATCAGGTCGGGCGAGCTTTTTGTCACCGTGACGCCGATATTGCGCACATCGGCCGGCAGCCGCGGCGTGGCGATGGCGACGCGGTTCTGCACCTGCACCTGCGCGATGTCGAGATTGGTGCCGATATCGAAAGTCACCGCGATCGAAAAGCGCCCGTCGGCGGTCGAGTTCGACGAGACGTAAAGCATGTTCTCGACGCCGTTGATCTGCTCCTCGATCGGAGCGACTACCGTCGTCGCAACGACGTCGGCGCTGGCGCCCGGATATTGCCCGCTGACATTGATGACCGGCGGCGCGATCTCGGGATATTGCGCCACCGGCAGGCGCGAAAAGGCGACCGCGCCAAGGATGACGATGACAATCGACACCACCGCCGCGAAGATCGGCCGGTCGATAAAGAAATGCGAAATGCGCATCGATCGCAGCCGGTTGTTATTTCGATGACTGCTTTTGCGGCCCGGGCGGCCCGGGCGGCCCGCCCTTCTCCTGCAGCCTCACCACCTGCCCGGGACGGGCCCGCATCAGGCCGTTGACGATCACGCGGTCGTCGGGCCCGAGACCCGATTTGATGACCCGCAGGCCATCTGAGGTGGCCTGGCCGAGCGTGACGTAGTGATTGGCCGCCTTGTTGTCCGGGCCGACCACGAGAACGTATTTTCTTGTTTGCTCGGTGCCGATTGCCGAATCGGAAACGAGCAGGGCCTCATAGGGCGCGGTGCCGGGCACGCGGATGCGAGCGAACATGCCCGGCGTGAAGACCCCCTTGGGATTGTCAAATACCGCGCGACCGCGAATGGTGCCGGTCGACCGGTCGATGACGTTATCGACGAAATCCATCCGGCCAGTGTGCCCGAAATCTTTTTCGTCGATGAGCTTGAGCGCCACCGGTACGCTGGCGCCCCTGCTCGCAATGTCGTGGCCGTTTGCAGCAAGCCGTTCGTATCGAAGATAGGATGCCTCATCGAACGTAAATTCGAACCGTATCGGATCGGTGGACACGATCGTTGCGAGCAGCGTCGTGTTCCCGCTGGTGCCGCCGGTTACCAGATTGCCCGGCGATACCCGCCGGTCCCCGATGCGACCGGTGATCGGAGAGCGCAACTCGGTAAACTCAAGGTCGAGCTCGGCCTGCCTGACAGCGGCCTCGTTCGCGCTGACGGAGGCCTGCGCATTGCGATAGGCCTGCGCGCGCTGCTCGAAAATCTGATCGGTGATGGTCTTGTCGCGCACCAGCTGCCGGCCGCGTTCGAGGTCGGCTTTCGTGAAGATGACGTTCGATTTCGCCTGCTCCAGATTTGCGCGGGCTTGATCGAGCGTGTTCTGGAAGGGCCGCTTGTCGATGGTGAACAGCAGATCGCCTTGTTTGACGGTCTGGCCGTCCTTGAAATCGACGCTGTCGAGATAGCCGGACACCCGCGCGCGGATTTCAACCGAGTCGACCGCGACAAAGCGCCCGACATACTCATCGTAGTCGACAATCGTGCGTTTCACCGGCTTTGCGACCGTTACGGTCGGCGGTGGCGGCGCACCCGCCTGCTGCTCATTCTTTCCGCACGCGGCGAGAACGAAAGCCGCCGCCAGGCAAATGGCGACGCCGCACACAACGCGGAGAGGCGGCAAAAACGGGTGTCCCATAGGCGATAGTTCACGAATTCCCGGCGTGGCGACCTGCTTGGCGAACCCGTCCCAATAGCCGCGGCAAGCCGGGATGTCCACCACGCCGCTTGGATTTGAGATCAAATGCGCGAGCGCGCGCGAAATGCGTCCATCCAGCCGCGGCCGAAGAACGCCAGCACGACGGCGCCGTACACGCCAAGACCGATGATAGCCAGCATCGCGAGCACGGATAATTCATGAAAACGATGCAGGCCAATCGTCAGATTTGACAGCGGCGCGCGGCAGAGCCACAGCGCAGCACCGAGCGCCACACCAGCAATCGCCAGTTTCAGCGCCGAATCGGGCAGCCGCCGATCGAGGGGGTCGAGTTTCGCCCGCCGCGCAAACCACATTACCAGCGCAAGATTGATCCACGCGCCGATCGAGGTTGCCAGCGCAAGACCGACCTGCGCCAGCGGGCCCATCAGGATGATCTTGAACGCGATGTTGACCGCCGCCGCAACGAGCGCCGCCTTCACCGGCGTTGCCGTGTCGCCACGCGCAAAAAACGTCGCAACCGTGCTGCGGATCATGACAAAAGGCAGCAGTCCGAAAGCATAGGCCATCAGCGTATTCCCGGCCGCGACCGCATCGGCGGCGGTAAACGCGCCATGCATGAACAGTGCACGCATGATGAGGTCGGGAATCGTGAAGAACGCCGCAACGCACGGGACCGACAGCAACAACGCAAATTCAAGGGCGCGGCTCTGGGCACGCGCCGCACCTGCTTCGTCGCCCGCCGCAATCCGCCGCGACATTTCGGGCAGCACCACGGTGCCGGCGGCGATGCCGATGACGCCGATCGGCAGCTGATTGATGCGGTCCGCATAGTAAAGCGCGGAGATCGCGCCGACCGGCAAGAAGCTCGCGATGATGGTGTCGGCAAACAGCGCAAGTTGAACGCCGCCCGACCCGACCGTCGCGGGCCCAAGCGCCCGAAAGAAGCCGCGGACATCGGGGTCGAACGTCGGGCGGCGGAACGTGGTGAGCGCGCCGGCACGCCATGTATCGCCGCCGACAAGCAGCGCCTGCAAAACGCCGGAAACGAGTACCCCCCAGGCGGCGGCGTGGCCGGCCGTCGGAAACAGCCACGCCAGCAGCAAGGCGACGATGATGGAAAGGTTGAGCAGGACCGGCGCCGCGGCAGCGGCGGCGAAACGGTGAAGCGCATTGAGGATGCCGCCGTAAAGCGTGACCAGCGTAATCAGCAGCAAATAGGGAAACGTGATGTGCGTCAGTTCGACGGCCAGCGCGAACCGGCCGGGATCGCTTGAAAAGCCGGGCGCGAGGATTTCGATCACCTGCGGCGTAAAGACCAGCGCCACGGCAAGCAGGACGACCTGGCTCGCGAGCAGCAGCGTGAAGACACGATCGGCAAATATGCCGGCGCGCTCCGCCCCGCCCTGCTCGCGGATACGAGCATAGGCGGGAACGAACGCCGCGTTGAAAGCGCCTTCGGCAAATATGGCGCGAAAGTGATTGGGCAATCTCAAGGCGACAAAAAAAGCGTCGGCCATGGGACCTGCGCCGAGGATCGCCGCCAGAATTATGTCACGAATAAATCCGGTAATGCGCGACAACAGCGTCAGGCCGCCGACCGTAAGGATGCGTTCGATCATCGCGAATCCCGCCAAGCCCATTTTTCGAGCGCCGGCCTATGGACGTAAACCCTGCGCGGCGATACCGATACCGGTACGAACCGCTGGAACGACTCTGCAAGCGACCATAGCGCGCCGGATTTATCCGCCATAGCCATGCCCGCTCCAATCATCCCCGTTCTGCTCGCCGGCGGCGCCGGCACCCGGCTGTGGCCCGTGTCGCGGGACAGCTATCCCAAACAGTTCCTGCCCCTGTTCGGCGAGCGCTCGACCTATCAGGAAACCTTGCTGCGCGTGAAGGCCCCGATGTTCGCGCCGCCGATTGTCATCACGGGACCGGATTTCCACTTTTTCGCGCGGCGGCAAGCGGAGGAAGTCGGCGTCGATGCGACCGTGGTGATCGAGCCGCTGCGGCGCGATTCGGCCCCGGCAATCGCCGCAGCCACCGCCGTTGCCAGGCGCCGCGATCCCGAAGCGATCGTGCTCGCGCTCGCCGCCGACCACATCATTCTGGACGTTGAGCCGTTCCGCGCAACGTGCGCTGCGGGACGAGAGGCTGCCGAAAGCGGTCGCATTGTCACGTTCGGCATCAAGCCGAGCGAGCCGAAAACAAGCTACGGCTACATTCTCCCGGGTGATCCGATCGGAAAACGCGGCGTTTACGCGCTGCAGAAGTTCGTCGAGAAGCCGGACGCCGCGACGGCTGTGCGCTACGTGCGCGACGGTTATCTGTGGAACTCCGGCAATTTTCTGTATCGTGCCGCCACGCTGCTGGACGAGCTTCAGCGCTTCGAGCCGGAAATGGCCGCGGCCGTAACAACGGCCGTGCAAGACGCCACAAACGACCTCGGATTTTTGCGGCTGCAACCCGACGCCTTCGCAGCCGCGCCGAAGAAATCAATCGACTATGCGGTGATGGAAAAGACCGACCGGGCCGTCGTCGTGGTCGGAAATTTCCGTTGGTCGGACGTGGGCAGCTGGGACTCCTTTCCCGATGTCGTGCCGGCCGACGCGCAAGGAAACGTGGTGCATGGCACCGCTTTCGCGGTCGATACGAAGGGCAGCATTATTCATGCCGACGAGCGGCTTGCCGCCGTCATCGGCGTCGAAGATCTGGTCGTCGTGAGCACGGCGGATGCGGTGATGGTCGTGCCCCGCGCGCGGGCACAGGAAGTGCGGGAATTGGTCGGGGCGCTGAAATCCGCCAAGCGGACCGAGGCAACCGACCATCGCCGCGTTCACCGGCCATGGGGTTATTACGAGTCGATCGACATGGGCGAGCGCTTCCAGGTCAAGCGCATCGTCGTCGTCCCGGGCGGCAAGCTGTCGTTACAAAAGCACCAGCATCGCGCCGAGCACTGGGTGGTGGTGCGCGGGACGGCGGAAGTGACGATCGGGGAGGAGCGCCGCGAGGTGCACGAGAACGAGTCGGTCTATATCCCCATCGGCAGCGTGCACCGGCTTGCCAATCAAGGAAAGATACCGCTCGAATTGATCGAGGTGCAGACCGGCAGCTATCTCGGCGAGGACGATATCGTGCGGCTCGACGATATCTACAAGCGCTCGTAATCAGCCGCGCCTGAGCGCGCGGCGCACGGCGCCGATGATGCGGTCCTGCGTTGCGGCATCGAGATAGGCGTGCATCGGCAGGCTGATGACTTCGCCGGCGAGCCGATCCGTCACGGCAAGGCCGCCTTCCGCAACCGGGCACTGCCGGTAGGCGGTTTGACGATGGCAAGGCGCCGGATAGTACATCGCAGTCGGAATACCCTCGCTCCGCAATGCTGCAGCGAAGGCATCGCGTCGCGTGGCGGGCACACGGATCGTGTATTGCGCCCACACGCTGGATTGATCGTTGCCGATGTGCGGGACCGTCACGATATCGGCAAGCTCCGCGTTATATCGCCGTGCAATGCGCTCGCGCGCCGCGATCTCGTCGGGGAAAATCTTCAGCTTCTCGATCAGCACGGCGGCCTGAATGGTATCGAGCCGACCGGTCATGCCGACACGCACATTATCGTAGCGGTCGGCTCCTTGCCCGTGATTGCGCAGACTGCGGACAAGATCGGCCACGGTGTCGTCGCCGGTGAACACCGCGCCGCCGTCGCCGTAGCAGCCGAGCGGCTTTGCCGGAAAGAAGCTCGTCGTGGTCACCGGCGCGAGCGTGCCGACCTTGCGGCCCCTGGTGTCGGCGCCGAACGATTGCGCAGCATCGTCGATCACATGGAGGCCGAGCCGCTGCGCGACCGGCATGATCGCATCGTAGTCGGCCGGCAGGCCAAACAGGTCGACCGTGATGAGCGCCTTCGGCGCGAGCCCGGCCTTCCTTGCGGCCGCCACCGCGCGCTCGATGCCCGCCGGATCGAGATTGAACGTCGCCTCGTTCACTTCCGCGAACACGGGCGTCGCACCCGCCAGCGCGACGGATTCCGGGGTCGCCGCATAGGTGAAGGACGGGCAGACCACGGCATCGCCCCGACCGATGCCCCTCGCCATCAGCACGAGCACAAGCGCATCCGTGCCGCTCGCGACGCCGATCGCGTGGCGCGCGCCGCAGAACGCCGCAAGGTCCTTCTCCAGCGCGAGCACCTCCGGCCCGTTGACGAACTGGCAGTGTTCGGTGACGCGCCTGATCGCGTCGTCAATTTTCATGCCGAGGCGGCGGCGTTGCGCGGCGACATCGATGAAAGGAATGGGAGGCGGCGCGGTTCGCTGATTCATCGTCAGGTTCTGCCTGCCTTCGCTAGCTCACGACGACGCGCGGCGCCTCGCGCAGGACCGGCGGATTTGCCGGCGCGCGCCCTGCGAGGCAACGCGATGCAATTTCGAGGCTCGCGACGCCCTCTTCTCCACTAACCGCCGGCGGCCTGCCGGTGCGCACAGCGTGAAGAAAAGCGAGCAGCTCCGAGCGCAGCGGCTCGGCATGGCCGACGGAAAGATGGCGCATGGAGTAGCTGCCGTCGGGCTGGAAGCCGAAGCACTCGGTGACCTGGCGCGTCAGAAGATCGCCCATGATGTACTTGCCGCGCGTCGCCACCGTGACGTTGCGCGCCTTGAAGGGCGTGAGCCAGTTGGTGTTGATGTGCGCGAGCACTCCCGAGGCGGTACGGAATTGCAGGAGCGCGATGTCCTCGCGTTCGGCGACCGCGTTCGAGAGCTGCGGCTGCACTTCGACGATATCGGAATCGGTGAACCAGCGGATCAGGTCGATGTCGTGCACGGCGAGATCGATCACGACGCCGACGTTCGACATGCGCGGCGGGAAAGGCCCGACGCGCGTGATTGCAATCGAGAGAATGTCCTCGTTGCGCACGGCGTCCTTGATCGCCTCGACCGCCGGATTGAAGCGCTCGACGTGGCCGACCATGAGCGTCCGCTTGGCCCGGCGCGCCGCCGCAATGATGTCGCGCCCCTCTTCGACCGACGACGCGATCGGCTTTTCCACCATGACATGGATGCCCTGCGCGAAGCAGGTGAGCGCGATGCCGTGATGCAAGTGCGTCGGCGCCGCAATCGTCACGGCGTCGACGCCGAGCGCGAGCAGCTCCTCGACGTCGTCCACCGCCGCGCAGCCGAGCGTATCGGCGACGAATTCCGCCTGCTTGCGGTCCGGGTCGGCGACCCCGACCAGCCGGGCGCCCGGCAACCCGGCAAAAACGCGGGCGTGATTGCTGCCCATGACGCCGACGCCGATAACGCCGATGCGCAACGCACGATCCTCTCCCGTTCGCTCAGGATTCTCCATGCCTTGCCGGTTTCCCCGCCCTCGATTCCCGTTCCGGACTACCATGCGCCAGAACGCATGGCGACCGCCGTTCACTCCGCCGCGTACACGTTTTGCTTCAAAGCGTTACAGGCAATGGCATCCGCAAAATACAGCGCGAAACGGGCAATTCTATTCCGCGGCGCGTGAGGCCGGGACGAAGAGTTGCAGGCCTGCCGCAACAGCGTCCGCCCGGAACGCCTTCACCGCATCGAGCGAAATCTCCGCCGGAGACCTGGTGCCGAGTGCCGGAAGCTTTTTCAGCACATCGGCAGGCGCCGTGATGATATGGCAGCCCATGGCGTCGGCTTCCACCGCGTTGAACACCTCGCGCGTCGACGCCCAGATAATCTCGACGTTTGACGTTTTGCGCGCACGCGCGATTGCGTCCTGCATCACGGGCCGATAATCGACGCCGAAATCGGCGAGACGGCCGGCGAACACGGAAACGCAGGCCGGCGCGCCGCCGTCGAGCGCCTCGACCGCACGCCCGACCTGCTCGCCGGTGAAGATCGCGGTCATGTTGATCTTGACGCCGTCGTGCGACAGCGAGCGGACCGCCTCGAACAGGGTTTCGCCGCGCGTGGTCGTCACCGGCAGCTTCACGTAGACGTTCCTGCCCCAGGTCGCGATGACGCGCGCCTGCGCGACCATTTCCGCAACATCGTCCGAAAACACCTCGAAGGAGATGTGCCGGTCGGGAACGGCGGCCACAACCTCCCGGCCGTAGGCCGCATAGTCGCTCACGCCCGCTTTCTTGAGCAGCGACGGATTGGTCGTAAAGCCGGCAATCCACGGCTGCTTCGCCATCTCCACGATCTGCGCCTTGTCGGCGCCGTCGGTGAAGAGCTTGATTTTCAGGTCGGAGAGTTTCGGCATACGCGCACCTCGGCAATCTCTTGCCTCTCTTGTTTATCTCACTTCCAAGGACAATCGATCAAGCTTCACGGCCGCAAACCCACGCGATTTTTGCGCGGAACCTGCACCGTCAAAGCCCATGGTACTCGCGGTACCAGGCGATGAAGCGGGAAATCCCCTCGGCGATCGGCGTCGAGGGCCTGAAGCCGACTTCGCGCATCAAGTCATCGACGTCGGCATAGGTCGCAGGAACGTCGCCCGGCTGCATTGGCAGGAGCTCGCGCCTGGCTTTCTTCCCGATCGCTTCCTCCAGCAACCGGACGACTTCCAGCAATTCGACCGGCTTGTTGTTGCCGATGTTGTACACGCGCCAGGGAGCGGCGCTGGTGCCGGGATCGGGTGTGGCGCCCGCCAAGGCCGCATTGGCCGCGGGGGGGCGGTCCACCAGCCGCACGACGGATTCCACGACGTCGTCGACGTAGGTGAAATCGCGGCGCATGTTGCCGTGGTTGAAAAGCCTGATCGGCTCTCCCGCAAGGATCGCTTTGGCAAAAATCCACATCGCCATATCCGGGCGGCCCCACGGACCGTAGACGGTAAAAAATCGCAGGCCCGTCGCCGGCAAATTGAACAGATGCGAATAGGCGTGCGCCATCAGCTCGTTTGCCTTCTTCGAAGCGCCATAGAGGCTGAGCGGATGGTCGACGTTGTCGTGGATCGAGAACGGCATATGCGTGTTGCTGCCGTAAACGGATGACGACGACGCATAGAGAAGATGACGGCAGCCGTTGTGACGGCAGCCTTCCAGAATGTTGGTGAATCCGACCAGGTTCGCATCCACATAGGCGTGCGGGTCGACCAGCGAATGGCGCACTCCCGCCTGCGCTGCGAGGTGGACGACGTAAGGAAAACGATGTTCGGCAAAGAGCGCCGCTGTTCCGTCGCGGTCGGCAAGATTGAGCTTGGCGAAGCGGAATTTCGGATGTTTCGCAAGCTGCGCGACACGATCGTGCTTCAGCTTTGGATCGTAGTAGGCGTTCAGACTGTCGAGGCCAACGACCTCGCTTCCGTTCTCAAGCAGCCGCTCCGCCACATGAAAGCCGATGAATCCGGCGGCGCCGGTCACCAGAACGAGATTTACAGACGCCACAGCTCGATGCCCTCCGGTTGCTTGCTGCGATCGAGCTTCGACTTGACGTCGAGCACGGCACCTTGCTGATTCTTGAGAAGGCGCGTCATCAAATCCCAACCCGCCGCAACGTAGCTTTTGTGCGCCACCGCGAATACGACGGCATCGCCGGGGTGCAAAGCCTCAAGAGCCGTAAGAGACAAGCCATACTCCCGCTTCGTCTCTTCGGCCGACGCCAGCGGATCGTGCACCTGGGTGCGAACGCCAAAACGATCGAGCTCGCGCACAATGTCCACCACGCGCGAATTGCGGATGTCAGGGACGTCTTCCTTGAACGTCATTCCAAGGATCGTCACCAGCGGCTTGACGCAGCCGCGCGCCATCAATCCGCGTACGCACTCTTGCGCAATCCAGCGCCCCATCTCGTCATTGATGCGGCGTCCCGCCAGAATGATCCCGGGGTGGTACCCTGCCTTCTCCGCGCGGTAAGTGAGATAGAATGGATCGACCCCGATACAGTGGCCGCCAACAAGGCCCGGCTGAAAATTGAGAAAATTCCATTTCGTCGCGGCGGCGGCGAGCACGTCGCCGGTGTCGATGCCCAATTTATGAAAAATCGCCGAGAGCTCGTTCATGAATGCGATGTTGAGGTCACGCTGTGTATTTTCGATGACCTTCGCGGCTTCGGCGACCTTGATCGACGGAGCCCGATGGATGCCGGCCGTAACGACGGAGCCGTAGACGGCAGCCACGATCTCGAGTGTCTTCGCATCCTGCGCCGCAACCACTTTCTTGATGGTTTCGAAGCGATGCGTCCTGTCGCCCGGATTGATGCGCTCGGGCGAATACGCGACGGTGAAATCGCGTCCTGCCTTCAGGCCGGAAACCTGCTCCAGGACCGGCGCGCAATCCTCTTCGACGGCGCCGGGATAGACGGTCGATTCGTAAACGACGATGTCGCCCTTCTTGAGCACGCCGCCAACCGTGCGCGAGGCCGCGAGCATCGCCCGGAGATCGGGACGGTTGGCCGCGTCGATCGGTGTCGGCACGGTGACGATATGGAAATCGGCCTCTGCCAGGGCGGAGGGCTCGCACGCGAAATTCAGCCCGGGCAGCCCGAGCTCGCCGGCGTCGACCTCCCGCGTCCGATCCTTGCGCGCGCGCAATTCCTCGACCCGATGGCGGTCGATATCGAATGCGATAACGCGCGCGCCCGAGCGCGCAAAGGCCACCGCGACCGGCAGGCCGACGTAGCCGAGGCCGATGACTGCAAGTGTGCGATTGTGCGCCATCCGATTCCTACTCGGCCGTTCCGTGAAATTCCTCTTGCACCTCCGGGACGCGCTCGCGGCCTGGCGGATCAATCAGGTACGCCACCGGAGTATCCGGTCGCTCCAGCAGCCCGGAGTACAAATTGACGTAGCGCCGCACGCAGGCGTCCAGCGAAAATAGCCGTTCGACTCGCGCGCGCGCTGCCGCTCCCAGCCTCGCACGCAGCGCGGCACTGTCATATAGAGTGGCGATCGCCTGGCCAAGCGCCGCGGGGTCCCTTACAGGCACCAGACTGCCGCTTTCACCTTTGACGATCGCGTCGAGATTCCCGCCGACCGCGGTCGCGATCACCGGCAGCCCGGCGGCCATCATCTCGATGAGGGCGTTGGAAAAGCCCTCTTGGTGCGAAGGCAGAAGACCGACGTCGGCAGCTGATAGCAGCACCGGCACGTCACGACGTTCGCCGAGCCAGAGAATATTGTCGCCGAGTCCAAGCGACAGGGCCTGCTTCGTCAAGGATGCGCCGATCCCTTCGTCCCGTCCGATGGCAAGGAGCCGCCACGGCTTCAACATCCGGCCCCGGAGGCCGCCCAGAGCGGACAGAAGATCGGCGTGTCCTTTGTAAGGTATCAAATTCGCGACCACCGCGAACACGATGCAATCGTCGGGAATGCCAAGCTCACGGCGTCGGGCGGCGCGCGCCTCGATGCTGACGATGGGAGGAACATCGATGCCGTTGCGGATGATACCGACCTTCCTTGGGGCGCCGCTCTCGTCCATCAATTGCTCGGCAACAGCGGTGGAATTGGCAATCAAAGCCGCGACTGAGCGATGAAGATGACGCTCAAGCCGCGCCAGTACGGGATGATTGCGCTGATAATCGGCGAGTGAGCGGCGGCTCATCACCTTGATCGTGCCGGGCACACCCACCGCAGCGAGCGAACCAACCAGATACGGCTCGGGCAGGAAGAAATGAATGATGTCGGGCCGCAAGCGACGGATTTCCCGACGCAAGGCCCCCGCGGCATTCAACACGCGCGCCGTCGCCGGCTTATGTGGTGGGGCCGCGCGCACGTTGACTCCGGATGCTGCAAGCTCCGCCTGAAGGCTCCCGCCGGCTTGCATTGCAAAGATCGACACCGGCAGTCCCGCCGCCGACAGGCGCGGCAGGATCCGAGTGAGATGCTGTTCAGCGCCGCCGACATCGAGCCGCGGGGCGACAATGAGCACGCGGGGACGAGGCATCAGACACCGTGCGCCGCAAGCGGCGGCATGGCCGCCATCCGACTCGTCGCCACGCCGCTCGCCCAGCGGCGGCGCCAGGCCTCGAACATCAGCACCGTCCACAGCGCATAGGCCCAGTTGCGGCGGCCGTCGACGTGCTCGGACCACATCGTGCGCACCGCGTTGGTGTCGAGCATACCGCCACCGAGGTGCTGCGGATCGAGAAGATTTTCGGCCCAGTCGCGCAGCGGCCCGCGCAGCCAGGCAGCGAGCGGAATACCAAATCCCATCTTTGGCCGGTCAATCAGCGCGCGCGGGACGTGACGGTCGAGCACGCGGCGCAGGAGCCATTTGGTCTCACCGCCGCGGATACGCATATGCGGCGGCAAGGCCCACGCGAACTCCACCACGCGATGATCGAGCAACGGCGGCCTGACCTCCAGTGACACCGCCATCGAAGCGCGATCGACCTTCTGCAAGATATCGTCGGGAAGATACGTCGCCATGTCGAAGAGTTGCATGCGCTCGAGCGCACCACCCCGCCCTCCCGCCGGCCAATGCATTGCGACCGGATGCTCGGCAAGCCCATGCGTCAACGCTGCCGGATCAGGACATTGGCTGACGAGGCGCAAATACACGGCGTCGCCGTCGAGCCGCAGCACCTCCGCGAGCTTCTTCAGCTTGTCGGCGGGCTGCGCCGGCCGCAGCCGCGACGGCACCAGGCGCGCAAGCAGATCGGCAACACCGTCAGGAACGGTCTGCAGGGCGACCGCGGCCCCGCGCCGCAACGGCACCGGCAGCCGCGCAAGCTTCGCCAGCCGGCCGTCAGCGAGGACGTAGCGGTTGTAGCCCGCGAACAATTCATCACCGCCGTCGCCGGACAGCGCCACGGTCACCCGCGCTCGCGTCATCTTCGAGATGGCGTAGGTCGGGATCTGCGAGGAATCGGCAAACGGCTCGTCGTACATCTCGGCGAGCCTTGGCACGACCGACAGCGCGTCCGCGGCGGTGACGGTCAGTTCCTCGTGCACGGTGCCGAGGTGCGCGGCAACGGCCCGCGCGTGCGGCGACTCGTCGTAGCCGAAATCGGGAAAGCCGATCGAGAAGGTGCGCACCGGCCCCCGTTTGGCGGCCACCATGAGCGCGACCACGGTCGAGGAATCGATGCCGCCGGAAAGGAACGCGCCGAGCGGCACGTCGGAGATCATGTTGGCGGCGACCGCGTCCGTCAGCAGCGCATCGAGCGCATCGATTGCATCGGAGTCGGAGCCGGTGAATGGATGTTCGAGACCGCCGGCCGCAATCGACTCCAAGCTCCAGTAAATCCGTCGCCGCGCCGTACGATCCGGCGCGAAGGAGACGATCTCGCCCGGCATCACCTTGACGACGCCGCGATAGATCGTGAGCGGCGCCGGCACGTAGCCGAAGCGCAGAAAGCTCGCGACCGAGCTTTGATCGAGCGGGAAGGCGAACCCGGCGGCGCCGAAGCTCTTGAGCTCGGAGGCAAAGGCGATGCCCTGCGGACCCGTGGCGTAGAACAACGGCTTGATGCCCAATCGGTCGCGCACGAGGTGCAGCGTTCGCGTCGCGCGGTCCCACAGTGCGATGGCGAACATGCCGTTCAAGTCCGCGAGCGTGGCATCGAGACCGCGGCGCGCGACGGACTCGACGATGATCTCGGTGTCGGAAGTGCCGCGGCGCACGAGCCCGGTCATCTCGGGCCGCACGGCGATTGCCTCCGCGTTGTAAACCTCGCCGTTATAAGAGATGACCCAGCGGCCGTCGGCCGAGGCCATCGGCTGCGCACCGGTCGGCGTCAGATCGACGATGGCGAGCCGCCGGTGGCCAAGAGCGATGCCGGCCTCGGCGTCGCTCCACACGTCGGCGCCGTCAGGACCGCGATAGGCGATAGCGTCGATCATCGCCTTGACGCGGCGGCAAATGTCGCCACGCTCCCAATCGATAAGACCGGCTATCCCGCACATGACCGGTCAGGCCCTCGCGCCGTAGTTCACCTCGATCCAGTCCTGGTAGGCGCCGCCCTGAATGGCGCGCCACCAGGTCTCGTTGCCGAGGTACCAATCGAGCGTGCGCTCGATCCCTGCCGCGATCGGCGTCGCGGCGCGAAAGCCGACCTCGCCGGCAAGCTTGTCGGCGCAGATGGCATAGCGCCTGTCATGGCCCGGCCGGTCCGCGACGAATCCGATGAGATCGCGGCAGCTCGTCCGGCGCGCAGCTGGGCAGTCGCCGAAGCGCATCACCAGCGCAGGGTCTGCGGCAAAACGGGCGTCCACTGTCATGCACACCAGCGTCACAAGGTCGATATTGGCCATCTCGGTGTTGCCGCCGACATTGTAGATCTCTCCTGCTCGGCCGCGATCGAGGACGCGAGCCACCGCCGCGCAGTGGTCCTCAACGTAGAGCCAGTCGCGCACGTTTTTGCCGTCCCCGTAGACAGGCAGCGGCTTCCCCGTAAGCGCATTGATGATCATCAGGGGGATCAGTTTCTCGGGAAACTGGTACGGCCCGTAATTGTTCGAGCAGTTGGTGATGGTGACCGGCAGGCCGTGCGTATGTGCATAAGCGCGCACGAGGAAATCGCTGGCCGCCTTGCTCGCTGCGTACGGCGAGCGCGGACTATAAGGCGTCGCCTCGGTGAAGGCCGGATCGTCGGGGCCGAGAGAGCCGTAGACCTCGTCGGTCGAGATATGATGGAAGCGCTTGCCGTCAAACGTCGGTTTCCAGGCGACGAGCGCCGCATCGAGCAATGCCTGCGTGCCGAGAACGTTCGTGCGCACGAACGGCTCGGACGAGATGATCGAGCGGTCGACATGACTTTCCGCGGCGAAATGCACGACCGTATCGAAGCGGTACTGGCGGAACAGTCTTTCGAGCAGGCCGCCGTCGCAGACGTCGCCATGAACGAAGCTGAACCCTGGCGTGCCGTGCAGTCCATCGAGATTGGCGGGATTGCCCGCGTAGGTCAGCGCGTCGAGCACCACCAGTGTGTC
>DASSRW010000025.1:0-12394 GCA_035701545.1 Pseudolabrys sp.
CCGCGCCGGACGATTCCGTGCGCAGTTGCTGCTGCACGAACTGGTCGAGCACGCGGTTGATCTCGGTGACCGAGACGCCGATGCCGGTCGCGCCGAACGCCGTCTCGACCTGGACGGCGTTCTTGCGCACGTAGCCGGGCGTCTGCGCATTCGCGATGTTGCCCGCGGTGACGGACAAAGCCGTCTGCGCCGCGGTCAAGCCGGACAGTGACGTCGAAAGCGCCTGCGTCAGACTCATGGCCTACAACTTCACCTCACCCGGAAAAGGCGCCGGGATTACCGCAGCATGTTGAGAAGGTCCTGCGACATTTCATTCGCCGTCGTGATCACGCGCGTGTTCGCCGAGTACGCCTGCTGCGTGACGATCAGCTTGGTGAACTGGTCGGCGATGTCGGCGTTCGATTCTTCCAGCGAGCCGCCGACGATGTTGCCGCTGGCTCCTGTGAGCGCCGGGCCGCTATCAGCGGTGATCTGAAAGCCGCCGCCGTCGAGACTTTTCAGGCTGTTCGGGCTGGCAAAGCTGAACAGCGGAACCTCGGCGAGATCGACCGTCTTGCCATTGGTGAAGCTGCCGGAAATGCGGCCGTTGTTGCCGACCGAGAGCGAAACCAGCTGCCCGGCCGAGTAGCCGTTCTGTTGCAGCGAGTTGACGGTCGTCGTGCCGTTGTTGCTTGCGAACTGGGTGAGCCCGCCGCTGAACGACAACGTGACATCGCCGATGGTGTTGCCGTCGATTGTCAGTCCCGTGAGCGCCGCCGAGGCGACCGCGGGATTGAGCTGCCCGGAGCCGTCGAAGGTGAAATCCGTTCCAACGTTCTTCCAGGCAACGGTGGCGCCGGTCGCCGTCGAATCCGTCTGATAAAACAGATTCCACGTATCGGCGGTGCCGGTCGCACTGTCGTCGACCTTGGCCCAGCGGAATTGAATGTTCGCCGGCGCGCCGGTCCCGTTGTAGAGCGTGATGGTGCCGCCATCGAGCGACTCATCCAGGAACGTGGGCACTTCGCTGCCGACGATGCTGACGGTCGGATCGGAGGTCGTGAAGTCGGCTGCTTTCAGGAGCTCGGAGCCCGGCACCGACGGATCGGCGTTCGTGGTGAGCGGAAATGCCGGAAGATTGGCGCCGTAGCTGATTTCCTGCGTTGCCTGCGCGGGCAGGAACGAGTTGTTGAACTGAAGCGGCGAAAGCGCACTGCCGACCGGATTTCCGGTGTTCGGATCGATCGGAATTCCCTCGAGGAAATAGCCGCCGCCGTTGACCAGATAACCCTGGCTGTTCAACTGAAAATCGCCGCGCCGGGTGTAGAGGTCGCCGCTGTCGAGCACCGGCGTGCTGCCGTTGATGCCCGTCTGTTGCTTGACCGCAAAGAAGCCGTCGCCGTTGACGGCCATGAACGTGCCGACGGTCGCGCTTTGAATGACGCCTTGCGTCGAGTTCGTCGGATCCGACCGCGCAAGCACGCCGCCGGCGGTTTGCGAGCCGACGGCCGCGTCCGGAATCAGGTCGATGAAATTGGTGTTGATGCCCTTGTACGCCGTCGTCTGAGAATTCGCGATGTTGCCGGAAATGTTTTGCATCGCGAATGCCTGCGCCTGCAAACCACTGACGGCGGTATTGAGAACACCAAACAGACCCATGACTGTCTCTCCACTGTCGCGCGCGGCGCCGCCCCCACCGGGCGCGTCACGGACGAAACTGCGGACAGACTGTCGCAAGCCTCATGCCACGAGAATTCTTTTTAATTTCAATGACTTGCTTGAACGCGTCCCGGACGTCGAGGCAGTCCTTTCTGCCGCGCACGGCAGAATTTGCCGGCTGCGCGAAGGCGCAAAACGCGATCAGGCCGACGAGGGCGCGGCCGGCTCGAACTTCAGCGCCAGCCCGTTCATGCAGTAGCGCAACCCGGTCGGCGGCGGGCCGTCGTCAAAGACGTGGCCGAGGTGGCCAATGCAGCGGCGGCAGTGCACCTCGGTCCGTTTCACGAAGAAAGAACGGTCGATGGTCGTGGCGACCGCGTTCGGCAGCGGCGCGTAGAAGCTCGGCCAGCCGGTGCCGCTCTCGAACTTGGTGTCGGACGAGTACAGCGGCAGATCGCAGCCCGCGCAGGCGAAGATTCCCTTGCGGTGCTCGTTGTTGAGCGGACTCGAGCCGGGACGCTCGGTGCCGTGCTGGCGCAGAATATAGAACTGCTCCGGCGTAAGCCGCTTGCGCCACTCGGCCTCGCTCAGCCTGAACCGCTCGTCACCGGGCTGCGGCGCAGCGGTATCGGCCGTGGTCGTCTCCGCGTCGCCGAACCTTGCGGCCGCAGCAATGGCGGCAAACGCCGTGCCCGCCAGCAAGAGCATACGCCGGTCGATCATGTCGCTTCTCCTTGCCCGCGCCGTATCATACCGCCTCGGGCAACGGTCCGCTTCACTTTGCGCTCACAGGATCATCACGTTGGTGCGAGGCCATGCCCCCAATCGGCTTGCCCCGGCCGACACCGCTACCTAATGTCGCCGCGCAATCACGGGGTTTTCATGCGTTTCGAAGGCACCAAGGACTACGTCGCGACGGATGACCTGAAGGTCGCGGTCAACGCTGCCGTCGCGCTGGAGCGGCCTTTGCTGGTCAAAGGTGAGCCGGGAACCGGCAAGACCGTGCTGGCACTCGAAGTGGCCAAGGCGCTTGGCGCGCCGCTGATCGAATGGCACATCAAATCGACCACCAAGGCGCTGCAGGGACTCTACGAATACGACGCGGTCTCGCGCCTGCGCGACAGCCAGCTCGGCGACGAGCGCGTGAAGGACATCCGCAACTACATCAAGCGCGGAAAATTGTGGGACGCGTTCGTAGCCGACGAGCGCCCCGTCCTCCTCATCGACGAAATCGACAAGGCCGACATCGAGTTTCCCAACGACCTGTTGCAGGAGCTCGACCGCATGGAGTTCTTCGTTTACGAAACGGGCGAGACGGTCAAGGCGCGCCGCCGCCCGATCGTCGTCGTAACGTCCAACAACGAAAAGGAATTGCCGGACGCATTCCTGCGCCGCTGCTTCTTCCACTACATCCGCTTTCCCGATCCCGACACCATGGCCGCGATCGTCGAGGTGCATTTCCCCGGCATCAAGCAGCGCCTCGTTGCGGAAGCGCTGAAGCTCTTCTACGAAATCCGCGAGGTGCCGGGCATGAAGAAAAAGCCGTCGACCTCCGAACTGCTGGACTGGCTGAAATTGCTGATGGTCGAGGACATCGGCCCGGAGATCTTGCGCGAGCGCGACCCGAAGAAACTGATCCCGCCGCTGCACGGCGCGCTCATCAAGAACGAGCAGGACGTGCATCTGTTTGAGCGCCTCGCCTTCATGGCAAGGCGCGAGGGACGCTGAGCCATCCTGTCCGGGCCGCGATCGCCGGCGCGAAACTTGTGGTTAATCTTTCCCTACCATTCTGCATGCACCGCTGATTTGCGGCGGCCGGCACACGCCCGGGCCCGCCTGGCCGCCGGACCATGCATTCCAAAGGACCAGCCGAATGTGCGGAATCGCGGTAGCGGTCGATTGGCCCGATTCGGAAGGCGTCGTGCGGCTGCTGATCGACGGCGTGCTTCACCGCGGCGACGTCACCGATCCCGTCTTCTCGCCGCGTCCTGACAGCATCATGTGCACGCGCCGGCTGCGGATCGTCGATGCGGAGCGCGCGGTGCAGCCGCAGATCTCGTTCAACGGCCGCATCGCGGTGTGCTGCAACGGCGAAATCTACAATTACCGCGAGCTGCGCCGCGAATTGCAGGCGGCGGGCATCGTCTTCAAGACCGAATCCGACACCGAAGTGCTGGCCAACGCGCTCCAGGCCTGGGGACCGGCCGCGCTCGAGCGCTTCGTCGGCATGTACGCCTTCGTCGCCATCGACACCGCGACCGGCGACTTTCTCGCCGCGCGCGATCCGTTCGGGGTCAAGCCGCTCTACGTCATCCAGGCGGAGCGCGGCTTCCTGTTCTGCTCGGAAATGCGGCCGCTGCTGGACACCATCCCCGATGCCGACGTGCTTTTGCTGCCGCCCGGCTACCTGCTCGCGCGCGACGGCTGCATGCGTTTCAGGTCGCCGCTCCGCACCGCACCGTCCATCGTGCCGTCGCTCGGCGATGCAAGGACGCTCGACGCGCTGCTCGCCGAGGCGGTGCGCATCCGCATTCCCGACGGGCTGCCGGTCGCCACCTTGTTCAGCGGCGGCATCGACAGCACGCTCGTCGCGCACTACACGCGCCGCTTTCGTCCCGAGGCGCCCGGCTATTTCGTCGGCGGTGCCGCGTCGCCGGACTATCGCTATGCCGCCGAATACGCCGAGCGCAGCGGCTTCGACCTGCGTACCGTGCCGTTCGACCCCGACAGCGATGCGACCTTCGCCCTGATCGGCGGGGTCGTGGAGGCCACCGAGTCTTTCGAGCCCAACCTCGTGCGCGACGCGGTGTGCTCGCTGATGGTGTCGCAGCAAATCCACAGCGACGGGATTCGCGTCGCCCTGTGCGGCGACGGCGCTGACGAGCTCTTCTGCGGATATCCGCCGCTGGAAATCGCGTTTCAGGACACGCCGGCCGCCGGGCAGGCCATCCGCGGCGAATGCCTCGCGTTGATGCATCGCGTCAGCCTGCAACGGGTCGACCGCTGCTCGATGCGCCATCAGGTGGAAACGCGCGAGCCGTTTCTCGATCCTTCCGTCGCGAATTACGCGCTCGATCTCGACACTTCAGCGCTGGTGCGCGATGACGGCGGCTGCGCGCGGGGCAAGGCCGTGCTGCGCGAAATTTTCAATCTCTATCCGGACCAATTGCCGGCGGCGATCCGCGACCGCAGCAAGGTGCCGTTCGGCGAAGGCGCGGGCCTCTGCGCGAGCCCGGAACATTCCGGCTGGAAGCAACGCTTCAACGCGGCGATCTCCGATCGCGACCTCGCCGACGGCCGCAAGGAATTCGAAGCGTTCAGGATCCAGACCAGGGAAGAGCTCTATTACATCCGCAAGCTAGCGCAGACGATCGACATCAATCGCGTGCCGCACTTGCGCGACCGCGCGTGGATTTCGTTTCCGGTCGGCCGCTATCTGGAAAAGCTGAAAGCCTACGCGCATTTCAGCTTGTGACGTTCCGCCCCGCGCTCCTTGTTTGCTCACGCGCGCCGCGCCGACAGGCGCGCCTGCTTGCGGCGGCGGGCGCGCTGGCGAAAGCGGACAAGCCACTGGCGCGCCATCTCGCCCGGCTGCTCAATCCAGTAGATGGCTTGCGCGGCGATGCGGCCGAGCGTTCCGCCCGCCCAGACCAATTCGTAAGGCGCAAACAGCCGCCAGGTTTCGTCGCGTTCGACAATCCCGCGCGCGACCAGTTCGCCGGCCATTGCGGTCGTGTTGAGACCGTGGCCGCCGAAGCCGCTGGCGATCCAGACGCCCGGCGTGATCTCGCCGATCTGCGGCATGCGGTGGACGGAGCGGCCAAGCGTGCCGCGCCAGACGTAGGCGGGCGTGACTTCGCCGAGCTGTGGGAAATTCCTTCGGATGTCGCCGACAAGGCCGCGCGCGAAGCGGCGCGGGCTGCTCTCCCAGACGGTCATGCGCCCTGACCATTGCAGCCGGTCGCCGCCGACGATGCGATAGTGGTTGTCGGCGCGTTCGCCGTCGCTCACGGCGCCACGATACCGGATGATCTCGTGCAGCCTGGGGCCGAGCGGCTCGGTCACCATCACATAGGTCGTGATCGGCACCAGCGTTGCTGCGAGCCGCGGCACCAACGCGCCGAGATGCACGTTGCCGGCGAGCACCACGTGCGCGGCGCGCACGCGCGCGGCCGGCGTGGCAATGCGTTTACGCACGCCCGATGCGTCGATGGAAACCGCCGGCGTGTTCTCGAAAATACGGGCGCCTGCGGCTTCCGCATCGGCGGCGAGCCCCAGCGCATAGTTGAGCGGATGAATATGAAACGCGGCCGGATAGTAGATTGCGTTGAAGTAGTAGCGGCTCGGCAGCACGGCGCGCACGCGGTCGGGCGACCACGCTTCGGCCTCGGCGCCGATCCAGCGCAGCCGCTCGGCCAATTCGGGCAATTCGCGGCCCTCATCGGTCTTCGAGACGAACAGCCAGCCCGGCAGGGGCTCGACGCCCGGCATCTTCGTGCGCGCAATTGTCTCGCGCACATAGGTCAGGCCCCGCTGCGAGAGCGCCCACAGCTGCTTCGTGTGGTCGAGCCCGATCCGCTCGATCATGTCGTCGAGCTCTTCGGCAAATCCGGGCAGGACAAAGCCGGTGTTGCGTCCGGAGGCGGCCCAGGCGACGCTCTTCGCTTCCAGGACAACCACCGACCAGCCCCGGCGCGCGATTTCCCGCGCGGCGGTGAGGCCGGCAAAGCCCGCGCCGATGACGCAAACGTCGGCATCGAGGTCGACATTCAGCCGGGGGCGCTCGGGACGGGCCACCTGCGTCGCCTCGTACCAGGTCTCATGCGGCAAGCGGCCGCCGGCGGCGGGGGGTGCTGCGGATCCCCCCGGCCCGGCCGGCATGCTAGGCTGCGTCGGATTGCTGGTTTGCGCGTTCATCCCGCACTCACGAGGATTTCAGGTCGAGTCCACGGATCGGTCTTACCATGCGCCGGCTGTTCCTGCTCCGCCACTCCGAATCCGAGCGCTCCGTGCCGGGCGCAAGCGACCGCGACCGGACGCTCACGGAACGCGGCCGCACGGATGCGCGCAGCATCGGCGCCTACATGGCCCGTCACGGCTTTGTTCCCGACATCGTCTGGATGTCCCCTGCCCTGCGCGCGCGGGAGACCTGGAAGCAGGCCGCGGCCGCTTTCCACCCGGCGCCGCCGGCACAAGCGGCGGCCCCGCTTTACGACGCGACGGCCCACGCCATTTTCAACGCGATTGCCGAAGCGCCGCCGCAGCGCCAAAGTCTTCTGATTATCGGGCACAATCCCGCCCTGCACGAGCTTGCGATGCTGCTGATCGCCTCGGGTGACATCGAGGCCCGCGCGCTGCTGCGCGAAAACCTGCCGACGTCGGGGCTCGTCATCATCGGCTTCAGCCTCGACGATTGGAGCAAATTGCATCCGCACGCCGGGCGCCTCGAGCACTTCGTTAGCCCCAAAACGATCGCGCCGGCGACGAACTGACCGGAACGGGCCGCCCATGTACAAGCAGATCCTGGTCCCCATCGACCTTTCCGATACCGAACTGGCAAGGCCCGCCATCGACACTGCCGTCAGTCTGTCGAACCTGTCCGGCGGCTCGGTGCGGCTTGTCAATGTGTTGCCGCTGACGCCCGTCATGCTGGCCGAGTACGTTCCGCCCGATTTCGACGCGCAGCAGCGCAGGGCTGCCGAGGACGCCATGCGCATCGTGATCGCAGAATGCGGCCTGCCCCCCGAACGCGTGTCGGGCAAGGTGCGGCAAGGCGGCATCTATCACGAGGTGCTGGAAGAGGCGCAGGCGTTTGGCGCCGATCTGATCGTGATGAGCTCGCATCGGCCCGCGATGCGCACGTACTTTCTTGGCTCAAATGCCGGCCACGTCGTTCGCTATGCGAAATGTTCCGTGCTGGTCGTGCGCAACTGATCTCAGGCCCCCGTGTTGAACGGCCATTGCCATGGGCCTAGACTTGTCCCTTGCACATCGGCAAAGCATCGCCGTGTCGCGATTCGAATGAGCGGCAATGAGCGGACCGCAAATCGACAGCGGGAGCAATCGCGCTTCCAAAACCGCCGGCCTGCGCAGGCGCGAGCGTGCCGGCGACAATCGGCGCAAGCAACTGGACGACACCCTTACCTTCATTCGCGACATTGATCGCGCGGCAAGTCCGGCCGAGATTTGCGGGGTCATTCTCAAGGCGGTGCGGCCGTACGGCTTCGGCAACATTCTCGCCGGCACGATTCCGCTTCCGGGCGCCACACAGTCGCAGCAGGAATCGAATGTCGTGCTCGCCGATTGGCCGATGGACTGGGCGCAGCGCTATTTTTCCAGCGGCTACCTGTTCGTCGATCCGGCGATCCGGCGCGTCACCTCCGACGTTTCGCCCTTCATGTGGAGCGAACTCGCGCCGTTCTGCCGCGACGATGCAATGGCGCGCCGGGTGATGAACGAGGCGGGCGACTTTCAGCTCAAGTGCGGCTTTACCGTTCCGCTCGTCACGCTGGAGGGAGAAGTGGCGGGATTCTCGATTGCCGGCCCCCGGGTGGAAATGCCCCCTTCCCTGCGCGGCATGATGTCGCTCGTCACGGCGTACGCCTTCGGCCATGCGCTGAACCTGCGGGTGAAAAGAATAGAAGCGGCGAACGCCCGGATCACCCCGCGCGAGCAGGAGATTCTTCAATGGGCCGCGGCGGGCAAGACCGAATGGGAAATCGGCGAGATCCTCAACATCTCGGAGCACACCGTCGACAAGTTCTTCCGCAGCGCGCGTTCGAAGCTCAATGCAACCAATCGGACGCAGGCCGTCGCCGAAGCATTCCGCAGATACATCATCACCTGATCCATTTTACGCCGCGCTAGCGGCCGCGCTCAAGGTACGCGTTCGCGTACTTCCCAGGCTCTTGGCTCGTTGCTCTGCTGACGAGAAGCAGACGACAGGAGCCGTGTATGATTCACTTGGTCGACGCCGGAAATATTCGGGAATATCGGACCGAGATGGATCAAGCGTACCGCTTGCGCCATCAGGTCTTCGTCGAAGAATCGAAATGGGAGGAGCTGCGAAAGCCCGACGGGCGCGAGATCGATCAGTTCGACGACGCGCGCGCGCTGCATATGCTCTATATCCGCGACGGCGCGGTGCTCGGCTATCAGCGCATGCTGCCGACGACCAGGCCGCATTTGCTGTCGGACGTGCTGCCCGACCTGTGCGAAGGCGAGCGCCCGGTCGGTCCCGAAGTCTGGGAATGGACGCGCTATTGCGTCTCGCGCCCGCACCGCGAACGCGGGCGCGCGCTCAGCCCGATCGCCAATTCGCTTTTGTCCGGCATCGTCGAATGGGGTCTCGCCACCGGCGTCTCGACCATCATCATCGAGATGGACCCGATCTGGCTGCTGCGCCTGGTGCAGCTTTACTTCCGCGTGACGCCGCTCGGCCTGCCGCGGCGCTACGGCCCGTCCGACGTGGTCGCCGTCACCGCCAAATTCGACTCGCGCACGCTTGCGCGCCTGCGCGAGATGCGGGGCGATACGAACTCCGTCCTGCATCAACCCATTCATCTGGAAACGGCGCGTTCGAAGCTCGCCTGACCGGAGAGCGGACTTCAGAAGAAAAGGCCACCGCAAGAAACGCGTAAAAAGCAGTGGGGGAGCGCACGGTCATGAATCACAATGCCGACGGGAGAAGGAAACCTGTTGCGAGCGGCGGCTACGATGTCGCCGGGCTCGAGGCGATGCTCGACTACGCAATGGCCGAAGGGGCGCAGATGCGCTTTTCGCTGTTCGTCTCGCTGTTGCGGCTGGCTCGCATGGCGCTGAAGGAAGAATGCGAGAACGCCCGCGAGCGCGCGCTGCAGGCTCGCCCAGGGTAGGAGCACGTTCCCGAGGTAACGACGCAAATGTCGCAATCCGTATGTCCGGAATACTTCATCGCAAAGGCCGAGCAGTGCTTCCGTCTGGCGCAGCACCTCAGAGTGGAAGTTGCGGACAGCGCGGTCGCCCAGGAGCTCGACGCAATCGGCAACGAATTCCTCGCCAAGGCGGTCGAAATCGACACCGAGCGCGAACGCCTGATGACGCGTCAGCGGCAGTAGGCGGCGGCCTCATGGCGGCGGAATGAGATCGGCCGGCAGGGCGTCAGGCCGGTAACGGCCCGGCCGGTTGCGCCGGAAATAGCGGCCCGCCTGCCACAGAAACAGTGCCGCGAAGGCGGCGATGATCACCGCTCCTTGCCAGGCGCCGGTTTGCATCGCGCGCACGACGAGCGCGGCGACAGCGAACAAGGTCGCGGCGCAGACGGCGACGCCGCACCAGTACGGCAGCACATCGACGCCTTTCTCGAAGCTCGCCTTTTCGTTCACCTGCGAGAGCTGACGGTGCAATTCGCATACGAAGGCGCGGTAAGCGCGGTCGAGCCGCTCCTGCTCCACCATGCTTTTCCAGGACGTCGACACCAGTTCGACTTTTGGCGCAGCCTCCGACCAGATCTCGGTGCGGTAACGCATCGACTGGGTTCAGAGCGGCTTGAACGACAAGCGGATGCGCCGAATGCTGCGCAGGGGAATCCGGCCTGATTTTCGCCCCGTGTCCCAGAAGAGGGCCTGACTTTCGAGCTTGAACGCCCAGGTCGCGCCCAGGACCGACGGCCGATAGGAATACGTGGTGGGTTCGCCGGGCGTGGTCATAAACGCGATAGTGCAAACGCTCGAAATGCGACTCAAGCCATTCGCGACGGGCTCTTTTCACGAGGCCGAGCAAGCGACATGGCAATCCGCCAAGGCCGAGCCTATATCACGCTGATGCGAAAGTTTCTCTATTTCGCCCCTCTCATCGCACTGCTGATCTTCGTGCTGTGGTTTGCCGTGCATGCCTGGAATTATCTCGCCGCAGCCGAGATCCCGGCCTATGGCTACATTGCGATGGCCGGCGGCGTATTCTTCTCGGTGCTCGTCGGCTGCGGGCTGATGGCGCTGGTTTTTTACAGCAACCGCCACGGCTACGACGACTTGAGCGGCGGCGATCGCGACCGCCCGTAGCGCGCCAGCCGCTCCTGCCTTTGAGCGAACCGGTGGACACATCCCTCGCTCTGCTTTTGCATCGTGTATAGTTCCGGCTGCCCGAAACATCGGAAGGCCGCAATGTCCAAGACCTTGGTGCAGGAGCAATTCGGAAAGACCGCCGCCGGCTATCTCACCAGCAAGCCGCACGCCAAGGGCAAAAGCCTTGAGCGGCTGGGCGAGCTCGTGCAGCCCGGACCCGACTGGAAGGTGCTCGACGTGGCGACCGGCGGCGGTCACGTCGCCTATGTCTTTGCGCCGCACGTCGCGCGCGTCTGGGCGACCGACATCACCGACGAAATGCTGACGATGGTGCGGGGCGAGGCGCAGAAGCGCAAGCTCGACAACGTCCGCGTCAGCTACGCGAAGGCGGAGGCGCTGCCGTTCGAGGATGGAGAATTCGACCTCGTCACCTGCCGCATCGCTCCGCACCATTTCGACAGCATTGCCGATTTTCTCGCCGAGACGCATCGCGTGCTCAAGCCCGGCGGCATTCTCGCGTTGGTCGACAATGTGGTGCCGGAAGGCAGCGTCGGCGACTACATCAACGCCTTCGAGCGTTTCCGGGACCCGAGCCACCTGCGGGCGTGGACGATGGACGAGTGGCGCACGGCCTTCGCGAAGGCCGGATTTGCCATCGCGCACGAGGAGCAAATCTACAAGCAGATGGAATTTGCAAGCTGGGCCGCGCGCCACGACGCCACGATGCAGGCCTTCCTGCGCGCGATGCTCAAGCAGGCGACGCCTGACGTGAGTGCCGCGCTCGTCCCACAAAATGCGGACGGCGATGCGACGTTCCGGCTCGAGGAGGGCCTGTTCGTCGTCAGGCGGAAAGGGGGGCAATAGCCCCTCGCCTCGCGCGCGGAAGCTGTGACGCGCTCGCGTCCGGGCGCGATGCTTTTGGTTCCGTACTTTCCGGTCGAGCATGGCACCGCGCAACGCGCGTTTTCGGCTGTTCCGCGGAACTCCCTCGCGCAC
Source organism: Pseudolabrys sp. (assembly GCA_035701545.1). Taxonomy (GTDB): domain Bacteria; phylum Pseudomonadota; class Alphaproteobacteria; order Rhizobiales; family Xanthobacteraceae; genus Pseudolabrys. The sequence goes on from DASSRW010000025.1 coordinate 11,676, forward strand.
CGCCCGTTGGCGACACACGAAGGATCTGCACGAGGGAGTTTCACGATGGCACGGACACGACACATTCTTTCGGCGCTTGCAGCCGCCTTGATCGCCGGCAGCGCGGGCGTCGCCTTGGCGGCAGGAGCCGGCGGCGGTGGCGCAAGTGGCGCCGGCAGTGCGGCGGGCGCGAGTGGCGCGACGGGCGCTGGATCGGCCGGAGCTGGCGGCTTCAACGGAAGCCTCGGTCATCCGAATAGCATTCCCAGCAATACGGGCGCACCTTCCACCAACAGCTCGACGATGAGCACGACGCCCGGCGCGCCGTCGTCCGGCACGATGGGCGGCATCAACACGCCGTCGAGCGCCGGCCGCACCGGAATCAACGGGCAGCCGTGCGGCAGCGCGACCGTCGGCTCATCGACTTCAAGTGGGTTGAACAATAATCTCGCCGCCAACAATCAGCCCGGCACGCAATCGACCAATCCTTCGGGGACGACATCGGTCAATCCGAACAGTTCGACGCCCGGGACGGCATCGTCCGGTACGAACTTGAGCAGCAACAATTCGCTCAACGGTTCGACCAATGGGCTCGGCAGCAACTCGACATCGACGCCTGCCACAAGCGGCACCGGCACAGTCGGCAGCGGGTGCTAGAGAACATCGGAAGCTAAGTGTCCCTCTCGACAAGCGGGAGGGACACGCGCCTTACCTCACCAGCTCCCGCATTGCGCGGTCCA
>DASSRW010000026.1:0-9114 GCA_035701545.1 Pseudolabrys sp.
GACCTCGACGCTGACGTTGGGCTCGCGCACATAGCCGCGCTTGAGCTTTTCCGTGATCGTCCTCGCCAGCGCCTGCGTGGTGCGCCCGCGCGCCGCAATCGTTCCGACCAGCGGCAGCGTGACGTTGCCGCCGGCATCGACTGTGTAGCTGTTGGAGATGCCCTGCTGGCCGAACACCACGACGCGCAGCTTGTCGCCGGCATCCAGCGTGTAGGGCGCTGCCGGCGCGCGGTGCTCCGCGGGCACGGCGCCGTAAGCCAGGGCGGCGGAAGCTTCATCGCCGTTGCTGTGCACATCTGCCACCATCGCATTGGCACGTGCATGCGATGCTTCCGGCGCGCGGTACTGCAGCACGCTGGGCTGCTGCAAGGTTGGCGGTGACGAAGCGAACGCCTCCTTCCCACCAAGGCCGTGTTGCGGCAGCGCGGCAATGGTGTTGCCACTTTGCGGATCGTGCACGGAATAGGCCGGCTCCTGCCGCATGCAGGCGGCAAGCGTCACCGCGGCCAGGATAACAGTGAGGAAGCGGGGTCCCCGCATCGGGCGAATCCGGACGGGCAAATGTGCCCAGCCGGCATTAGGCGGCCGTATGGTTAACAAAAACTAACCGGAGCGCCGCGCGCCGAAATTAACGCGGAAGCAACCATAATCGTTTGTGATCGGCGGTGGCGGCGTAACCGTATGCGTTGGGGTTGGCGATGTTTCGTAAGAGGGCGTCCAAAGAAGCAAAAGCGGCATCGGCCGTGAAACCGGTCGCAACGCCGTTCAGGCCGGACGGCGAGCTCGATATGCGCAGCCTCGGCCGCATCCTCTGGCGGAAGAAAGCGAAAATCCTCGGCCTCACAGTCATCGTGGCCCTGCTGACCGCGGCGGTGGTCAACACGTTGACGCCCCGCTACCGGTCGGAAGCGCGAATCCTGCTCGACGCGCGCGAAAACGTCTTCCTGCGTGCGGAGGCCGACAAAAACGGCGACAGGAGCGCGCTCGATGCCGAAGCTGTCACCAGCCAGCTTCAGCTCGTTCTGTCGCGTGATCTGGCCCGCGAGGTCATCAAAAAGCAGAATCTGACAAAGGTCGCCGAATTCGATCCGGCGATCCGCGGGATATCGCCGCTCAGAGTGGTGCTCGGCCTGTTCGGGATCGGCAAAGACCCCGCCGCGATGACGCCCGAGGAGCGCACGCTGGAGACCTACTACAACCGGCTGAACGCTTACGCGGTCGAAAAATCGCGCGTGATCGCGATCGATTTCATTTCGGCCGATCCCGATCGTGCCGCGCGGGTCGCCAACGCGATCGCTGAGACGTATCTGAACATGCAGCAGGCCGCGAAGCAGGAGCAGACGCGCGCGGCCAGCCAGTGGCTTGCCGGCGAAATTGCGACCATGCGCGCAAAAGTCGCCGATGCCGAGAACAAGGTGGAGCAGTACCGCGCGAAGTCAAACCTGTTTGCAGGCTCCAACAATTCTTCGCTGCCGAGTCAGCAGTTGACGGAGGTGAATTCGCAGATTGCGGCGGCGCGCGGCCGCAAGGCCGATCTTGAGGCGAGGGCGCAGCAACTCCGCGAGCTTCTGCGCTCCGGGCATCCGATCGAATCATCCGACATCGCCAACTCCGACACGATGCGCCGCCTGATCGAGCAGCGGGTCGCGCTGCGCGCGCAACTGGCGGAGCAATCCTCGACCTTGCTCGACAAGCATCCACGCATCAAGGAGCTGAAGGCGCAGATCGCCGAGCTCGACCGCGAGATTCGCGCCGAGGGCGAGCGCCTGGTCCGCCAGCTCGACTACGACGCGAAGGTTGCGGGCACGCGCCTGGAGACGCTCACCGCAAGCCTCGATCAGGTCAAGAAGCTTGCCTCACGCACCAACGAGCAGGATCTCGAGCTGCGCGCGCTCGAGCGCGAGGCGAAGACCGACCGCGATCTTCTGGAATCCTATCTCGCGAAATACCGTGAAGCGGCTGCGCGCGACAACATCAACGCCGCGCCGCCGGAAGCGCGGATCATTTCGCGGGCGAGCCCCGCCATCAAGCCGGACTTTCCGAAGAAAGGGCCGATGGTGCTGATCGCGGCCTTTGCGGCGTTCGGGCTTTCAGCCGGGTTCGTCGTGATCGGCGCGCTGCTCGGCCCCGCCGGCGAAATTGCCTATCCGGCGTACGTGCCTTCGTTGCCGTCGGCGCCGCCACTTTCCCCCGTGACGGCTGTCTGGTCGCCGGTCCCGTCACCGCGCGCGCGCGGCGCAATTCCGGCGCCCGCCTCGGCACGAAGCATGGAGCAAGTCGCACAGAAGCTGCGGCAGACGAGTGAAGCGGGCAGGCGGCTCGCGGTCGCGGGAGCGAACCGCAATGTGGGAACGACCTACACGGCGATTGCATTGGCCCGCGTCCTGGCAAGGGAATCCGGTGTGATTCTCGTCGACCTCGCCTTCAATGCCCCCAACCTGTCGCTGCTTTCCAGCAATCCGCATGCGCCGGGAATGGCCGAGTTGCTGCGCGGCTCGGCGTCCTTCGCAGATGTCATCACGCGCGATCAGTTTTCGGGTGTTCACCTTGTCTCCGCCGGCAACGTTGGCAACGACGGAGCGGCGCTTGCCGCCTCGCCGTCCTTGGAAAGCTCCGTCGAGGCGCTTGCGCGCAGCTACGAATACGTGGTGCTCGACATCGGTGCCGTGCCCGAGATTGCGGTCGAGCAATTTGCGCTGCTTGCGCCGCGTGCGGTCCTGGTGTCGGGCGATCCCGCCGCCGCCGGAACGCGGCAGGCGCTCGATCGGCTCGAGAGCGCCGGATTTGTTGAGGTCAGCGTGCTGCCCGGCGGCGTCCGCGCGGCGGCGGCCTGAGGGCCGGCTCAGCCGGAAATGCTTGCCCGCGCGCGCAGACGGCGCGCGCCGCGCACGATCGACCAGAGCGCCGGCGTGTGCTTGATCAGGCGCTTCGCGGCCGCCGCCGCCTGAGCGGCGCGGGTTACCACCGTGCCGGCCGCCGTCAACGGCAGGAAGCTGTCGAACAGCGGATCGGCATTGCTGCAAAACAGGTTCTTGTACTGCGCCTGTCCGACGCCGAGGTCGAAGGTCGACAGGCCGCGCTCGCAGCAATCGCGCACGAGATTGTGCAGGAGCAACTCGCCGGGGCTCTCGTGCGAAAGCCTGCCGCTGACGATCGAGTTGAACATGCCGCAGAACCGGCCGCCCCCGACGATGCCGCCGAAGGTGGCGACGATCACGCCGCCCACCGAAAGACAGTAGAGCTCGATCAGCCGCTCGCCCCCCGCGGTTCTGGCGACGGCGAGGGCCTCGAGGAAACGGCGCACCTCGGCCGCGGCAAACACGTCCGAGATGCCGCGCGCGTGCATGCGCTCGCTCTTTTGCTTGAAGAAGGTATCGAGCACGCGCCGCGCGGCGTGCACGTCCGCCACGCGCTCGAATTTGACCGCACCGAACTCGGAAAGCGCCCGCAGCTTCTTGCGCATCTTCTTGCGCATCACGCTGTTGGTGCGGGCGCGCAGCAGGCTCTCGAAGTCGGGCGACAGCGCGCCGCTGAAGCCGGAATCGGCCGAGTGCTGGTGCGGGAGCAGCGCGAACGGGTTGGTCGCACCTTGCCAGGTCAGCGGCTGATTTCGGAGCAGCAGCGCGTCCGCTTCGCTTTTGATCTGGGCCAGCGACGCCTTGATGTCGATGTCGTCGACCGTGCTCGCGACCTGGCGGTGCCACAGGCCCATGTTGAAGTTGGCGTGTTTGCCGCCAAGAAATTCGACGATGCGGACCTGCGCCAATTTGCGCCGGCCTAACGGCCAAAGGAAAAGGGGGCTGTTCCTGCGGCTGAACCCGACCACGATAAACGGCGTCACGCCGGCGGCGCCCCCGATGTGATGATGCCAGAGGGCCATGAACTCGTGACGCTGGTAGGGCGTGGCCAGCGCATTCTGCCGCTCCAGCATGCGCCAGGACGGCTCGGCGGCCTCGAAGGTGTCGAAGATCTCCACCCGTGCCGCGCGCGCCTCGACATCGGTCGGCCGGTCGGAAACGGCGGGCTGCCGCAGCGGAATGACGTTCATGGGACCTTTTGAGGCGGGGTTCGCCCGGGCGTCCCGAAGGTCGCAAAGATTTATCAATAAAGGGTTGGAATATTAGAACAGCGGTCGGCAGGAGATAACCACTTGGCGGGCTTGAAAAAATCGATCATCCGCGGCGGCCTCGAGGGGCTTTATTTCAGCGGCATGCATCGCATTCTGCATCCGCTGGTCGGCGGCATCGGCGCGATCCTGATGCTGCACCACGTGCGGCCGCCGCGCGCCGATCCGTTTCAGCCCAACCGCCTGCTGGAAGTGACGCCGGATTTCTTTGAGGCGCTGCTGCGCCGGCTCAAGGGGGCGGCGCTCGACATCATTTCGCTCGATGCGATGCATGAGCGTCTGGTGCGCGGCGATTTTTCGCGCCGGTTCATGTGCATCACGTTCGACGACGGCTACCGCGATGTGATGCAGTGGGCCTATCCGCTGCTCGAGAAATATGACATGCCGTTTGCGCTGTATATCGCGACCAGCTTTCCCGAGCGGCTCGGGGAATTGTGGTGGCTCGCGCTCGAAGCCGTGATTGCGCGCAACGAGCGCGTGACGATGCGGTTTGCCGGCGAAGAGCGGGCGCTCGACTGCCGCGGCGCCGAGCAGAAGCGGACGGCGTTCGATCTCGCCTATGGCTATTTGCGCAGCCTGCAAACGGAAGACGAGCTGCGGCGTGTCATTCGCGATCTGTGCACCTCCTATCGCGTGGACATCGCCTCGTTCGGCCGCGATCTGTGCATGGGCTGGGACGAAATCGGGCGCATGGCGCGCGATCCACTGGTGACCATCGGCGCGCACACGGTCAATCATGTGATGCTGAAGAAAGTGCCGGGCGATGCGGCCGTCCGCGACGAGATGGACGCAAGCCGCGCGGCGATCGAGGCGGCGATCGGGCGCAGGCCGGAGCATCTCGCCTATCCGGTCGGCGATCCGACCTCGGCGGGCCCGCGCGAATTCCGCATAGCTGCCGAACTGGGCTTCAAGACTGCGGTGACGACGCGCCCCGGCGTGCTGTTTGCGGATCATCGCAATCACCTGACCGCGCTGCCGCGCATCTCGATCAACGGCGAGTTCCAGAAAGCGCGCTACCTCGACGTGCTCCTGTCCGGGGCGGCGACCGCGGTGTGGAACGGATTCCGCCGCGTCAACGCGGCTTGACCGCGCTCGCCCGATCGGGCCGCGACATCCAGCTCACCAGCGGCATCGCCGGCAGCACCCAGCCCAGACCCGCCACGACGTAGAACGCAGCGGCCACCCAGCCGTTGATGTTGGTGAGCACCGACTGCGCCAGCGCCATCGCGAGCAGGGCCCAGATCATGGCGAGGGCCAGCAACGCGAAGGTTCCGATCAGCTTGCGGGTTCGAATGCTCATTGGTCGCACCGGATGCGGTTTGCGGGCTTGCGCGCAGGACTATATGGTCCGCCGCGTCCCCTGCAAGCGTGGCGTTTGCCTCTCGTTGCTATGGCCTTTCAGTCGCCTTCACTTCCGTTGCCGGATATGCGGCGCCGTGCCGTCCGCCTGTGGCTGCTGACGATTGCCGCGCTGGTTTTCCTCACGCTGATCGTTGGCGGGGCGACGCGGCTCACCGAATCCGGCCTGTCGATCGTGGAATGGAAGCCGGTGACCGGGGTGATCCCGCCGCTCTCCACCCGGGCGTGGCAGGACGAATTCGCGGACTATCAAAAAATCCCGCAGTACCGCGAGCTCAACCGGGGCATGAGCCTCGATCAGTTCAAGGTCATCTACTGGTGGGAATGGACGCACCGCTTGCTCGCGCGCCTGATCGGCGCGGTGTTCCTGCTGCCGCTGCTGTTCTTCCTGTGGCGCGGCTGGATCGAGCGGCGCGAGCAGCTACGGCTTTGGGTGATCTTCGGCCTGGGCGCGTTTCAGGGCGCCGTCGGCTGGTGGATGGTGTCCTCCGGCCTTGCCGTCGGCGTGAGCGTCTCGCAATACCGGCTGGCGTTTCACCTCACGCTTGCCTGCCTGATCTATTCGGCGGTGCTGTGGACCGCGCAGCAGGTGTTGCCGCGCAAGCCGATCGAATCCGGCGCGCGCGTGCGCAACGGCGCGCTGCTGATCGCGATCCTGGTGCTCGGGCAAATCTATCTCGGCGCGCTGGTCGCCGGCACCAACGCCGGCATGATCTACAACACCTGGCCCTTGATCGACGGCGGCTTCATCCCGCCCGCGAGCGACCTGTGGCAGCAGGCGCCCTGGTGGCGCAATCTCTTCGAGAACTTGCTGACCATCCAGTTCGACCACCGCATGCTGGCCTACACGATCTGGGTTCTGGCCGGCCTGCATGCGATTGACGCCTCGCGCGCACGGCAGCATGCGGGCGGCGCCGTGCTGCTGTGGCTTGCCGTCACCGTACAAGCGACATTGGGCGTGCTGACCCTGCTGTTTGTCGTTCCGCTCGATCTCGCCATGACCCATCAGGCGATGGCAATCGTGGTGCTGACCATTGCAGTCTGGCACGCGGAGCGCCTGCGCCATCGGGTCGAGCGGCGCCTTCCGGCGCCGATTCCGCAAGGCGCCCGCGAGGCGCAGAGCACATGATCGACGTCAAGACAATTGACGGCGTCGCGGTGCTTGCGCTCGCGCATGGCAAGGCGAACGCGCTCGATGTCGAGCTGTGCGACGGTCTCGCCAGAACGTTCAGCGAGCTGCGCGCGTCCGCTGCCCGCGCGGTCATCGTCACGGGCCAGGGCAGGATATTTTCCGCCGGCGTCGATCTGGTGCGCCTGAGCGAGGGCGGCGCCGACTACGTGCGCCGCTTTCTGCCGGCCCTCCATCGCCTCTACGACGCGGTGTTCTTCCATCCGAAGCCGGTGATCGCGGCGGTCAATGGTCACGCCATCGCCGGCGGCGCGGTGCTCGCGTGCTGCGCCGACCGCCGCATCATGGCGAACGGCGAAGGGCGTATCGGCGTCACCGAATTGCTGGTGGGCGTGCCGTTTCCGGCGCTGGCGTTCGAAATCGTGCGCTTCGCCGTGCCGCCACGGTACTTCCCGGAATTTCTGCTTGGCGGTGCGACCTGCGCGACCGACGTCGCGCTCCAGAAGGGCTGGGTGGATGAAGTCGTCGAGCCCGCGGCCTTGATGGAGCGCGCGATGGCCGCCGCGCAGCAATATGCGGCGCTCTCGCCGGCCGCCTTCGCGCAGACCAAGAAGCAGATTCGCCAGCCGGTTGCCGACAAGGTGGCGCGTGACCGCGAGGCGACCGACAAGACCGTGACGGACATCTGGGCCGCGCCGGAGACGCTGCGTTACATCAGGGATTACGTCGCGAAGACGCTGAAGAAGTAGTGTGCAGACTGTAGGGTGGGCGAAGGCGCACCCGGATCGGCGCGGAGTTTACCATCGGGCCGCGCTTCGCGCGGACCGTTGGCGCCGTCCGGGCGCAGGCTCCGCGCCGCGCCCACCGCATCGTATGTCGTTTGCGTTGAGTCGCGCGGTGGGCGTCGCTCCCGCTCCGCCCACCCTACGTTGCTGCGTTACGTCAAAGATTATGTCGCGTGGACGCTTAAGAAGTCGCAATTGGCATTCAGCCTTTCTCCGTCACCCTGAGGTGCTCAACGCGTAGCGTGAGCCTCGAAGGGTGAAGGCCCGGAAGGTGTCCGTCATCCTTCGAGGGCCGCCTATGGCGGCCACCTCAGGATGACGGCTACTTCGCGCTCAGTCCTTCCTCGAGATCGGCGATGATGTCTTCCACATCTTCAAGCCCGATCGACAGGCGCACCACGTCCGGTCCCGCGCCGGCCTGCACCTTCTGCGCGTCCGACAACTGCCGGTGCGTGGTCGAGGCCGGATGGATGATGAGCGAGCGCGTGTCGCCGATGTTGGCGAGATGCGAGAACAGCTTCACGTTTGAAACGAGCTTCACGCCGGCGTCGTAGCCGCCCTTGAGGCCGAAGGTGAACACCGCGCCTGAGCCCTTTGGACAATATTTCCTGGCGAGCGCGTGGTATTTGTCGCCGGACAATCCCGGATAGCTCACCCAGCTGACTTGCGGCTGCTTCGAAAGCCACTCGGCAACGGCCAGCGTGTTGTCGCAATGCTTCTGCATGCGCAGCGGCAGCGTTTCGATGCCGGTCAGGATCAGATACGCGTTGAACGGCGACAGCGCCGGCCCGAGGTCGCGCAGGCCGAGCACGCGGCAGGCGATGGCGAAGGCGAAGTTGCCGAAAGTCTCGTGCAGCACGATGCCCTGATATTCGGGACGCGGCTCCGAGAGCATCGGATAGCGGCCGCCGCGTGACCAGTTGAAGGTGCCGCCGTCGACGATCATGCCGCCGATCGAGTTGCCATGGCCGCCCAGGAATTTGGTAAGCGAGTGCACGACGATATCGGCGCCGAAATCGATCGGCTTGCAGAGGTAAGGCGTCGCCAGCGTGTTGTCGACGATCAGTGGCACGCCGGCCTTGCGCGCGATCTTCGACACCGCCTCGATGTCGGTGATGACGCCGCCCGGGTTCGCAATCGACTCGATGAAGATCGCCTTGGTCTTCGAGGAGACCGCTTTCTCGAATGAAGAAATGTCTTCCGGGTCCGCCCATACGACGTTCCAGCCGAAGTTCTTGTAGGCGTGATTGAACTGGTTGATCGAGCCGCCGTAGAGCTTCTTCGAGGCGACGAATTCGTCGCCCGGCGTCATCAAATTGTGCATGACGACGACCTGCGCGGCGTGGCCGGAGGCGATGCCGAGGCCGGCGGTGCCGCCTTCGAGCGCCGCAACGCGCTCTTCCAGTACGGCGGTCGTCGGATTGCCGATGCGCGTATAGATGTTGCCGAAGGTTTGCAGGCCGAACAGCGAGGCGGCGTGATCGACGTCGTCGAACACGAATGACGTGGTCTGGTAGATCGGCGTCGCCCGCGCGCCGGTGGTGGGGTCCGGTTGCGCGCCGGCGTGGATCGCGAGCGTCGCAAAGCCCGGCGTGTGTTCGGTGTGGTCGGCCATCGGTTGCCTGCCTGTTGTTGCGCGGCTACCGGCCGCTTGTCGGCGGATTTATTCAGCCGCGGGCAGGGGGGTCAAGGCGGGCCCGCGCACGCAAGATGGT
>DASSRW010000027.1:0-5603 GCA_035701545.1 Pseudolabrys sp.
GCATAAAGGCCGCGCTTCTCCTTCTCCAGTTCATCGATGATCTGCATGGCGCGCACCTTCGGCGCGCCTGAAACGGTGCCGGCCGGGAAACCGCCCGCAAGCGCATCGAGCGCATCGTGCCGCGGATCGAGCTTTCCCTCGACATTCGAGACGATGTGCATCACATGGCTGTAACGCTCGATGAAAAACTGATCGGTGACGCTGACCGTACCGATCTGCGCCACGCGGCCGACATCGTTGCGGCCGAGGTCGAGCAGCATCAAATGCTCGGCGCGCTCTTTCTGGTCCGAGAGCAATTCGTCTTCCAGCGCCTTGTCCTCGTGCGGCGTCGCGCCGCGGGGCCGCGTCCCGGCGATCGGACGTATGGTCACCGTATCGTTGCTGACCTTCACCAGGATTTCCGGGCTTGAGCCTGCGACGGCAAACGCGCCGAAATCGAGGAAGTAAAGATAGGGCGAGGGATTCGTCCGCCGCAACGCGCGATAGAGTGAGAAGGGCGGCTGCGTGAACGGCGCCTCGAACCGCTGCGCGAGCACGATCTGAAAGGCGTCGCCCGCCGCGATATAGTCCTTCGCCTTGCGCACCATCGCCTTGTATTCGGCAGGCGTCGTGTTCGATTTTGGCGCGACGGCGATCGGACCAGTCTCGGTTTGCGTCAACGACTTGTCCAGATGACGGTCGAGACTCTCGACAACGCCGGAGAGCCGCTCGATCGCGCGGGCGAGCGCGGCCTTCGCATCGACGTTCTTTTCGGGTCGAACGGGCGTTACGACGGTGATCGAGTCCTTCACCGCGTCGAACACCACGATCAGCGTCGGCCGGATCAGGACCGCGTCGGGAATGCCGATCGGGTCCGGATTGGGCAAGGGCAGTTCCTCGATCTGCCGCACCACGTCGTAGCCGAGGTAACCAAACACACCCGCCGCCATCGGCGGCAATCCCTCCGGCAACTCGATCCGGCTTTCCGCGATTAGTTTGCGCAGCGCCTGCAGCGGCGGCTCGGCACACGCGCTGAAGGCGTCGGGATTTGCCCGTGCGCCGCGATTGATCTCGGCACGCGAGCCTTGCGCGCGCCAGATCAGGTCGGGCTCAAGTCCGATGATCGAGTAGCGCCCGCGCACCGCGCCGCCCTCGACCGACTCGAGCAGAAAACTCATCGGCTTTCCGCCGGCGATCTTCAGAAACGCAGAAACCGGCGTTTCCAGGTCGGCGACCAGCGTGGTCCACACCACCTGCGCGTCGCCACGCCGATAGCGTTCGGCGAATTGGGATTCGGATGGTTCGACCTGCATGGGTCAGCGTGCGCCAAAATCGACGCGGGGCACGGTCGGCGATGCGCGGCGGTATTCGATCGTGTCCATCTACTGGTTCGGCGCGCCGCCGCCGACAATCTGGTTGACTGCCTGCTGGTTGATGTCGACGCCGAGCTGGCTCTCTACTTTCGTCACGTATTCTGCCAGCAGGTCGTCGGTGTAGGAACGTTGCAGCGTGTCGGTCATCTGTTTCACGCCGGCGGCACCCAGGTCGGGCTTTGATTCAGTGACGTCGGTCACCACGAACACGTAGCGCTCGGTTTCATTGTCGCCTTCGACGGTGGCCGGCGCTCCCTTGGCCGTGCGGAACACTGTCTCGATCACCTTTGCGGGCACCTTGTCGCTCGAATGGCCGCGCTGCAGGTCCGCGGCCTTCTCGACAGAAAGGCGGGAATCGCTTGCCAACTGGGCAAGCGTGCTGCCGTTCTTGAGCTTGCCAAGGATGTCATCGGCTTTTTTCTTGAGCCGCGCGGCGATCTGGTCGTTGCGCCAATGGGTCTCGACCTGCGGCTTGACCTCATCGAGGCTGCGCTCGCGCGACGGCGTGACGCCGACAACGTCGTACCAGAGATAACCGCCGCCGGGGACCTGCAGCGGGTCGTTGTCGACGCCGACATCGGTCGAGAAGGCGGCGGTGATGATGTCGGGCTGCTTTGGCAGGTTCGGGACGACCGATCCATCCGGCGCGCGGCCGGAGCGGTCGATTGCGTCAATGGTCCTTGCTGTGAGGCCGAGCTTCTTTGCGGTTTCCTCCAGCGTCGAGCCGGCGGCGCGCTCATCCTCGATCTTGTCGCGCAGGTCTCCAATCTGATTCTTGGCCTGCGTTTCGGCGATCGTTCGTTTGATCTGCGGCGCGACGTCTTCGTAAGTGGGCTCCTTGCCGGGCTCGATCTTGGTCACCTGCACCAGCACGGTGCCGAACTCTCCCTTGATCGGAGCGCTTGTTGCGCCTTCCTTGAGGTCGAACGCGGCCTTGGCGATGGCGGGATCGATGATTCCGGATTTGGTGACCGTGCCGAGGTCGATGTCGGAATCTTTCAGGCCGCGTTCCTTGGCAACATCGGCAAAGCTCTTGCCTTTGGCGATCGCGTCGGCCGCGGCCTGCGCCTCCTCCGGTTTTTGGAAAACCATCTGCAATACGTGCCGGCGCTCCGGCGTGCCGAACTCAGTCTTGTGCTGCTCGTAATATTTTTTGGCGTCGGCATCCGAAACCGTGATCCACTTCGCCTGTTCGGCCGCTGTCAGCGAGAGCAGGACGACCTTGCGGTACTCCGGGGCCCGGAACACCACTTTTTTATCGTTGAAATACTTGGTCAGCTCTTCCGGCGTCGGGGCGGGGATGTCGCCGGCCTGCGCTTCGCCGAGCTTGACGAAATCGATGGCGCGCTTTTCGTTCTGGAATTGATCGATCGCCTGAATCGACGTTTGCGGCGTCTTCAATCCGCTCGTGATGGCGTCGGCGAGTTGCTTGCGCAACATCACGCGCCGCTGCTCGTTGACAAAACGGCCTTCGGTAAATCCGGCCTGCCGGATCAATTGCTCGAAGCGATCGTGGTCGAATTGTCCGTTGATGCCGCGGAAGCTCGGATCGCTGCTGATCCGGTTCGCGACCTCCTTGTCGGAGACGCCCAGATGCAATTGCCGCGCGCGCTCGTCGAGCGCGGTTTGCGCAATCAGCTGGGCGATGAGCTGCCGGTCGATGCCGAGATTGCGCGCCTGATCCGGCGTGATCGGCCGCCCGATCCGGCGGCCGATCTGCTGAAGCTGCTCGTTGTAGTATTCGCGGAATTGCTCGATGCCGATTTCGGTCCCGCCCACCTTGGCGAAGGTGGAAAGACCGAAGCCGCGAAAAATGTCGCCGATGCCCCAGATCGCGAAGCTGATGACCAGAACGCCCATGACGGCGGCCATAATGCCTTTGCCGAGCCTACTGGCTGAGGCCTTGTGGATACCTCGAAGCATGCGACCTGCTTTTGCTGGTGAATAAGCCTAACTGCGTCTTCAATAGCGCCCCAAGGTATTGCAACTCAAGTAGGATTGCCCGTGACGCGCGGGCGCATGGCATGCCGGAAAGAGGGCCGGCTCGTCGCGAAGGGGAACACGATGACGGTCGAGCCGCGCCCGCTGGTGGCGGGAAACTGGAAGATGAACGGGCTTTCCGGCGCGGCGGCGGAATTGCGCGGCATCATCGCTGCCGCGCCGACGATCGCGGGCAAGGTCGATCTGATGATTTGTCCGCCGGCGACGCTGCTGTCGGCCTTTGCGGCAATCGCCAAAGCGTCGGGCGTGGCAATCGGGGCGCAAGACTGTCACGCCGAAGCATCCGGCGCGCACACCGGCGATATTTCAGCGGAAATGCTGGCCGACGCCGGCGCTCGGGCCGTCATCCTCGGCCACTCCGAGCGTCGTACCGACCATCACGAAACGGATGAAACCGTGCGCGCAAAGGTATTGGCGGCCTGGCGCGCCGGGCTGACCGCGATCGTGTGCGTCGGCGAAAAACGCGCGGAACGGGATGCCGGGCAGGTGCAAGGCGTGGTCGGCCGTCAGATCGCGGATTCGCTGCCGGATGGCCTTACCGCGAGCAACACGGTGATTGCGTATGAGCCGGTCTGGGCGATCGGCACCGGGCTTACGCCGACGCTGGGCGATGTGGCGGACGTGCACCGCTTCATCCGTTCGCGGCTGACCGCGCGATTTGGCGATCAGGGTGAGGGCGTCCGCATCCTCTATGGAGGGTCGGTGAAGGCAGCGAACGCCGCGGAACTGTTGAAAGCCGACGACGTCAATGGCGCGCTGGTCGGCGGCGCCAGCCTCAGGGCCGCGGATTTCCTCGCGATTGCGGCTGTTTACCGCTAGCCGGCGGGAGGGTGGCAAAGCCGCGCGGGATCGTGTAGAGACCGCGGCGAATTCCTATATGACCGGCATGGCGCAGGGGTCGCGTAGGCCCCCGCTGGTGCGGTTGTGAGCGAAGCGGCAGATGCAGCAAGTTGTGATTGTGATTCATCTGATGCTGGTCCTTGCCCTGATCGGGGTGGTGCTGCTTCAGCGTTCCGAAGGCGGCGGGCTCGGCATCGGGTCCACCGGCGGCTTCATGACCAGCCGTGGAACCGCCAACGTGCTCACCCGCGCGACGGCGATCCTTGCCGCCTTGTTCTTCGTCACCAGCCTGCTGCTTTCGATCCTGGCCGGCATGGGGCGCAAGCCCACATCGATCTTTCAGGGTGTGGGCCAGCCGGTGCCGATCCAGCAGCCGGCGGGCTCAACGGCACCGCCGGCCACCAATAAAGGTGGCGGCGTGCTCAACGAGCTCCAGCAGAGGAGCGCGCCGAAGACACCGCCCGCCGGGCCACAAGCGCCGCAAGTGCCGACGTCAACGTGAAGAAGTCTCCGACGGGCCGGAATTCCGGCCCTTCAGCATTTTGCCAGGCTGTTGGAAACGGGCGTTGGCGTTTTGCCGACATGTTGACAACGAGAGTCGCGGAAAATCATCAAGGTCAGGATGAATACACAAGTGCAAGTTGCTGCGATTGCACGAAAAATTATCAATGCGCACAGGCGCATTCGTGCCCTGCACCCTTGCCTCTCGTCGAATCGATTCGGGGCCGCTAAAGGTTAAGTCCCATGGCGCGGTACATTTTCATCACCGGCGGCGTGGTTTCCTCCCTTGGCAAAGGTCTCGCTTCGGCGGCCCTCGGCGCGCTCCTGCAGGCGCGCGGCTACAAGGTCCGGCTGCGCAAGCTCGATCCCTATCTCAACGTCGATCCGGGGACGATGTCGCCTTACCAGCACGGCGAAGTCTTCGTCACTGACGACGGCGCCGAGACCGATCTCGACCTCGGCCACTACGAGCGCTTCACCGGCCGGCCGGCGAGCCGGCAGGACAACATCACCACCGGCCGCATCTATCAGGAAATTCTCACCAAGGAGCGGCGCGGCGACTACCTCGGCGCCACCATCCAGGTCATTCCGCACGTCACCAACGCGATCAAGGATTTCATCCGCGACGGCAACGACGGCTTCGATTTCGTGCTGTGCGAAATCGGCGGCACCGTGGGTGACATCGAGGGCTTGCCGTACTTCGAAGCGATCCGTCAGCTTGGCAACGACCTGCCGCGCCATCACGCCGTCTACATTCATCTCACATTGATGCCGTACATCCCGAGCGCCGGCGAGCTCAAGACCAAGCCGACGCAGCACTCGGTCAAGGAACTGCGCTCGATCGGCATCCAGCCGGACATGCTGCTTGTGCGCTGCGACCGGCCGATCCCGCATGAGGAGCGGCGCAAG
>DASSRW010000028.1:0-13597 GCA_035701545.1 Pseudolabrys sp.
GTGTGAATGCCGTCGAAGTCGAACACCACCAGATTGCTCATGATCATTCTCCAATAGACGTTCGCGGGCTGTTTCCAGCCTCAGAGGAGACCGCCCTCGAGTGGCGTGGGCGTGTTCAGCAAGCTAGTCGAGCTGGCGAACGCATCGGCGGCCGGGCGCGCATCTCTCCAGGACAACTCGCGCGCGATTGCCCGACTATGGTTCCCACGGGTGCGACCATCTGCGCGTCTCTCCTCAGTTGGGCTGCAGGGGAGATACAACCAGTGAGCACCTGTGCAGTGCAAATTCGCCCAGCCGTGTCACGTTCCGGGAGGCAGATATAAAATTTTCAGCCACTGGAATCTCTCTGGAACCGTGCGGGTTGCTGTCCGTACACGGCATCTACCGAGATGCAGGCGTTTCGCGCGACTTTTGCAGCCGCGCGGTGCCGACCGTTTCAGAACGATCCGAATATCGTGCCGAGCCCGATGACCGCAATCAAGGCAAGCACGGCGGTGACAATGCCGACCATGACGATATCGAAATAGCTCTCGCGATGGCTCGCTCCGCAAAGCGCCAGCAGCGTCACGACAGCGCCGTTGTGCGGCAGGATGTCGAGCGTGCCGGCGCCGATGACGGCAACGCGGTGCATCAGCGCGGGGTTGATGCCGGCCTGCGATGCGATGCTCATGTAATTGTGGCCGAGCGCGTCGAGCGCGATGGTCAGGCCGCCGGAAGCCGAACCGGTCAGCGCGGCGAGTACGTTGGTTGCCACCGCGAGCGAGACCAGCGGGCCTCCTTCCATCGCCAGAACCCAATCGCGCACGGTGGCAAATGCCGGCAGCGCAGCGATGACGGCGCCAAACCCGACCAGACTGGCGACGCTGACCGCCGGCAGCACGGACGCGTTTGCGCCGGCATCCATGCTCTGGCGCAGCGCCGGCAGACGGGCACGGTTGATAAGCACTGCCGTCGCGATCGCCGCCGCAAGCGCCACCACCACGGACCACACCCCGGCGACCGCGCTGATCGAGGTCCCGCCCCAGCGCTCTTCGCCGAGGTATGAGGAATCGATTTGCGGCAGGACGACAAGCGACATCACGAGATTGACCGCGATCACCACGACCAGCGGCAAGGCGGCAACGAGAACCGAAGGATCGGCCGCGCCATGGCGGCCGTGGCGGATTTCCGCCGGATCGAATTCGCGCGCGGTGGTCGCGCGCTCGCGCACCAGCTCGTCGTCGACCGCGGAATCGACGCTTCCCTCGACATCCGCGCCGTACTCCTCGCCGGCCCGGCCGGCCAGAGCCTCCGCCCGCTTGAGCCACCACAGGCCGAAGCCGAGCATGATGATCGCAGCGATGATGCCGAGGCCGGGAGCGGCAAAGGGCGTCGTGCCGAAGAACGGCATCGGGATCGCGTTCTGGATGGACGGCGTCCCCGGCAGCGCCGACATGGTGAAGGTCGAGGTGCCGAGCACGATCGCCGGCGGCACGAGGCGGCGCGGGATTGCCGCCGCACGGAACAGCGACTGCGCCATCGGAACGAGCACAAAAAAGGAAACAAACAGGCTGACGCCGCCATAGGTGACGACGGCGCCCGCAAGCACGACGGCGAGTATGATGTGTCGCTCGCCAAATTTCTTGGTCATGAAGGCGGCGACGGCGGCGACCGAGCCGCTATCGTCCATCAGCTTGCCGAATACGGCGCCGAGCAGAAACAACGGGAAGAACTGCGCCAGAAACCGCGCGGCGCTCTCCATGAAGATCTGCGTCCAACTGGCCAGCAGCGGCTGCCCGCCAAAAGCAGCAGCGACGAGTGCCGCGGCGGGAGCGAGCAGCAAAACGCTCCAGCCGCGAAACGCAAGCCACACCAGGATGGCCAGCCCGACCAGAATGCCGAGCAGGCCCATGTTCAGCACTCCGTCAGCAGCACGTCGATGTCAGCGGTGGAGCGCTGGCCGAGGTCGCCGGCATGGTCTTTGAGGAATTCGCTTGCGGCATGACGTCCTTCGTCGCGCAGCATCGCCACAAACTCCCATTCGCCATTGAGCTTCGATGAAGCGCCGAATTTGGCGAGCGCGTCGGTCATGATCCGGTGTATGCGCATTTGCGCCCATCGCGCGCCCTCTCCGTTGCCAGGATCGGCCACCTGGCGCAACAAGGCGATCATCCGCAGTTCCTTCATCAGCGGGGAGTTGAAGGAAATCTCATTGAGACGGTTGAGAATGTCCGTGGCCGAGCGCGGCATGTCCGCCCGCTCACGCGGATTGATCTGCACAAGAATTGTGTCGTGCGCATCGCTTTCGCGGACGAGCGGCGTAATCGTGGGGTTGCCGGCATATCCGCCGTCCCAATAGGCCTCCCCGTCGATCTCGACGGCGCGAAACATGGTCGGCAGACAGGCCGATGCAAGCAGAACCTCAGCCGTGATCTCCGGATTGCGGAAGATGCGGCCGCGGCCGGTTCGCACACTCGTCGCGGTAACGAACAGCCTGATCGGCGACCCGGCGAGGCGCTCGAAATCAATGCTCTCTGCGAGAATCTTGCGGAGCGGATTGAAGCCGCGCGGATTGAGATCGTAAGGAGACCAAAGGCGGGATATCAGATCGGTCGCGATGTAGGCCGGCGAAGTATCGATGGTCCATCGCCCCATCATGCGGTCGAGGGGCGAGCGCTGGAACGGACTGAAGGTCGCGGCGCGCGATACCCGCTGCCAATAGTTTGCGAGCGCACGGCGTGCGCCCTCTGCCCCTCCTTCCATCCAGCCGTCCACGAGCACCGCAGCATTCATGGCGCCCGCCGATGTGCCGGAGATCGCCGCGATGCGCAGCCATTTCTCTTCCAGCAACCGATCGAGCACGCCCCACGTGAACGCGCCATGGGAGCCGCCGCCTTGCAGAGCAAGATCGATCAGAAGCCCGTCCGACGCCATCGTGCGTGCCTTGCCGGTTCTGGGTCGCTGCGTCCCCCTTGCCCCGGATTCCCGCTTTGATTGTAGACGACTTGACCCGCTTGGTCAGCCGGTCAGGACGATGTCTTTTGTCGGCAAGCCCCGCGATGCGCTGGTCTGGTACTGGATCGGCGCGCACGCCGATCACGATCGCCTGATCAAATAGTCACGGGCCTGCGTCGGCACGCGTAACCCGGATAGAGCGCAGCGAAATTCGGGATGTTTAGGCGATTGAGCGCTCCCGCATTTCGCGGAGTTTACCCTCGGGCGCGCGCAGCGCGACCCGGGGGTTCCATGTGGGCTACAGGTGCGCGCAGTGTTTTCCTACTCCTTGTTCAAATAATTCTTTTCCAGAAACGCGCTCCTGAATTTCTGCGGCGGGGTCACGCGGTCGGGCCGGCCTTCGGGCGTGAAGTCGAAGAGATTCCAGTACGGCCACACCGTATCAACGTGGTTCGTCATCGTCTCGGTGCCCCAGAAATGAAAAATTCGGCCGTCGCGCTTTGTGAACACATGCATCACCGGCAGCTGCATGTCGTCGTTTTCAGCCTGGCACCTGTAGTCCGCCTGAAACGACGAGTCGTATCCCGACAGCAGCGGGATCTGCGACCAGCCGCGTTCCCGCGCCCACGCGTTGATGCGTTCGGCCGGCGCCTTGGCGATGGCGGCGAACGCGGCGTCCTGCGCGACCGAGTACCAGGTGCGGTCGAAGCCATCCATCAGCGAGGTGCAGGACGGGCACGGCTTGTCCCAGTTCGGGCCGAACATGAACGAGTAGAGAATGAGCGTGTTCTTGTCGCCGAACAGCGCGGAGAATTTCACCGGCTGCCCGACCTTGCTGTCGTTCGCCCACTGGAAGACGTAGTCCTTTTTCAGTGCGCCACCGGGCGGCAGCTGCCGGCGCTTTTCCGCCACGGCTCTTTTCTTATCGATCAGCTCCTGTTCGTCCTTGAGCAGCGCGTCGCGTGCCGCGCGGTATTCTTCGCTCTCGTTCGGATAAAGCCGGTCGCTCATGCTCGCCTCCTCGCCGCGTGTTGCTTTCAGCTAGTGTCCGCCGCCGCCAACGCAAGGAGCCCGGCGAAGTCCTGTTCTTCCTACACCTACACCTCTTGACTTTATTCCTATATGACTATATACCTATGATCGTCCGCTTCCCATGAGGGGACGCGAACCGGTTGCGCCGGCTCGTGTGGAGCGGGCCGGCGCCCGCGCGCGTGCGTAGCAGCGCACGCCCCCGGGCGGCGCCGGGGCTCCGCCCGGGGGCACCACGACCCCCCGCCAGGAGCTGGCTGACGGCGGGCCCACAAGGCTCTCCGAAAGCGCGGCCCGGCGCCGGAGAAGACGCCGGACGGCGCGCCGGGAGGCGCCGCGTGCCGGAAACGGCGCGCGCAAAAGAAGGAACGTCGCGCCTCACGGCGCGCCGTCCCCCTCGTTCGCAAGGGCGAGGGCCAAGACACCAAAACTCGGGCGCAAGCGCGCCGCGAGAACGAAGGAGTTTGCCCAAAATGACATTTGCTCCCGACTACACCGTCGCCACGCCCTCTCGCGCGCCGCGCCAAGCTGCCTCGCGGCGAAGGGAGCAGCGCATCGCCGCGATCAGGCGCTCGATCCTGCGCGCGATGAACCTCGTCCTCGACGACTTCGACGCGCAGCACGCACGCCGGCTTCAGCGTCAATGCCAGAACACGAGCTGCCGCCGCGCCAAGGCCTGCCGCCATTCGCCTTGCGCGATGCTGGCGCCGCGGCGGTAGCGAGACCACTTTCGTGCGGCGCGAGCAAGCGACAAGCTGCGCGAAACCCGGTAGCTTCGGCGGCGATGGATTCGCCGCGCTTCAAGCTCTCCCTTCTGTTCTGGATCGGCGTCGGCATCCTGGTGGTCGGCACCGGGCCCTTGCTGCTGTTCGCGCTCGTGTTCGAGCTCGGCCTCATGAGCGACCCCAATCCAAACCCGATCGGCCTCGGCCTGCTCTTTTTCTTCTCGATCTGGCCCGGCCTCATCCTGACCGCCGCGGGATTGATCGTTTCTCTCGTCCGTTACAAAGCGCAGAAACGCCGGCGCTAAGGCGGCGCGCGCATTCGATCCTGCGCGGATGGAACGCGGCCTCGCGCGTTCGTGACCGCCGCGGCCGCAGGCCGGCGATGGGACGGGGGCGACGCCGCCGAAATGGTAGCGCGAGCCGACATGGCGAAAGCGCAACTCAGGGCATCACGCGCCGATTTCGTTCAGCAGCGCGGCGATGAGCGCCCTCGCCTGGGCGTAAATGCCCGGCGCCTCACTCTCGCGCGGACCGCCGATGGCGAGGCGGAAAGGCGCGCCGCGTTCATGCGCGCGCATGACATCACGGAGCCAGACGCAGGCGCGCGCCGCCGCGTCCGGCATCGTGACATCGATCGTCAGCAGCGGTTTGCCGTACCGTGCCGCCAGTTTTTCGGCGAGCGCCGTGCCGCGCGAAGTCGCGATGCCCGAGTCATCCAGCAGCACGAGGCACGCATCGCTGTCGCGCACGTTCCATTCGGTGCGCTGCGCCGGATCGGCGCTCGGCGTCTGACGCAAGAACGGGTATTTCGCCAGCACGCCGGGAGCGTCCGGAAGATCTTCCGCCCATCCGCCTTGCGGACACCAGCCGGCATAGGCAACACCGCGCGCGGCCGCCGCATCCAGTGCCGCGCGGTCGACGCCGCTCTGTCCGCCGGAAACGACGATCAGTTCGGGCATCGCCGCACGATAGCAGTCCGTGCCGCCCGCGCGACCGGAACATTCGCGCGCGGCATTGCTTTGACTTGGAAAGGAGATCGTCATGGTTCGCGAAGGCCCGGCGGAGCCTGCGCCGCCCAGGCGCGAAACATCGCGCGAGCAAGAGCCGGCGCCCTACCCTGCCGAGAAGGCGCGCGGGGCCGCGATCATTTTGCGCACGCGCGGCGAACGCCTCATTTTCATCATCGGCCTTGTCGGCCTCGTGATCCTCGCGCTTCTCCTCTGGGCGTTTGCGGGCTAGCGCCCTGCTTGCTCGAAACGCCTTCAGCATCGCGACCGCTCGGCACGCAGCCGCAAAACAAAACCGGCCGCGGATGGCCGCGGCCGGTTTGTTCAGCGGCGCCATGCAACGCGCACGGCCGACCCGCACCCTCAACGATGGTGACGATGATGCTCGTAATGCGGGCGGTGATGATAAACGCGCCGCGGACCATGCCAGCCGCGCCACACCCAGCCGTGCCAGCCGCGTGGGCCGCCCCAGCCGAAGCCGCGGCGCCACGCGTAGCCGCACCAGTACCAGCCCGGCCCATGCCAGCCGCCGTCATACCAGCAATAATTGCGGCCGCCGATGACGAATTGAGTCTGCTCGACGAGCCCGAGACCGGCCGCGGCATCGCCGATGCCGGGCGCCGCCGGCGCCGCCTGCGCAGCGCTCGTCATCGCAGCTCCGCCAAGAGCCGTGGCCAGAGCAATCGCCAAACCAAATTTTCTCATGATGATCCTCATAATTTGTTTTACGTTCAGAAACGGCACGTCGCCGCATCGATAGCGATTCGCACCTGTACGCTGCGTGAACGGCACGTCGCGCCGCCTTCACAATGCGGCCACGTTAACGCCTTACTTGCCACTCAGTTCCCTGTCTTTGGCTTCTGCCCGCTTCAGCGCCGGCCGCGCCGTCAGCCGCTCGATATACGCGCCGAATGGTTTACGTTCCGGAATAAGCTTGAACATCGTTCCGTAGCGCAGGCCGGAGCCCAGCACGACATCGGCGGCGGTGAAGCGCTCGCCCAGGAGAAAAGGCCCGGGCGCGACCGCTTTCTCCAGCACATCCAGCACCGTATCGAGATTGCGATAGCCGAGCGCGGCCGCGCGCGGCTCTTCCTTGCGGGGAAAGGCGCGGTCGGTCATCGCCGGCTCGAGGATGCTTGGACTGTAGAACAGCCACTGGAAGTAACGGCCGCGGCGGGTGTCGCCGACCGGAATATTCAGCTTGGCCTGCGGAAATTCGTCCGCCAGATAAGCGCAGATTGCCGCCACTTCCGCCATGACGGTATCGCCGTGTCGGAGCGCCGGCACCTTCCCCATCGGATTGATCGCGAGATAGTCGGCTTTGAGCTGATCGCCTTCCGACAACTTGAGCAGCTTGATGTCGTAGGGCGCACCGACTTCTTCCAGCATCCAGAGCACGACGGACGAACGCGACGGGGACGCGTGATAAAGCGTGATACTGGACATGCTGCCTCTTGCTTGTAATCGGATGAATATAGAACTTACGGCTAAGCTGCGATTGTGCAGGAACCGTGACGATGGCCGACAGCGTCCGCGACAACACCGAACAACATCGTTTCGAGCTCGACGCGGAAGGCCACACGGCCGTGTCCTATTACAGCCTCGCCGACGGCGTGATCACCTTCATGCATACCGAAGTACCGAAGGAGCTCGAAGGCCGCGGCATCGGCTCGCGGCTCGTCAGGGGCGAGCTCGAAGCCGCGCGTGCGCGCGGCCTGAAAGTGGTCGCAAAATGTCCCTTCGTCGCGGCCTATATTGCGAGGCATCCGGAATTTTCCGATCTGCTCAAGCGTTGACCGCCCGCGGCGCTTCAGCTGCGTGCGATCTCGTCCAGCATGCTCATCAGCACATCCGGACAGGTGATGTGCGGATTGTGGCTGGAATCGATCTCGTACGTTTTCCAGCCTTCGCTTCTGGCGCGGTCGTAGAAGCCGCGGAAGCGATCGTCGGCCGAGCAACGCCGGCAATAGATGTAGTAGCGCGGCTGCGGCGGCTCCGATTTCAACATCAGCTTTTGCTCGAATGTTTTGATCGGCTGCGGCACCCGCTTCGGCTCTGCCCACGCGCGGTCGGCAGCCGGCGTATCGGGCGGCATCGCGCCGGGCGGCATGCGCCATTCACCGTTGCCCTTGCGCTGGTCGCGCACCGCCGGCGGCAGAAGATCGAACGCGCTTTCGCCGCTCTTCGGCGCAAACGCGTCAAGGTAGACCAGCTTGGCGATGCGCCCGCGCGCGCGATCGGCGACGCCGGTCGCAACCATGCCGCCGTAGGAATGGCCGATCAGAACCACGTCGGACAATTCCTCAAATTGCAGGACGCCGCACACATCGGCAATGTGCGTGTCGAGGTCGATGTCCGCATGGGCGAGATGGCTGCGCTCGCCGACGCCGGTATAGGTCGGCGTGACGAGGCGATGCCCCCTCGCCGTCATCAGCGGATGCATCTTTTTCCAGCCCCAGCCCGCCGACCAGGCGCCGTGCGCAACGACAAATGTGGCCATAGGTCCCCCGCTTTATTCCGCGGCGACGGCGCGCGCTGCGGCGCGCGGCATTCGCCCCGTCCAATACGATCTTGTGAAATTGAGCAGCGCGACGCCGAGTCCGGCGCCGAGCACCTGCCATCCCGGCCTGACGCCGACGCTGAAATCGAGCGTCGCCGTCAGCACGCGCAGCGGCGATACGTGAAATGCAAGGCCGATACCGATCGCCTCACCTGCAAACGTCAGCGCCGACACGACGACCGCGAGCGCCAGAAGCCTGAGCGTCGACAATTCGCCGCCGCCTTGCCGCCATGCCGCGAGCCGATA
Organism: Pseudolabrys sp.; assembly: GCA_035701545.1. Lineage (GTDB taxonomy): Bacteria > Pseudomonadota > Alphaproteobacteria > Rhizobiales > Xanthobacteraceae > Pseudolabrys. Next base: position 8,502 of record DASSRW010000028.1, read on the forward strand.
GCACATCAGCCAGAGAAACAGGCTTGCGGCAAAAGTCGGCACGCTCACATCGGCCTTGGTCTGCTGAAAATAGTGGACGAGCGCGAGCAGCGCGATCGCGTAAACGATCTGATGCAATCGCCGCCAGCGCAAAGCACCGAGCCGGCGCAGCATGCCATCCGTCGATGTCGCCGCCAACGCCGCAAGTCCAAGCCAGGCGAGCGCGCCGATGATCAGGTAAACGCGATGCGTGATTTCGTGCAGCGCCGCGGCGATGCTGTAGCGTTGATCGGCGACAAACAGGGCGAGATGCGCGGCGATGTAGCAGAACGCGCCCACGCCCAGCATGCGCCGCACGTCCAGCAGAGCGCCGTAATGCAAAATGCGGCGAAATGGAGTCACGGCAAGCGTGAGCCCGAGAAACACCAGCGCCCAGAAGCCGGCGCGATGAATGAGGTCGTTGATCGGCCGCGCTCCACCCGCGATCGCCGCCGCGTCGTAAATGGCTTTGGTCAGGGGGGTGAACAGCACCGCCAGAACGACGACGCGCAGCGGCGATACGCGGCCGCGGCGATCGCGCCAGATTTTCCATTTTGCCCGGGTGCCGACATTTGGAACCATCGCATCCGCGCCTAGCATGGCGGGAAGGCCATCTCCAAGGGCCGCCTTCGCCGCCTGCGCGGCTCGTAACGGATATGTTACCGCCTGCGGTAGACGCTGAAGCCGCTTCGCTTCTCGTTCGAAAACTCAAAAAATGCGGAGGCGTCCGGTATTCGCGTGCTAAGCTTTAACAATCTGATTCGCGTTTGATGCGGTGTTCGACAGTCAAACCCGGTCACGTGATCTTCTTCACAAGAAACCGAACGTCACAAAAAGGGGAACTCCAAACGAAGTAGCGCCGTTGAGTGATCGCCGCGCCGGGCCAGCTTGAGGAGGCCATCGATGTTGCGAACACAGGTCTGCGCATTACTCGTTCTTACCCTTTCCAGTTCTGTCGCTCTTGCGCACGACATTTGGATCAACCGCGGCAGCTACCGCAGTCCCGCCGGCGAATGGTGCTGCGGGGCCGAGGATTGCGGCGTGGTCTCGCCGGGCGCCGTCCATGCCGTCGCCGGCGGCTATTCGGTGCGCGGCGACGTAACCTACGGCGTGGGCGTGACCGGCAACGCGGCGGACGGGCCGACGCATTCGGAAAAAGTCAACGAAACCGTTCCCTACAGCCAATCGCTGCCGTCGCCGGACGGAGCCTACTGGCGCTGCAAGCGGCCGGACGGTTCGCCGCGCTGTTTCTTTGCGCCGCCACCGGGAAGCTGAACGGCCCTGCTGATTCTGCCTGTTGCGCCGAAAGCGCCCCCGCGGCGGCAGGCGTGTGCGCCTATTCGGAAGCTTCGCCGGGTCCGGCAACAACCGTCGCCAAATGGATGAGAAACGCCGCCGCGCAAAGAATGAACGTAGACGCGACCTGATCGTGATCGCCAAAATAGACGAAAAGAGCGCAAAGTGAGGCCGCGAGCCCCACGCTGACCGCCCAGGCGCCGATCCAGTTGTCGACCGCCGTCCCGTTTTCGCGCTGTTTCTTGAAATGCTTGACCGGCAACGAGGTCGGCATGATGCGACCTCCTTGGAATGCCGCCAGATTGATCTTTGCTTGCGATCGCAAGGACAATGCGCGGATGCGGTACTATGTTCCGCCGCTGTCTCGCGCCGGCGAGGCACTACAGCCGCGGAACGCGGCGCGGGGCCGTTGCCGACGGCACCTTTACCCATGCTTCTCCATCAAGAACGGTTTCGCCGACCACCGAGCAGGTACACGTCAGGCGCGCGCGGAATTTTTCCGGGATCAACTCGGCCACGATTACTTCGACATCCACCGTGTCGCCGATTTTTACCGGCGCGCGAAAATTGAGCGTCTGCGAAATGTACACCGCGCCCGGACCGGGCAAGCGCGTGCCAAGCACCGCCGAAATGAGGCTCGCGGTGTAGAGACCGTGCGCAATGCGCGTGCCGAACGGCGTCTTGGCGGCGAAATGCTCGGACAGATGTATGGGATTGCGGTCGCCCGTGACGGCTGCAAATCCGACGACGTCGGAACTGTCGATCGTTTTCGAGAGCGTCTCGGTCATTCCGACCGAAAGGTCCTCGAAGAACAGCGTCCGCAGCGGGATTGCTGTCATGTCGCCATCACGAATTGGCGGCGGCACATGAGCGCCAGAACAACCACAAACAGCAGATTTACCAAGGCGAGCGCCGTCAACACTGCAAGGGTTATCCCGATTCCGCTGCGCTCGAGCAACAAGGCGCCCGCCGAAGGCGCCAGCGCCTGCACGACCAGGCTGGGAAATGCGAGCTTGCCCATCAGGCGCGGAAAGCGGACCGGGCCGAACAGCGCCAGCGGCAGCGTTCCGCGCGCAACCCATGAAACGCCGTAGCCTGCGCCATACAAGACGATGGTCACGACCAGCAGTCCAAATCCGCCGGACAGCAGCAGCAGACCGGCGGCCATCAACGCGCACGATACGAGCAATGTCCAGATCGGGTGATACCGGCTGCCGAACAGACGCTCGCCAAGACGTGCGGCGACCTGCGCCGGCCCGAACAGCGTGCCGAGCGCGACCGCCGTCGCATAGTCGACGCCCCTGGCCTGCAGGATGATCAAAAGCTGCACAACGACGACCGCGCCAACGCCGGCTGTCAGCGACATGACCGACGCGAGCAAGGCAACGACCGCGGCTTCGCTCCGGAGCCGCCGTACCGGACGCGCCGCGTCCGAATCCGGCATCATTTGCTTTGCGGACTGCGTCGCCTGTCGCGGCAGCACCGCGGCCTGAAGCGGCAGCGACACCAGCAGGTGAAGCCCGGCATAGACGAAACAGGCATCTCGCCAGCCGATATGCTCGATCATGAACGCGCTCAAGGGCCAGCAGATCGTGCTGGCAAATCCGCCGAATAGCGTCAGGTTGGTGATCGGGGCACGGGCCTCGCGGCCGTAAATGCGGCCGAGCGCGGCAAAGACCGCATCGTAGAGGCCGCTGCCCATCCCGAGGCCGAGCACGAGCCATGAGGCGAAGTAGACCGGCAGCGCCGGCGAAAGCCCGATGCCGGCGAGACCGGCCGCATAAAGCAGCGGACTTGCAAGCATGACCGGCCGCGCGCCGCGTGTTGCGATCAGCCGGCCGACCTGCGGAGAGACAAGCCCCGCGACCAGAAGGCCAATCGTGGTGCCGCTGACCACCATGCCCAGCGACCACCCGGTCTCTTTGACGATCGGCTCGGCAAACACGGCTGGAAAATAGAACGATGTTCCCCAGGCGAGGATTTGCGCCAGCCCCAGCACCGAAATGACGGCACGTCGGCCGTGCGGCGGCTTTTCCGGTTCCAAGGCGCGGGCCCTCTCGCAATGCTGTGTGCTGATTTACATGAAATGGACCAAGATGGGCGGCCCGTGGCGACCTTCAGCCATGCTGATTCGCCGACCTCAGGCCAGTCTTATCCTCCGAAATTCAGGGCCAATCGCAGTTTATCGTTAAAAATCAACTGCGGTAGGTATGCGATCCACGCGCATCTGAGGCGCAATAAAATTACTTTTGCGTTGCAACATGCCGGCTTATTTAAGCGGCAGTTCGATTTGCCCGGCCGCTCCGGCCGGGGCTTCAAAGAGGTCACTACGATGCTTACCACCCTCGTCCGCCTGTTTCGCAGCTGGCGGCGCTATAACCAGAGCCTGAATGAACTCTCTCGCCTGGGCGATCGGGAACTGGCCGATATCGGCATCAGCCGCTCGGACATCCAGACGATCGCGTGGCGCGAGGCCCATCGGGTCTAAGCGACCCTATCGGCATTGACGCAAACGCCCGCGCTACGCGGGCGTTTTCGTTTTCGGCGCGGTTGCTGAGGGCCGCGGCTGTCCCTAGCTTCGGTCCATGTCCGAACCGAGCGCGGTCCACATCATTGGCGGTGGCCTGGCAGGCTCCGAAGCTGCCTGGCAGCTCGCGCAACGCCGCGTCCCGGCGCTCGTTCATGAGATGCGGCCGGGCCGCATGACCGCCGCCCACAAGACCGGAGGGCTTGCCGAGCTCGTCTGCTCCAATTCCTTTCGTTCCGACAACAAGGACCACAATGCCGTCGGCCTCCTGCACGCGGAGATGCGCCGTCTCGGCTCGGTGATCATGCATGCCGCCGACGCCAACCAGGTGCCGGCCGGCGGCGCGCTGGCCGTCGACCGCGACGGATTTTCCGCAGCGATCACCGACGCGCTGGAGCGGCATCCGCTGATTACCATCGCGCGCGAGGAGATCGGCGCCCCGCCGTCGGATTGGGACAGCGTGATCGTCGCAACGGGGCCGCTCACCGCGCCCGGGCTTGCGTCGGCCATCCGGCAGCTCAGCGGGCAACACGCCCTTGCCTTCTTCGATGCGATTGCCCCGATCGTGCATCGCGACACGATTGATTTCGGGACCGCGTGGTTTCAGTCCCGCTACGACAAGACGGGCCCAGGCGGCTCCGGCGCCGACTACATCAACTGCCCGCTCGATCGGGAGCAGTACCATGCCTTCGTCGCCGCGCTAGTTTGCGGCGAGAAGACATCGTTCCACGAATGGGAAACATCGACGCCTTATTTCGACGGCTGTCTCCCCATCGAGGTGATGGCCGAGCGCGGGCCCGAAACCTTGCGGCACGGACCGATGAAGCCATTCGGGCTTACCAATCCGCATCGGCCCGACGCGAAGCCCTACGCCGTCGTGCAGCTTCGGCAGGACAACAAGCTCGGCACGCTGTTCAACATGGTCGGCTTCCAGACCAAGCTAAAGCACGGCGAGCAGCTGCGCATCTTTCGCACCATCCCCGGCTTGCAGAATGGGGAGTTCGCCCGACTCGGCGGGTTGCATCGCAACACGTTTCTCAATTCGCCCAAGCTGCTCGACGAAAGCCTGCGGCTCAAGGCCAATCCGCGCTGGCGCTTTGCCGGGCAGATCACGGGCTGCGAGGGCTATGTGGAATCGGCGGCCATCGGTGGCCTTGCCGCGCGCTTTGCAGCCGCCGAACGCCGCGGCGACACGCCGGCGCCGCCGCCGCCGACCACGGCGCATGGCGCCCTGCTTGCGCACATCACCGGCGGC
>DASSRW010000029.1:0-8097 GCA_035701545.1 Pseudolabrys sp.
GACCTCGACGCTGACGTTGGGCTCGCGCACATAGCCGCGCTTGAGCTTTTCCGTGATCGTCCTCGCCAGCGCCTGCGTGGTGCGCCCGCGCGCCGCAATCGTTCCGACCAGCGGCAGCGTGACGTTGCCGCCGGCATCGACCGTGTAGCTGTTGGAGACGCCCTGCTGGCCGAACACCACGACGCGCAGCTTGTCGCCGGCATCCAGCGTGTAGGGCGCCGATGCGTCGGCGCGCGCCGGCATTGCCCCGGACGGCGCGGCAGATGCCGATGCATAGGCGTGGCTCGCGCGCGGAGGCGGTTCGGCAACCTTGACGGGAGTGCGCCTTTCCGGCCGGTACTGCATCACACTCGGCGGCTGCAAGCTGGGTTCTGCCCAGGCAAGCACCTGATGTCCGGCGCCCAAAAAGCCACGCTGCGGCAGCGCGGCGATGGTCTTGCCGCTTTGCGGATCGCGCACGGAATAGCCCGGATCCTGCCGCATGCAGGCGGCAAGCATTACCGCAGCCAGAACAACAATGAGAAAGCGGGATCCCCGCATCGGCTCGTCCGCGCTGGGCGCGTGAAAAGATGAGCCCGATTAACGCTTTCTATGGTTAAAAAAGTCTAACCGACCACCCCGTCATTCCGGGACGACGCGAAGCGTCGGGCCCGGAATCCATGCTCCGCAGTGCTGCGGGATATGGATTCCGGGTCCGCATGCTTCGCACGCGCCCCGGAATGACTGTGCACTTACGCTCCCTGCGCCACCTTCACCCCGGTGCCGATCGGACACGAGACGCCGGTGCCGCCGAGACCACAATAGCCGAACGGATTCTTGGCAAGATATTGCTGGTGGTAGTCCTCGGCGAAATAGAACTCCGGCGCGTCGAGAATTTCCGTCGTGACCGGACGGAAGCCTTTTTTCTGCAATTCCTTCTCGTACATCGTCTTCGAGGCTTTCGCCGCTTTGCGCTGCTCGGCGTTGAAAACGTAGATGCCGGAGCGATACTGCGTGCCGACATCGTTGCCCTGACGCATGCCTTGCGTCGGGTCGTGGCTCTCCCAGAACGTCTTGAGCAATTGCTCGTAGCTGGTCTTCTTCGGATCATAGACGACGAGCACGACCTCGTTGTGCCCGGTGCGGCCGGTGCAAACCTCTTCGTAAGTCGGGTTGGGCGTCAAACCGCCCGCGTAACCGACCGCGGTCACATGAACGCCGCCGCCAAGCTCCCAGAATTTGCGCTCCGCGCCCCAGAAACAGCCGAGGCCGAACATCGCCTTTTCCATCCCTTGCGGGTAAGGCCCTTTGAGCGCGCGGCCGTTGACGAAATGATTGCTTGCCGTGGGAATCGGCTGGGCGCGGCCAGGTAGCGCCTCACCGGCCTTCGGCATGTCGAGCGATTTCTTGAACATCAACATCGCCGTCCTCCTTCGTTGGCCTCAATATAAGCCTCCGGGGGTAACGATGAAACGACCGGCGCATCACATCCAAGACACGCGGCGATACGGATCGGTCACGCTCATGCGAGCACCGCATCGGCTGGCGCCGGCGGGTGCATGGGAGCGTTGCGTTAGCGGGCGTAGCCGATCAGCGGCTTTTTCTTGCGGCCCAGGATAATCAGCAATATGCCCAAAACACCGAGGACGGCCCAGCCCGGCCAGGTCAAGGCGGTGACAAAAACAGGATCCCACGCCCAGGGCCCGACCTTGGTCTCGATCGCAGGCTTCAGATTTTGCAGGCTGGCGGCGTTTACGATGTCCCAGAGCGCCCGCACGTCCGTGAAATACAACGCATTGCCGGCGATCGACTTCATGCCGTCATAGATGACAAGAATGAATGCAGCGGCTAGGCACAAGAGGCCCAGAAAGCGAAACAGGAAGCGGATCATGGCCGGCCGGTTCTCGTCGTCCCCAAGCACAGCCCTTAGCGCGCGGGCAGCGGAGGTTCAACCGCCGCGGCTTCCCTTGAGCAAGCGCCACCCGTTCCGCTAGGTTCGCGCGTCCGGTTTTTTCCCGGAAAGTCCATGGAGTAACAATGCCTGCCAAGCGCCCAGCCGGCAGCCGGCCGACCTTCACCGATCAGGAAGCCCTGCAGTTCCACAGCACCGGCCGCGCCGGCAAGCTGGAGGTCGTCGCCACCAAGCCGATGGCGACCCAGCGCGACCTGTCGCTTGCCTATTCGCCGGGGGTTGCCGTGCCGGTGCTGGCGATCGCCGAGGACGCAAGCCGCGCCTACGACTACACAGTGAAAGGCAATTTCGTCGCCGTCATCACCAACGGCACAGCCATTCTCGGGCTCGGCAACCGCGGCGCACTCGCCGCAAAGCCGGTGATGGAAGGCAAGGCCGTTCTGTTCAAGCGCTTCGCCGATATCGATTCCATCGATCTCGAAGTGTCGACCGAAAACCCGGATGAATTCGTCAACTGCGTCAAATTTCTTGGCGCCGGCTGGGGCGGCATCAATCTAGAGGACATCAAGGCGCCGGAATGCTTTGTCATCGAGCAGCGCCTGCGCGAATTGATGGACATTCCGGTTTTCCACGATGATCAGCACGGCACCGCGATCATTTCGGCGGCGGGGTTGATCAACGCGCTGCACCTGACCGGCCGCGACATCAAATCGACCAAGATCGTGTGCAACGGCGCGGGCGCAGCCGGGATTGCCTGCCTCGAACTGCTGAAGGCGATCGGCGTTGCGCCGAACAACCTGATCCTCTGCGACACCAAGGGCGTCATCTATCAAGGCCGCACCGATGGCATGAACCAGTGGAAGTCTGCCTACGCCGTGAAGACGAAAGCACGCACGCTCGCCGACGCGCTCGAAGGCGCCGACGCGTTTTTCGGTCTCTCCGCCAAAGGCGCGGTGACGCAGGAGATGGTGAAGTCGATGGCGGACAAGCCGATCATCTTCGCCATGGCCAATCCCGATCCTGAGATTACCGTCGAGGAAGTGGCCGCCGTGCGCGACGACGCCATCATGGCGACGGGGCGTTCCGACTATCCAAACCAGATCAACAACGTTCTCGGCTTCCCGTACATCTTCCGCGGCGCGCTCGACGTGCGTGCCTCTGCGATCAACATGGAGATGAAGATCGCGGCGGCGCAGGCGCTCGCCGAACTTGCGCGCGAGGACGTGCCCGACGAAGTCGCCGCCGCTTATGGCATGCGGCCGAAATTCGGCCCCGACTACATCATTCCGGTGCCCTTCGATCCACGGCTTATTTCCGCCGTCCCGCCGGCGGTGGCGAAAGCGGCGATGGATACCGGCGTCGCACGCCGCCCGATCGTCGACATGGATGGCTATCGCGAGCAGTTGCGCTCGCGCCGCGATCCGATCGCGGGAACGCTGGTGCAGGTGTTTGCCCGGCTGCGCCGCCAGCCGCGGCGTGTCGTGTTTGCGGAGGGCGAAGAGGAACAGGTGATCCGCGCCGCCGCGAGCTTCGTTCAGCAGGGGCTCGGCTCGGCGCTGCTCGTCGGCCGCGAGGATCGCGTCAAGGAAACCGCGCGCGAGACCGGCATTGAGCTCGGGGAAGGCATGGAGATCGTCAACGCGCGGCTCTCCACGCGCAACGCGCAGTACACCAATTTCCTTTACGAGCGGCTGCAGCGGCGCGGCTTCCTGCTGCGCGACTGCCAGCGCATGGTGAACCAGGACCGCAATCACTTCGCGGCCTGCATGGTGGCGCTGGGCGACGCCGACGCCATGGTGACCGGCGTCACGCGCAACTTCTCGGTCGCGCTCGAAGACGTGCGGCACGTGATCGATCCGAAGCCCGGCCACCGCGTGATCGGCGTGTCGCTCATAATCACGCGTGGGCGCACGGTGCTGGTCGCAGATACCGCGGTCACGGAAATGCCGATGGCGGAAGAACTCGCCGAGATCGCCATCGAAGCGGCTGGCGTCGCGAGACGGCTCGGACACGAACCGCGCGTCGCGATGCTGGCCTTCTCCAATTTCGGCCAGCCGCCGGGTGAGCGCTCGGAGCGCGTGCAGGCCGCCGTGCGCATCCTCGACCAGAAGCGCGTCGATTTCGAATACGACGGCGAAATGGCCGCCGACGTCGCGCTCAATCCGGAGCTGGCGGCGCCCTATCCGTTCACGCGGTTGTCAGGTCCGGCCAACGTGCTGGTGATGCCGGCGTTCCATTCGGCGTCGATCTCGACCAAGATGGTGCAGGAACTAGGGGGTGCGACGGTGATCGGCCCCTTGCTTGTCGGCCTCGACCGGCCAGTGCAGATCGTCCAGCTCGGCGCCAAGGACAACCAACTGGTCAACATGGCCGCGCTGGCAGCGTACAATGTCAGCGGCTGATTTTGAGGAACATCATGACTCAGAAGAAACTCTCCGGCGTCATCGCCGCCATCGCCACACCCGTGCGGGAAGACGGCGGGCCCGATCATGCCCGCGCAACCAAGCTGGCGCGCTTCCTGCTCGACAACGGCTGCGACGCGCTCAACGTGCTGGGCACAACGGGCGAAGCGACGTCCTTCTCGCTCGAGGAGCGCAGGAGCCTCATGAGCGCCTACAAGGCGGCCGGCCTGCCGATGAGCCGGCTGATGGTCGGCACCGGCGCCGCGGCGGTCTCCGACGCCGCCGCGCTGACGCGGCACGCCGCCGAATTGGGATTTGCCGGTGCGCTCGTATTGCCGCCGTTCTACTACAAGGGCGTCCCTGACGACGGGCTCGTCGCCTACATCGAACGGCTGATACGGGCGACCGCCGAGCGGCCAATCCCGATCTATCTTTATCATTTCCCGGCCATGTCCGGGCTGCCGTGGCATATCGGGCTGATCAGGCGCCTTCTAGACAAATTTGGCTCACGCATCGTCGGCTTGAAGGATTCCTCCGGTGACCTCAGCTACGCGCGCGCGGCCGCAGTAATCTCGAAGGAATTTTCCGTGTTTCCGTCGAACGAGGCCACCCTGATGGAAGCGCGGCAGGGAGTGTTTGCGGGCTGCATCTCGGCCACCGCCAATCTCAATGCCGATCTCTGCGGCCGCGCCTGGGCGGAGGGCGATACCGCCGCGCTCGATGCGGCGGTCGCGATCCGCAAGCTGTTCGACGGCAAGCCGCTGGTGCCTGGTGTCAAGGCGGTGCTCGCGCATATCCATGGCGATCCCGAATTGGCGCGGGTCAATCCGCCACTGGCCGCCTTTTCGGCTGCCGACCGGGCCGGCGCTGTGGCCGGAAACGACACGATCCGCGCCAAACGGGTGGCCTGAAACGCGCAATTTCCAGCCGTTGACGCCCTTACGGGCCCTCTTTATAAGCCTCGCCGGTGGCGGCGATCTTCTCGCCGCCGTCATTTTTTCGCAAAGAATGCGCGCTTGACCGGCGTTGCGCGGGTCGAGTTGCTCGTAGACGAGATTTAGATGGCCAATACCACCTCCGCCCGCAAAGCTACGCGCCAGATCGCGCGCAAGACCGAGATCAACAAGGCACGCCGCTCGCTGCTGCGCAATTCGATCCGCAAGGTCGAAGAGGCGATCGCAACCGGCGATCGCAACGCAGCGGTGGCGGCGCTGAAGCAGGCCGAGCCGGTGATCATGCGTGCAGCGCAGCGCGGTGTCGTTCATAAGAATAATGCAAGCCGCAAAGTATCGCGGCTCACGCATCGCATCGCCAAGCTCGCGAAGTAAGAAACGACTGGATCGCGTCGTTTTCGGCTGACTCCGCCACTCTCCCGCATTTTTATATTGAGATTCGCATCGTTATCGCGCTTTTGCACCGGGGCGCAGCGGCAACGCATTTGGAAGACGCGCGACGCGCGCTGTTGCGCGTGCGTCATCACATCGAAAATGTTGCACGTTGATCAACTCCAAGGCTTGTGAGTGTTGCCGCCGCGCCGCTGATGTTGCCCCCGCGCAACGGATGCGAAGGGTTACCCTCGTTCGACGCACAAGAATCCGCACGGCGCGATAAAGAGTTAACAAGATAGCGAGACCGGGGACCCCAAAATCCTGATGCCATAGGCGCTTTCGGCGCCTTGCCGGCTGCGTCCGATTTTTTCTCTGCCGGAGTGTTGCAGTTTGGCAGTACTGAGAATCTGCGCGGCGATTCAACACGTTAAAAAAATCACGTGCGTAATTGCGCTTTCGCGCCGGCGTGCAACGGATTTTTCAGATTGATCGCGGGCGCGTTTGTCGTTGCGAGCGACCTTCGCTCGTGTATTTTTACCCCACTCGGAATTTCCCGCGCGTCACCAGGAAATGGAATTTGCGGCAGACCCATCGAAAGATGGGAAAGGTGATTTGTTGCCTGCTCCGATCTTAAGGGCTGTTTGATCGGAGTGGGTGTGCGCGGCGGAATGAGCAAGGAGGTCGGGCGCAGGCCCGCAAGAAATTGGGGGGTAAGATGAAGGGATTGAACGCTTCTCAGATCAGGATGCCGGCGTCGGACGCCCGCACGAGAAGCATGATGCGTAATTGCCAGCCTGTCCGGATTTATTTGGTAAACGACGGCGTTTCCGCAGGCCTTGTAGGAGCGATGCCGCCACCCCGCTGCTGAGGCGCGGCATCCTCGAATTTCCGTCGATGCCGCTGCACCGGCCGCTCTTCAGGGCCTCCGGCTCCGGCACCGTCTGCGAACGAGTGATGTTGCGTCAGTTTCGGCGCGTTCGCGGCATTGATGCCGCCTGCCGAGCAACCGAGTTCATTGAAACAACCACTTTTAAGAAACGAGACGATGCCAAACCCGGACGATGATCGTTGGTTGAAGGTAAAAGGACGTCTGCGCGCCGAGGTCGGCGACGACATCTATTCCAGCTGGTTCGCCCGTATGGACCTTGAGGCGATCGAGACGGAGGCGGTTCGGCTTTCCGTGCCGACGCGCTTTCTCAAGAGCTGGATTCAATCGCACTACGCCGAGCGCGTGCTCGCCTGCTGGCAGGCCGAGGATCCCAAAGTGATGCGCGTCGAACTGGTCGTGCGATCGGCGGTCTTGCGCACTGCCGTCGCCAAGCCGAAAGCGCCTGAGCTCGAGATCAACGGCTTCGCCAGCCGTTATCTCAACGGCAACGGCGACGGACGCCCGATGCCGGCCAGCGATCCCGGCGTGCACGACGCACTGGGCGGCTCACCGCTCGATCCGCGTCTGACCTTCGACACGTTCGTCGTCGGCCGCTCGAACACCCTCGCGCACGCAGCGGCCAAGCAGGTGGCGGCGGCCAAGCGTGGCGACCCGGTGATGTTCAATCCGCTCTACATCCATGCCGGCGTCGGCCTCGGCAAGACGCACCTGCTGCAAGCGATCACATGGGCCGGCAATGCCGTCGGCGAGCGCAAGGTGCTCTATCTGACCGCCGAAAAATTCATGTACGGCTTCGTCTCGGCGCTACGCACGCAAACCGCGATCGCTTTCAAGGAAGCGCTGCGCGGCATCGGCGTACTGGTGATCGACGACATGCAATTCCTGCAAGGCAAGTCGACGCAGGCCGAGTTCTGCCATACGCTCAACGCCCTGATCGACGCCGGCCGCCAGGTCGTCATCGCATCGGACCGGCCGCCCTCCGAGCTTGAGAGCCTTGACGATCGCGTGCGTTCGCGCCTTGCCGGCGGACTTGTGGTCGAAATGGGCGCGCTCGGCGAGGAACTGCGTTTCGAAATTCTCAAGGCGCGCGTGCTAGCTGCCCGCGCGCACCACCCGGGCTTCGATGTGCCGCTGCCGGTCCTGAGCTACGTTGCGAAGGCGGTGACGCACAACGGCCGCGATCTTGAAGGCGCCGTCAACCGCCTGCTCGCGCACAACAAGCTCACCGGCCACGCCGTTACGCTGGAAATGGCCGAGCGCGAGGTGCGCGACCTGATCCGCCCCCAGGAGCCGAAGCGCGTCAAGATCGAGGACATCCAACGGATCGTCGCGCGGCAGTACAACGTCAGCCGCTCCGACCTGCTCTCCTCGCGACGCACCGCCAATGTCGTGCGGCCGCGTCAGGTCGCGATGTATCTCGCCAAAACGCTGACGCTTCGCTCGTTACCCGAGATCGGCCGCCGTTTCGGTGGTCGCGACCACACCACGGTGCTGCATGCGGTGCGCAAGATCGAGGGGCTGGTCGGCAACGACATGACGCTTGCGGAAGAAATCGAGATCCTCAAACGCCAATTGCAGGAATAGGCG